>NZ_JBWKOX010000003.1:0-243537 GCF_059416305.1 Pseudomonas sp. GW821-FHT09D08
GCTTCCTGAATGAACGCGGCGCCTGTGAGTTTTTCGCGAGCAAGCTCGCTCCTACAAAAAGCCTTAACTGACTGGCAAGCCCCCTCCCACATTGGGTGGCCTGGATTTGTGTAAAAACCGTGCTGTACTCAGTGCAGTGCCCAGACGGGCGCTGAAGTAAATCTGCAGGGAGCATCACTGATTTACTGATTGGGTAGAGCGATCTATCAAGGACGTGCTGCATGTCTTTGTTCAAGCGTTCAGTCACAGAGGGGTTGGGAACGTTTTGGCTGGTGTTGGGCGGTTGCGGGAGTGCGGTGTTGGCCGCCGCGTTTCCCGCCGTCGGGATCGGGTTGCTGGGTGTGGCCCTGGCGTTCGGGCTCACGGTGCTGACCATGGCGGTGGCCATCGGGCATATCAGCGGTTGTCACCTCAACCCGGCGGTATCGGTGGGGCTGGTAGTGGGCGGGAGGTTTCCGGCCAGGGAGTTACCGGCGTACATCGTGGCCCAAGTCATCGGCGGGGTAGTCGCCGCCGCATTGTTGTACTTCATCGCCAGTGGCAGGCCGGGCTTTGAACTGGCCGGCGGGCTGGCCTCCAACGGCTATGGCGAGCATTCGCCGGGCGGCTATTCAATGGCAGCGGGGTTTGTCTGCGAGCTGGTGATGACAGCGATGTTCGTGCTGATCATCCTCGGCGCCACCGACCACCGTGCCCCGAAGGGCCTCGCGCCCATCGCCATTGGCCTGGCCCTCACCTTGATCCACCTGATCTCCATCCCCGTGACCAACACCTCGGTCAACCCGGCCCGCAGTACCGGCCCGGCCTTGATCGTCGGCGGGTGGGCGATCCAGCAGTTGTGGATGTTCTGGCTCGCGCCGATCCTGGGTGCGGTGGCGGGCGGTGTTGTCTATCGATGGCTGGGCAAGGAGGAGCCGGTCTGAGGCAAAGGGTCAGCCCTGCCGGTAGAGCAGGGCTGATTTCAATGGGCAAATGCTCAACCCTGATGAGCCTGCATGTATTGGCGCAACAATTGATTGATACGCGTCTGGTAACCCGTACCTTGACCTTTAAACCACTCCAAAACGTCAGCATCCAGCCGAATCGTAACTGCCTGCTTCACCGGCACACGCAACTCTGCACGCCGGAAAAATTCCGCGTCCAACTCAGGAATATCGCTGGTATCAACTTCTTCATCATTCATCTTGGCCAGGCGCTCCCAATCAGTTTTCGATGTTTGCGTCATAATATTTGGCCTCCTTCTTGGTTGCTTTTCGGGCGGAAATGATACGGATCACATCACCGTGCCGCTCGGTGTATACGACCACACCCATTAACAATTTGATCCAGCCAATACTGATCCAACGCTCTTCGCCATAATCCGCTCGATCATCGCGCAAGGCCAGCATTGGATGCCGAAAGATATCCGGAACGTCGTTGAAATCGATACCGTGCTTGGAAATATTGACTTTGTTCTTGGACTCATCCCACTCAAAATGCATGGCGCATCCTGTATGTACTTTTGTACATACAGAATATCGACTCCATTGTGTCTTGCCAGCATTGTCAGACCGATGGTTCAGCCCTGCCGGTAAGGCAGGGCCGCCCTCGCCTCTTCGGCATACGCCACAATCCCCACCCGCTCGCGCTTGAGGAAATCCTCGACGGCATTCTTCAACCCGGGGTGGCGCAGGTAGTGCCACGACCGGGTAATCACCGGTTCAAACCCGCGAATCAATTTGTGCTCGCCCTGGGCGCCGGCGTCGAAGCGTTGCAGGCCATGAGCGATGGCGTAGTCCATACCCTGGTAGAAGCAGGTTTCGAAATGCAGCCGGTCGAACTCCGCCAGGCAACCCCAGTAGCGGCCGTAGAAGCTGTCGCCACCGATCAGGCTGAAGGCCATGGCCACCGGGCGTGTGCCTTGCCTGGCCAGCACCACACGGATCGCTTCGGGCATGCGCTCGGCCAGCAGGCTGAAAAACGCGCGGGTCAGGTACGGTGCCTGGCGGCGTACAGCGTAGGTATTGGCGTAGCAGGCGTAGACAAAATCCCACTGCGCCTCGCTCAACTCGTGGCCTTGCAACCATTCGAAGTCGATGCCCTGCCCCGCCACTTGTTCACGCTCCTTGCGCATCTGTTTGCGCTTGCGGGAACTGAGGGCGTCGAGGAAATCCTGGAAGTCACGGTAGCCGCGATTCTGCCAGTGAAACTGACAGCCCAGGCGCTGCAACCAACCCGGTTGTTGGGCTAACGCCTCATCGGCCAAGCCGTCGGTGAAGTTGATATGGGCACTGGAGAGCCCTTCGATTTCCAGATAGCCCGGCAGGCTCTTCAGCAGTTCGAACCCATCGTCGGCGCTGGCCGCTAACAGGCGGGGGCCGCTGACCGGGCTGAACGGTACGGCCGTCAGCAGCTTGGGGTAGTAATCAATGCCCGCACGCTCGCAGGCATCGGCCCAACCATGGTCGAACACGTACTCGCCGTAGGAATGCCATTTGCGATAACTGGGCAATGCCGCCACCAGGCGGTCGCCTTCCCAATGCAACAAATGTTCGGGTTGCCAGCCCGATTGAGGGCCCAGGCTGGCACTGTCTTCCAGCGCGCTGAGGAAGGCGTGCCGCACAAAGGGCTGGGCGTCCGGCACCAGTGCGTCCCAGGCCTGCGGAGCGATTTCGGACAGGTTGTCCAGGCGTTGCAGCGGCATTGGCATCCTCACTACGTCATGGCATGAAAGCCTGGCGAGTATCGCTTATCGCAGGTCCGGGCACACCCCCGAATCGCCTGACAAGGCTCTAAATCAATAGTTCCATTCTTAAATAATTTGTCATCTACATGACATCACTTCGCCACTGCGCCGTCATAAACGATCGTGATACTGACGCCTGTTTTTAGAGCGCCTGGTTCTATCAGGTGGTTATTTTTCCGTCCGTCATCGGTCGGTTGTGTCCTGGATGGTTTGCCATCCCTCCTCACTTTCGGAGATTGATATGCGTCTTGCTTCCACTAAAACTGCAGCGGCCCTGTGCGGTGGCCTGTTACTGGCCCTGAGCGTTCCGGCCGGCGCTGCAGTCGACGCTAAATTGCTCGACATGCTCAAGGCCAACGGCCAGATCACCGCTTCGCAGTACACCGAACTGCAAAACGAGTTGGCCAAAGACCAGAAAGAACAGCAGATCGCACGGCAAGCTCAACAAGAGACCAACGAACAGATCGCGGCCACCGCGAAGAAAACCAACGAGCTGAGCAGCTTCGACCAGAAGCTGGCCTGGGCCGCCAAGACCCAGCTCAAGGGCGATGTGCGTTTCCGTCATGAGACCATCAAGATCGACGGTACCCCCAACAACGGCGGTAAAGACAAAGATCGCGAGCGCATCCGAGCCCGCCTGGGTGCGTTTACCGAAATCAACTCGCAAGTCGACACCGGCATTCGCGTCGCCACCGGCAGCAACGATGATGCTCGCTCCACCAACCAGGACCTGGACGGTTACTTCAACAAGAAGTCAATCTGGCTGGATCTGGGTTACATCGACTACCACCCGACTCAAATCAATAATCTGCACGTGATCGGCGGCAAGATGCTGCAACCGTGGGTCAGCATGGGCGATGTGATCTGGGACAGCGACATCAACCCCGAAGGCCTGGCCGTGACCTACAAATACCCACTGGGCGGCAGCGCCGAGCTGTTCGGCAGCCTGGGTAACTACAACCTCAAGGACAACGTGAACGGCGACGGCGTGCAGTTTCGCAATGACCTGCGCATGACGGCTGGCCAGTTGGGGTCTCGCTTCTCGCTGACCGATAACCTGAAGTTGACCCTGGGCGGCAGCGTCTACGCGTTCCAGAACGATGAAGACAGCCGTTGCCCGACAACCACTGGTACCACGCCTGGCTGCCTGACCCCAGGCGAAACCGTCGCCAATACCACTGCCGGCAACGCCAGCGAGTACCGCCTGTACGAAGGCTTCGGCCAAGTCGACATCGGCGGCCTGGCCGTGCCGCTGTCGTTCTATGGTCAATACGTGAAAAACAACGAAGCCACTGAAAAAGACCAGGACACCGCCTGGCTGCTGGGTGCCAAGTCCAAAGTGTTCGGCTTCAACCTGGACTACAACTACCGCGACGTACAACGCTACGCAGTGGTCGGCGCCTTCACCGATTCGGACTTCGCCGGGGGCTTCACCGGTGCACGGGGTCACAAGTTCAAGGTGGGTTACGACATCGACAAGAACTTTGCCATCGGCGCCACTTACTTCCTGACCAAGGCCGACTACGCCAGCGTCGCCGGCTATCGCGACGCCAACGCCAACACCCTGCAGCTGGACGCAGAAGCCAAGTTCTAAAAAAGCAGCACTGAGCGGCAAGCGACGCGCCTCAAGGAGAGGCGCGTCACTTGCCGCTTTTCATTTGCAGCTCGAAGCTGCCTTATCGTTCCTTGAGCCGCTCGGCAGCCAGCCGTTGCGCCAAGGCGTCCACATCCTTCACCGGTTCCTGCGGCAGCATCCGCAACGTCGCCTGCAGCAGGCGCATCTGGCGGATAAACCGTCGGCAGTTGGGGCAGAACATCAAGTGATGACGCACCAGCAGACGTTCGCGAAAGGTCAATTGCCCATCGAGATAGTCACTGGAACGTGCCACTTGTTCTTTACAGGTCAACATTCGCCCGTTTCCTCAAAATGCTCCACCGTGGCGAAGACTTTAAGCCGTGCTCGATGCAACAGCACGCGGACATTGGAGAGTGAGAGCGTCAGAAGATTACAGATCTCTTCCAGCTCCAGCCCCTGGCGTTCACGCAGTACCAGCACGCTGCTTTGCAGTTCGGACAAACTCAGCAACGTGTGCTCCAGGCACTTGCGCAGTTCATCCTCGGTCAGCAAGGCTTCCGGGGTGTCCTGGTGCCAGGCATACGGGGCGACGGCCCAGTGGCCATCATCGGCAGTAAAACGGTCATCGCCGATGGTGCCGTGGGGCGAAGGCAAGTCGTCGAGCAGCACTTCCCGGCGATTCTGCTTGTAGCGCCCCTTGGCGGCGTTGGCGGTGATGGTCAGCAGCCAGGTCTTGAGGCTGGAGCGCCCTTCGAATTTGGCCAGGTTGCGCACCACCGACAGCCAGGCGTCCTGCACCACTTCGTCGGCATGGCGCTGGCCGGCGATGGCATACGCCACCGCCCGCATCGCGCTTTGGTACGTGGTGACCAATTCCTTGTAGGCCCGTTGCTCGCCCTTGAGCAGTCGTTCAAGCAGGTGCGCGTCGTCCGCTGCTGCCATTCAAGACCTCGATTGTCTTAACGCTTGCGCAGGATCACGCTACCGATCGAATAGCCTGCGCCAAACGAGCTGAGTACCGCAACAGCGCCCTTGGGCAGATCGTCCTGGTAGGTGTGAAACGCAATCACCGAACCCGCCGAGCTGGTATTGGCGTAAGTATCGAGGATCACCGGTGCTTCTTCCACCGTGGCTTCACGGCCCAGCAGTTTCTTCACAATCAGGTGGTTCATGCTCAGGTTGGCCTGGTGCAGCCAGAAGCGCTTCACATCGGCCACGTTCAACTGGTTCTCTTCCAGGTGCACGCCGATCAGTTCCGCGACCATCGGGCACACATCGCGGAAGACTTTGCGGCCTTCCTGCACGAACAGTTTGTCGGGCGCACCGATGCCCTCTTCCGCTGCGCGGTTGAGAAAGCCGAAGTTGTTGCGGATGTTATTGGAGAACTTGGTCAGCAGCTTGGTGCTCACCACGTCGAACTGATG
Organism: Pseudomonas sp. GW821-FHT09D08; assembly: GCF_059416305.1. NCBI lineage: Bacteria > Pseudomonadati > Pseudomonadota > Gammaproteobacteria > Pseudomonadales > Pseudomonadaceae > Pseudomonas > Pseudomonas sp. GW821-FHT09D08. The sequence continues at coordinate 5,726 of NZ_JBWKOX010000003.1, forward strand.
CTCGGAGGTCGCCAGGTCGGCGCGCTCGAGGACCACCGCCGTGGCGGCGTCGCCGAAGATAAAGTGGCTGTCGCGGTCGCGGAAGTTCAAGTGGCCGGTGCAGACTTCCGGGTTGACCATCAGGATCGCCCGGGCCTGGCCCAGCTGGATGCTGTTGGCGGCGTTCTGGATGCCGAAGGTCGCCGAGGAACACGCCACGTTCATGTCGAAACCGAAGCCTGCGATGCCCAGGGCTTCCTGGACTTCGATGGCGATGGCCGGGTAGGCACGTTGCAGGTTGGAACAGGCGACGATCACACCATCGATGTCGGCGGCAGTCTTGCCGGCGCGCTGCAGGGCCTGCTCGGCGGCACCGATGGCCATCTGGCAAAGCACCGACCACTCGTCATTGCTGCGCTCAGGCAGGCGCGGCGCCATGCGCTGCGGGTCAAGGATGCCCTCCTTGTCCATCACGAAGCGGCTCTTGATGCCCGAGGCTTTTTCGATGAACGCAGCGCTCGACTCCGTCAGCGCCTGGACTTCACCGCGCTCGATGGCAGCGGCGTTGTCCGAATTGAACTGGTGCACGTAAGCATTGAAAGACTGCACCAGTTCTTCGTTGCTGATGCTATTGGCAGGGGTGTAAAGGCCAGTGCCGCTGATGACGACGTTATGCACGGTCGTTCCTCTAAATCTGTCAGGCAGATGATATTGGTACCGTCGTACCAAACTTTAAGTAGTTTTATTCCGCCCAGCGGACATCAAACTGGCAACGCTTTATTCCTTCGCGCCGCAGACTTTTGCGACGATCCCGGCATTTATAACCGCGAAGTTTGCCACAAACCCTGGGGTTTGGCGCCATATGCCGGACAAACACCCTGAACAAAACACCATCAAGTTTCAATGTGGGAGGGAGCTTTCCCCGATAGCGGTGTGTCAGACAAAGATTCTGTGACTGATACACCGCTATCGGGGCAAGCCCCCTCCCACATTTGGACCTGCCTGGTCTGGGTGACCGAGAAAGGATCAGGCCTCGACCAGGCTCCACTGCTTGCTCAAGCGCTTGTCGGAAATCGGCACCTTGGTCCCCAACTGCTGGGCAAACAACGACACCCGGTATTCCTCCAACCACCAGCGATACAGCTCCAGTTGCGGGTCGCGCTTGCCTTCCTGGGCGTGCTTGTTCAAGCGGGTCTGGTACTGCGCCCACAGGCCGCCCAGTTCGCTGCTCCATACCCGATCCTTTTGCACCTGGCTCGGCAGCTTCTCCAGGCGCAATTCGATGGCCTTGAGAAAACGCGGCAATTCCTTGAACCACTGCGCCGGGGTTTCGCGCACAAAGCCGGGATACACCAGGTTGCTCAATTGCTGCTTGATGTCGTTCAGGGCCACGGCCTGGGCCAGGTCGATCTTGCCCTTGAAGCGCTTTTGCAGGCCATGCCAGAGCTTCAGCACGTCCAGGGTCAGGCGCGCCAGGCGTTCGGCGTGTTCGGTCCAACTGCCACGCTTGCGTTCAGCCAGCGCCGCCAAGCCGGCACCGTCACGGGGCAGGCTGGCTTCGCCTTCCAGCACACAGGTGTCGAGGCTGGCCAGCAGGATGTCTTCCACCAGGGCGTCGATACGCCCCAGTTCGCGGTACATCAGGCCCAGTTCAGTGAGGCCGGGCAATTTGCCGCGCAGGAATTTCGCCGGTTCCGCCAATTGCTGCATCAGCAGGCGCTGCAACGCCCGGCGGTGCTGGAACTCAGCCTCGGCAGCGGTGGAAAAACGTCCCTCTTTCACGGTGCCGTTTTCTTCCACCAGCGCCGGATAGACCGTCATCGACAGCCCGGCGATCTTCTGCTGGGTTTTCTCGGCCACGGCCGCGAACACCTTGGCCTCCACCGGCTGCTGGCTTTTCGCGGTGTGCGGCACGGCCAGCGCGGCCTGGCTGGCTTCGGCAAAGCGTGCAGTCAGTTCGGCCAGGTCGCGGCCCTCGCCAAGGAACTTGCCTTGGCCGTCGACCACTTCCAGGTTCATCTTCAGATGGTTTTCCACCTGCTGCGCCGCTTCGGCCCAGGCCTCATCGCTGACCCGCGCCCCGGTCATACGCAGCAATTCGCGCCCCAATGCCTGGGGCAGCGAACCCTGGCCAAACTCGATGCGCTGCAGCGCCGCCTTGACGAAGTCCGGCACCGGCACGAAATTCTTGCGCAGGGCCTTGGGCAGGTTGCGCACCAGGGCGATGCACTTGGCTTCGATCAGCCCCGGCACCAGCCATTCCAGGCGTTCCGGCGGCAAGGCCGGCAGCAGCGGTGCCGGTACGCGCAGGGTAACGCCGTCGCGGGGGTGGTTGGGTTCGAAGTGGTAACTCAGGGCCAGTTCCAGATCGCCCAGGTGCAGGGTGTCCGGGTAATGGGCGGCAGTGACTTCACTGGCCTCGCGGGCCAGCACGTCTTCCTCGCGCATGATCAGCAACTGCGGGTCTTTCTGGCTGTTGACCTTGTACCAGCTGTCAAAGGTGGCGGTCTGGTGGATCTCCGCCGGCAGCCGTGCATCGTAGAACGCGTACAAGGTTTCTTCATCGGCCAGGATATCGCGGCGGCGCGCCTTGGCTTCCAGTTCGTCGAGCTGCTCCAGCAGTTGCTGGTTGGCGGTGAGGCACTTGGCGCGGGACTGGATCTCGCCACGCACCAAGCCTTCGCGAATAAACAACTCCCGCGACACCACCGGGTCAATCGGCCCGTAATGCACCGGCCGACGCCCGACCACGATCAGCCCGAACAGGGTGATCTGCTCGAACGCCACCACCTGGCCGCGCTTCTTCTCCCAGTGGGGTTCGAAGTGGTTTTTCTTGATCAGGTGCCCGGCCAGCGGTTCGATCCAGTCGGCATCGATCTTCGCCACCATGCGCGCATACAGCTTGGTGGTTTCCACCAGTTCGGCGGTCATCAGCCATTGCGGGCGTTTCTTGCCGATACCCGAGGACGGGTGGATCCAGAAGCGTCGCTGACGCGCGCCGAGGTAATCGCCGTCTTCGGTCTTCTGGCCGATCTGGCTGAGCAGGCCGGACAGCACCGCCTTGTGCAGCTTGGGGAAGTCCGCCGGTTCTTTGTTGATGGTCAACTGCATGTCGCGGCAGATCAGGCTCAACTGACGATGGGAGTCGCGCCACTCGCGCAGACGCAGGTAGTTGAGGAAGTTCTTGCGACACCAGTTGCGCAGCGGGCTGGCGGTGAGTGCCTGGCGCTGCTCTTCAAAACCACGCCACAGATTGACCAGCCCGGCGAAGTCCGAGTCCGCATCTTTCCACTGTGCATGGGCCTGGTCGGCGGCCTGCTGGCGCTCCGGTGGGCGCTCGCGCGGGTCCTGGATCGACATGGCACTGGCCACGATCAACACTTCCTGCAAGCTGCCGAGCTTGGCGGCTTCGAGCAGCATGCGACCCATGCGCGGGTCCACCGGCAGGCGCGCCAACTGGCGACCCAATGGCGTGAGCTGGCTGTTGCGGTCGACGGCCGAGAGTTCCTGCAACAGGTTGAAACCGTCGCTGATGGCCTTGCCGTCCGGCGGTTCGATAAACGGGAAATCGGTGATTTCGCCCAGGCGCAGGTGCAGCATCTGCAGGATCACCGCCGCGAGGTTGGTGCGCAAAATCTCGGGGTCGGTAAATTCCGGACGCCCGATAAAATCCTCTTCGCTGTACAAGCGAATACAGATCCCCGGCTCCACACGGCCGCAACGACCTTTACGCTGGTTGGCACTGGCCTGGGAAATCGCCTCGATCGGCAGGCGTTGCACCTTGGCGCGGTAGCTGTAGCGGCTGATGCGTGCGGTACCGCTGTCGATCACATAACGAATGCCCGGCACCGTCAGCGAGGTTTCCGCGACGTTGGTCGCCAGCACCACTCGGCGCCCTGGATGGGACTGGAAAATGCGCTGCTGTTCGGCCGGCGACAGCCGCGCGTACAACGGCAGGATCTCGGTGTGCTTGAGCTGGGCCTTGCGCAGCATCTCGGCTGCATCGCGAATCTCGCGCTCGCCGGGCAAAAATACCAGCACGTCGCCAGGGCTGCGGCGTTCGCTGCGCTCATAGGCGGCGATTTCATCAAGGGTGGCGAGGATCGCCTGGTCGACGGTCAGGTCGTCTTCGACACGGTTGCCCTCCTCGTCCTGTTCCAGGGTCAGCGGGCGGTACCAGGTGTCCACCGGGAAGGTGCGGCCCGAGACCTCAACAATCGGTGCGTCGTCGAAGTGCTTGGAAAAACGCTCCAGGTCGATGGTCGCCGAGGTGATGATGACTTTCAGGTCGGGACGACGCGGCAGCAGGGTTTTCAGGTAACCCAGCAGGAAGTCGATGTTCAGGCTGCGTTCGTGGGCTTCGTCGACGATGATCGTGTCGTAGCGTTCCAGGTAACGGTCGTTCTGGGTTTCCGCCAGCAGGATGCCGTCGGTCATCAGCTTGATCAGGGTGTTGGCATCGCTCTGGTCTTCGAAGCGCACCTGATAGCCGACCAACGCGCCCAGCGGCGTGGCCAACTCTTCGGCGACGCGGCTGGCGACGCTGCGCGCAGCGATCCGGCGTGGCTGGGTATGGCCGATCAGGCCATATTGGCCGCGGCCGATCTCCAGGCAGATTTTCGGCAACTGGGTGGTCTTGCCCGAGCCGGTTTCGCCGGCAATGATCAGCACCTGATGCTTGAGCAGCGCGTCCTTGATCTCATCGCGCTTGGCCGCGATCGGCAAACTGTCGTCGTAACGAATCACCGGCAGGCTGGCGCGCCGTGCCGTGACCTGGGCGCAGGACGCCTGCATGCGCTCCACCCACTGCGCCAGCTTCTCCTCGTCGGGCTTCTTGCGCAGCTCAAGCAGTTGCCGCCGCAAGCGGTGACGGTCGGCGAGCATGGCGTGGTCGAGGTTTTTCAGCAGTTGGTCGATAGCGGGCGCTTGGTCAGTCATCAGGGCGGCAAGGGTCTTTTGGGTGAGGCAGGTGAGGCCTGCGCAGCGTAAGTCATCAGAGAGGACGGGATTGTCGCAGATTTCGACCCGTATGGAGACGGTCAGTCAATCAGGACTGCGCTGACTTACCGCCGGCGACGATATTTACTACGACACGGAGTGGACCATTCGGTAGTTTCAATAGCAGCAGTCCGATGGGATGGATGGCATGTGAATGGTTCAATGAGACTTCCAGACACCCACCTAACGTGAAACGGAGCTTCCATGCCGATCATGCCGTCCCCTCCACGCTCAGACAACCCGCCCTCATACGATGAAGCAATGAGTTCTCGGAACCTGCCGCCCAATGAGCCCCCTCCGAGCTATGCGCAAGCAACAGGTACGCAGCCTTCGACCAGTAATAGCCGTACTCCAGCCGAGCCGGCCACCAACCTGACGGAGAATCGAAGCGCAAACAGCGCTACAAGCAGACTGGCAACACTCGGGATGTTCATATTGTCCAAAGTTTAAAATGAGGGCTGCCCCCAATAGCGACTTGTACTACAGGACTTTGGGCGCCCGTCACACTGTTAAAAAGAGAAAGTCCGATTTGATGGGTAAGGTATGCAGGCTTCAATGAGTTGCCAGATATCTCAAGCAAATCAAAATATTCCCCATTGAATACGGAGCTTAATATGCCAATCGATTCCGTCACGCCGCGCCAGCCGCCGAGCTACCAAGAGTCCATGCGGTCCCAACCATGCTCGGCAGATACCCTGCCACCACGCGCTACGAGTTTGCTCCGGCCTATACCGTAATAAGGCCGTCGTCAACATCAACCAACAGCCAAGCTTCATCGGAGCGGCCAACAAACCTGACGGCGAATAGAATCTCGGAGTTTCATTCCATAAGCCGGGCCAATCGAGGAATGAACTTCATGAGTAACTTGTAAAATATCAGCTCGGTTGAGCGACGCCGCCTCCCCAAGAAAACACTGAGACGTCCTGTACATCAGTTTTAAAGGATATTTTATGCCTATTGATTCTAACTCTAACCCGAGCAGCGGCTCCTATAACTATCAGAACCGATACTCCGACAAACACCAGAACATCGCGCCTGAAAACCCTTCAACACAAGGCTCCTGGCTCCAGACGTCCAGCCACGCCGATACATCGCAGCCGCTGGTGGACAAAAAGCCCTATTTCGCGTTGAGTTCGTCCCAGCAAAAACAGCTTGAGCAAGCCAGGACAACCACAGACAAGCTGAAAAAACTACCGGTTGATTTCCCGATAAGGAGCATGCCCAAAGAGGCTTATGCACCCCCTATCACCTTGCTGGAGCAGCGAATCAAAAAGCTCGAGGCTACCCCTCAAAGCAAAAGTCCACTGCAAAAATTCAGTGATTACCGGGAGAGTAAAAAAACTGACAAAGAATTTAACAAGGAAATGGGAGCATTATATAAACAAGCTCGCGATGTTCAGTCCAATGGCACCAACCCAACCGAGAGAAACCGTGCAAGCAATCTCACCGACGAACTGACGACGATGGGTCGTGACCAGCCCTGGTTTAAGGCTATAAGTGCTGAGAATCGCAAAGAGAAGGGCGTTAACTTCAGAAGCCAGGGAGGAAATACCACCGGTTTTAAAATTTAAGGAGCCTTCCTGAACATCCACACGCTCTGCTCTTATGTTGTTACCAACGAATAAGTCAGATGCCCATAAGCGCTAAAGTTGCACATACCAAAACTGCTGCGGGCGGATGGTTGTAAAACCTTCGCCCGTTTTTATGAGTGATCACGCTATTTGCGTCGATACGGAAACACATCAATCACCTTCCCCGCGCGAATAGCGTCCTGCAAACCTTTCCAGTAATCGGCGTTATACAACTCGCCGTGCAGCTCATCGAACAACTTGCGTTGGCCGGCATCGGCGAACAGGAACGGCGGGAATTCTTCCGGGAATACATCCAGCGGGCCGATGGAATACCAGGGCTCGGACGCCATTTCGTCCTCGGGCGTACGCGGCGCGGGGATGTGGCGGAAGTTGGCTTCGGTGAGAAAGCAGATTTCGTCATAGTCATAAAACACTACGCGCCCGTGACGGGTGACGCCGAAGTTCTTCAGCAGCATGTCGCCGGGGAAGATGTTCGCTGCCGCCAGTTGCTTGATCGCCAGGCCGTAGTCTTCCAGGGCTTCGCGCACCTGGGCGGGGTTGGCGTTTTCCAGGTAGAGGTTGAGCGGGGTCATGCGCCGTTCGGTCCAGCAGTGGCGGATCAGTACCGTATCGCCTTCCACTTCGACGGTGCCGGCAGCGACGTCCAGCAGTTCAGCCAGGCACTCGGGCTCGAACTTGCCCAGGGGAAAGCGGAAGTCGGCAAACTCCTGGGTATCGGCCATGCGCCCGACGCGGTCGACGCTTTTGACCAGGCGGTACTTCTCGATCACCGTGGCGCGGTTGACGTTTTTCGACGGTGAAAAACGGTCCTTGATGATCTTGAACACGGTGTTGAAGCCCGGCAGCGTGAACACGCTCATGACCATGCCACGCACGCCAGGGGCCATGATGAATTGATCGTCGGTGGTGGCCAGGTGGTTGATCAGCGCGCGGTAGAACTCCGACTTGCCGTGTTTATAGAAACCAATCGAGGTGTACAGCTCGGCGATGTGCTTGCCCGGCAGGATGCGTTTGAGAAAGCCGATGAATTCCGCCGGCACCGGCACGTCGACCATGAAGTAGGAACGGGTGAACGAAAAGATGATCGACACCTCGGCCTCGTCGGTGATCAGCGCATCGATCTGGATGCCCTGGCCTTCGCGGTGCAGCAGCGGGATCACCAGGGGCCATTGTTCGTCGCGGGTGTAGATGCGCCCGACGAGGTAGGCACCTTTGTTGCGGTAGAGCACCGAGGAAAACAGCTCGACCTTAAGGTCCGGGTCCTTGCACACCCAGTCCGGCAGGTTTTCCCGCAGTTGGGCTTCGAGGCGATGCAGATCGGCTGCCAGATCGGCGTAGGGCTCGCTGAAACGATAGTCGGCAAAAATCTGCGCGAGCATTTCGGGAATCTGACCGGCGGGCGCGTAGATACGGGTTTGTGCCGCCCGCGCCCGGCGCAGGCTCGGCCGCGTGGTGTGGATGAACATGCAGCCGTCGCTGATCAGGTCATGGCTGAACAGGCCGCAGAAGATCGAGTTGTACCAGGTCTCGGACAGCTCATCGTCAAAACGCAGGTCGATCAGGCCGATATAGGCGCTTTTCACCAGCGGCCACAGGTCAATGTCGAGCAATGCGCTGCCCTCGAAGTTCGCACGAAGGCGCGCGCTGACTTCACCGACCTTGTCTTCGTACAGGTTGATCCGCGCCGCTGACGCCGCCTGCCCCTGTTGCCACTGGGCCTTTTCGAAACGCTCGCGGGCGCCATCGGTGATCTGGCGAAAGTGTTCGCGGTAATCGTCGAAGCCTTCGAGGATGGTGCGGGCGATAGCGAGGGCAGGCGTGGATAGCGACATGCGGGAAACCTCGAGCGGGCATCTGGAAGCCCTGAGCTTAGCCAGTGTACGCAGGCAGGAGAAGGGTCATTTTTTGCACTGACTTGTACAGCTCTGTTCATTTCGTACATTTATTTTCAATTTTTTAATTCGACCATCCGGTCAATAAACGCACCTCACAGTCGATCCGCGTTTGATCCACACGCCTTGAGCGCCGTGGCCTGGCAGGTAGAAGCCGAAAAACCGCCAACCAGAACGGCCGCCGGTCCTCCATAGGGCTTTGGATCCAACTAAGGGAAACCCCGATTACTACCTTGATGGCACTTTGATATATAGCGCGCCCTCTCCCACCCTAACAAGGTCCGAAGACCGATCCGGGAGCAGGTTCTAATCGCCCAAGGAGCATTGAGATGTCATTGAGGAATATGAGGATCGGTCTGCGTGCCAGTCTGAGTTTTGGGGTTTTGGCCAGCTTGCTGGTGATTGTGGGAATGTTTGGCCTGGGCCAGATGGCCAAGCTGCGAGAAAGCGCGCTGGTCATTGAACACACCTGGATGCCGAGCATCGAGAATATCCATGACAGCGCAGCCTTGGTGGCCACTGTCCGCCTGGAGTCCCTGCGCCTGGTGAGCACCGACGAATCTCGCGTGCGTGACACCAGCAGAGGCCTGATCAGCCGCACCAGCAGCGAACTGCAAGCCCTGCTCGATCGTCATGAAACCTTGCTGAGCAATGACGAAGAGCGCGAACTGCTGAAAACCCTCAAGGCCAATGTCGCGACGTACCTGGCCATCGTCGGGCAGATGGTCGCGCTGGTGGAGAAGGATCAACAGCAAGACGCCCTCGACCTGCTCGTCAGCCGCCTCGCCCCTCAGGGCACGATCTTGAGCCAGAGCCTGGAAAACCTGATCGTCTTTAACCAGAACGGCGTCGAAGCGGCGGCTGATTCGGCCGCACGGATGTATTCGAGCGCACAGTGGGTTGTCGGCCTAATTATCGCAGTCGCCCTGATCGCCACCTTGCTGCTGGCCTGGCTGCTGACCCGCAGCATCACCGCGCCGATCGGCCAGGCCCTGAACGTGGCGCGCACCATCGCCGCCGGCGACTTGAGCCAGCCGATCGTGGTGCGCGGCGATGACGAACCCGCGCAATTGCTGAGCGCCCTGGCGACCATGCAAGCACAGCTGCAGACCACCATCCGAGGCATCAGCGAATCGGCGCAGCAACTGGCTTCCGCCGCGGAAGAAATGAGCGCGGTGATGGAACAAAGCACGCGCGGCCTGCAGGCGCAGAACGATGAAATCGAGCAGGCGGCCACCGCCGTGACCGAGATGAGCACGGCGGTGGACGAGGTCGCGGGTAATGCGGTGTCCAGCGCCGAGGCGTCCCAGGCTTCCGATGAGGACAGCAAGCACGGCCACTACCAGATCAGCGAAACCATCAGCTCGATCCAGAACCTGGTGGACGAAGTGCTCGGCGCCTCGAACAAGGCCGAAGGCCTGGCGCTGCAAGCCCAGGACATCAGCAAGGTGCTGGAAGTGATTCGCGGCATTGCCGGGCAAACCAACCTGCTGGCGCTCAACGCCGCGATTGAAGCGGCGCGTGCCGGTGAAGCCGGGCGTGGGTTCGCGGTCGTCGCCGACGAGGTGCGTTCGCTGGCACAGCGCACCCAGGACTCCACCGAAGAAATCGAACAGATGATCACCGGTATCCAGCAAGGCACCCAGGCCACCGTCGAGGCGCTGAACAGCAGCGCCGAGCATGCCGGCCAGACCTTGCAGCGAGCCAACAGCGCCGGCAGCGCCCTGGAAAAAATCACCGCCGCCATCTCGCAGATCAGCCAGCGCAACCTGGTGATCGCCAGCGCCGCCGAGCAACAGGCGCTGGTAGCGCGCGATGTGGACCGCAGCCTGGTGAACATCCGCGACCTGTCCACCCAGACCGCCGCCGGCGCCACCCAGACCTCGGCCGCCAGCCAGGAACTGTCGCGCCTGGCAGTGGACCTGAATGGGCTGGTGACGCGGTTTGTCCTGTAATCAATGAAGGCGGCGTGCAACACTCGCGGCCTTATTGATGTAGGAGTGTTCCGTGAGGCCCGTTGACACCCTTTACCTGCTGGGGCTCGCCGCCATCTGGGGCGCGAGCTTTCTGTTCATGCGCATTATCGCGCCGGAAATCGGCACGGTGCCGACCGCATTTTTCCGCGTATCGATTGCCGCCGCCGGGCTATTGGTGATCCTGGCGATGGCGCGGGTGAACTGGGATTTCCAGGGCAAGTTCAAGACGGTCCTGTTGCTGGGGGTGATCAACTCGGGGATCCCGGCGACCATGTATTCGGTGGCCGCCCAGGTACTGCCGGCGGGTTACTCGGCGATCTTCAATGCCACCACGCCGTTGATGGGGGTGTTGATTGGCGGGCTGTTTTTCAGCGAACGCCTCACCCCGTCGAAAATCGTCGGGGTGTGCCTGGGTCTGTTCGGTGTAGGCGTGCTGACCCGTGCGGGACCGGTGGCGTTTGACCTGGAATTATTGATGGGCGCACTGGCTTGCCTGTTGGCCACCACCTGTTATGGCTTTGCCGGGTTCCTCGCCAGGCGCTGGCTGGACCAGCGCGGCGGGCTGGACAGTCGCCTCGCGGCCCTGGGCAGCATGCTGGGCGCGACGCTGTTTCTGCTGCCGTTGTTTGCCTACAGCGCGATCAACCATCCGCCGGCGAGTTGGGGTGGGTGGCAGGTCTGGTCGTCGCTGCTGGGGTTGGGGCTGGTGTGTACGGCGTTTGCGTACGTGTTGTACTTCCGGCTGCTCACCGCGATTGGGCCGGTGAGGTCGATGACCACCACCTTCCTGATCCCGCCGTTCGGCGTGTTGTGGGGGGCGTTGTTGCTCGACGAGCCGTTATCGATGGCGCATGTGTATGGAGGGGTGTTAATTGGGGGGGCGTTGTGGTTGGTATTGCGGATGGGGAAATCATGAGAGCACCAGGTCGCCACCTTTATTGCCGTGAAGACAGCACACTCAGAAAAGCTTCCCTGGAATGAATAAATCCGAGCTCAGTATTCCGTTAAGAGAAGTGTCGTGTACTATCGTAGATCTGTTCAATTTGAAGCGAACTCTCTCCGAGTTGCGTATATGGGAGCCATATGGGCTTTTTTGACAATTTCCCCAGATTTTATAAAACCAGCCAAACCAGTCCATTCCCATACCGTCTGAACTCGCGGCATTGCGCAATAATGGAGCAAAATTCTCAGCTCATCAAAGGCAAGCGTGTTCTCGATATAGCCAGTCACGACGGACGCTGGTCATTTGCAGCCCTACAGGCTGGAGCGGCCCATGTCACGGGTATTGAACCCAGGCAAGAGTTGATCAATAGCGCTATTAATACATTTAACGAATACGGCATTGAGCCATCAAGATTTGAATTCTTGTGCGGGGATGTATTTGATCACCTCAGCAACAAAGAATTCGATGTCGTATTTTGCCTGGGATTTTATTATCACACCATTCGACATGCCGAATTATTTGACCTGATCGAACGTACCGGAGCAAAACTTGTGGTAATTGACACCGAGGTGACTCCGGTGGTCGATGAATTACCGGAAGTCGAAAACGATGATCCCCGTGCAGTGTTCGCCAACCCCTATGGCGTTCAACTTCTGCTTGACCCAGTGGATGACCAACAAATGGCCTATCCCGACTCACTGACTCGAAATGGCCAGACCCTCGTCGGACGCCCATCAAGGAGTGCAGTACGCTTCATCGCTAAACACTTCGGGTACGTGACAGAGACGTTTGACTGGAACACGTACCTTTCAGAAAACCCAGACGTTAAAAGTTCAATGGTGGACTACAGCGAAGGGTGGCGAGATACGTTCTACTGCTTGAAATAGGTATTAGTTTTAATCCACCAGAGGTCTGATGAGCCACGCAACCAAGAGCTCATCGATAGATTACAGGCCTGCTTCGGTACCGTGCTCATATTGCAAAGCCCTGAAGCAGGCCTGACAGCAACAAGGCATCTGTAGGGATGCCCTTATGAAAGCTATAAGCGTCTATTTATAAAAAGAGGTTCGTCACTGCCCCTCCAGACTAGGCATCATACCCATTGTATGCCGCACCCCCGTTTCGATAATGACAATTGCAACAGCGTCAGGCTTGAACCTCTCAATCAGGTCGGCTCTAAAAAAACCATCCTGCACATGCGCCATGACGATGGTCTCAAAGTGATCTTTTAGAAATGGCAGTAACTCAGTTGAAAATGAGTCCCTCAGTAAAATAAGCGTCTTTCCGTTTTTCGTATCTGTATGAAGAACTTGGGGTGCAACCCAACTATGGTTGTCACTCAAAAAAGTCGTTTTTTCGACGGGATGGGGCAACATGCCTGCGAATGAAATACGATCGTGCGGGACAAAATCTGCGATGCCAAGCATCAATGACAAGTCTCTGGGCACTCCTCCCTTGGGGGGGGTTACGGGTGTAAAAGCCGCTAATGGCGACGGCTGCATACCGGGAAAATCCTTAGACATTCTGCCTATCAGCTGCGTATAGGCAATGTAAGCACCCAAGCCAGTCCAGTGCGTGTCGTACTCATCATAGAGCTTCTGATTATGTCGCTCCTGGAAGATAGCCTCACGAGGATCAATAATTTGATCGAACCCGGCACTTTTCGAAGCACTGATGATCTCATCAACCTCCGTATTGACTCGCTGCTCAGGCATCCAGCGGGGTCGATATTCGGGATAGATATCCTCCTTCACCGGAGCCACCATAAAGTAAAACTTAACATTCTTCCTATTCAGGTACTCTACGCGCTGACTAAATCCACTGACCCAAGCGTTAATACTCGCCTTGTCCAGGATCAATTCGCCAGACATTAACACCAGATGATTACCATCATCGTAAAAAAGCCAGCCATTTTGCCCTACAATAATCTTCTTCGAACCCGAATATCCGAGCGTGTATCGAACATAGTTCAAAAACGTAATCATATGTGTACGAAGTGGAAACTGATCGATCGCGAAGGCGTCCAATTTTTTCGGCAATACTGCCCAATCAGAAAAACTCTTCGGCAGCAACGGAGCACTCGCAAGCACTCTATTCTCAGACAACTCGGGCTCACTCACCTTGAATAAAGGAAACAGGTGAACGACCATAACTACCGTAACTACACCCGCGATCAAAGACCACCAATGATAAGTACGTGCAATCACCCTTGACCGTTCGTTATTTTCGGTACTGTGGTTCATTTTGGCGCCTCAGAATCGGAAATATAAAAACGGGTTAAGGGAGCTGCTTGCCAGTAGAACTAAACAACAGACCAGTCCGCCCACCAGTAAAAAAGCAGGTAGCGCATGAACATCCGCTGCATCTCGACCATGCATACCCGGCTCTGTAGACCCATTGACCCTAGTAAACTTTAGTCGTGTACACAGCCACGGAATGATGGGAAAAGACAGAGCAACTCCTGCGATCAGCGCAACTATTGTTTCAGGCGTCATCCAAACCATCATGGGGATCCAATTTTTTTGGGGACTGTCTACTCCTGCCAGCGCTTTGATAATAATCCATGCCTGATCAAAACTGTCAGCCCTGAAATATACCCAACCCACCATAACGACAAGTAAAGTGTAGATGCGCGCCAAAACGACAGGAACAGCCTCAAGTACGCCCTTCAAAAAAAGCCTCTCTAAAATGACAAACAAGCCATGATACATTCCCCAAAAAATAAAGGTCCATGCCGCGCCATGCCAGAGTCCCGTAACAAAGAACACAATTAACAGATTTCGAACAGTCGAAACTTCCCCACCTCGACTACCACCTAGCGGTATATAAACATAATCACGAAACCAAAAAGAAAGAGACATATGCCAGCGCCGCCAAAATTCAGTAATCGACTTTGACGAATAGGGGTAATCAAAATTCTTAGGAAACCGGAAGCCCAACATAAAAGCTAAACCAATTGCCATATTGGAATAACCGCAAAAATCAAAATAAATCTGCACGGTATAAGCAATTGAACCTATCCAGGCAACTACAGATGTTACACTCGACGCATCAAGACCAAACAAATGATCAGCCGCCGGAGCGACTGAATTGGCAATCATTACTTTCTGACACAGCCCTATAATAAAATATTGTATGCCCAGCCCAACTTTCTCCAACCCTACCGTTCGACTACGCAGCTCGGACTCGATATCCGTGTACCGGACGATCGGCCCTGCAACTAAATGCGGAAACATCATCACATACGTAGACAAGCGAACAATACTATTTTCCGAGCTGATTGTCCGCCTGTAAACCTCAACAAGATAAGATACCAACTGAAAAATAAAAAAAGAAATACCCAGCGGTAGATGCATATCGAGATGGAGTGATTCAACACCCATAAGCCCAGACACTATATCAATTAAAAACTGACTGTATTTAAAAATCCCAAGCACTAGGAAATTCACGACAACACTAACACCTAACGCCCACTTACGACTTGACCCAGTCGCAACATCGATTAACTTTGCCGCACTGTAATTAATCAACAACAAAGCCATTAAAAGCAATAAATAAAGCCCCTCCCCCCAAACATAAAATACTGCGCTCGCAGTCAGCAACACTCCATTCCTGATGCCAGTTAAATAATAAAACAATAGAAAAACTGGTAGAAAGTAAAAAATAAATACCACTGAGCTAAAGACCATTTATTTTTCGTCCTTTGTAATTTTTGCGAAATCTACCATAAACTTGCGATAATTCAACAAATTTGCCAGCCAAAATCCGAATTTCACTCGTCGCAGTGAGACCCATGGCCACTATTTTGCCAAAACTCACAAAGGCTTCTGCCCTACGGGCCAGTCAATTTCCTCAGCGAAACGCAAATTGCCCTACGCGTCGCTTCCCCGCGGTATCGATCGGACCGAACTAAAATATCGGATACATGCTTGCCGATTGATTCTCCGCACCGACCTTGAAGAAAGATCGCCTGATTAAACTATTTGTAGGTTTTCGGCTAACCATTTACAATTTCCCAATCCGCGACGCATCACTGACCATGATGCTGACGCATAAAAATTACGACATTCAATCAGTTATACGTTATCGAAATTAACAAGGAGCGCAACTTAATAATGAACAGTTTATTTGATGACGGAATTCACATAGTCAAGCGCGACGACCTCAACCATACATTCACTACACTATGGTCTCGTCTATTTCAAAGATGTTTTGGAGGAACCGAAAAAAACGCAGTATATGTTTTTCAAAAATACCTATTAAACGACTCCAGAATCTGCTACTCAATTAAAGATGGAATCATGGTGGCCGCATATTGCGGTTTAAAACTGCGGCACGAGGACGCCTATGTATTCCTTTCGACCGACACTATGTCTGACGGAACTCAGAAAGGTTCATCAATCATTCTTGGAAAACGCCTTTATAAGTTCCTTATCGAGGACAATATAGAAATCGTTTGTGGCTACCCCAATAAAAACATAAGAAAAATACGCGAAAGGGGTTTGGGGTGGACTTTAAATGGACATTTGTATTTATATATAGGCATTCCCTTTCTTTGGCGGTTTTTTAGAAATTCAAACAAAAACGTTCTTTTATGGAAAGCGACAAGACCCAAAGGTGGTTGGTTCACGAGGGAGAAACCATTGTTTGTCAATCTTCTCGGCCCAGAGGGTTTGTACTCTGCTAATGTCGGAGCGGTAATAACGCTATCAGCTTATCGCCCGGGACCTTTTTTTATTAAGGTACCTGACTTCCTTTTCGAACCAAGAAACTTTGGCTATAAACTCCTTACCGAAAACGCGGCAAAAAACAATGTATTTCTTAAAAAGATTGCACATCTTAATCTCGACACCATTGATATACCTTGATTTCGGAGCCCCTTTAAATGAAGCCAGTTTCTGTATTTTTTATGCCTCACCAAGATGACGAGTTTGGTTTATTCCATCAAATCGAACAGGAATTAGCTGCTGACCGGAGGGTGCGCTGCATTTACGTAACCGATGGCTCCGCCACTGCTGATCCTGATCGCCGAGACAGTGAATCGCGTGCAGTTCTGAGCAAACTCGGCCTTAGCAAAGATGACATCCTTTTTGTGGGTCGAGAATTATCAATTACAGATGGTCATCTGCATCAGCACATAAACGTTCTTGTCGACTGGCTTGATAAATTTCTCAATGAGCATCCAACTCTTCAGACTTGCTTTGTGCCTGCTTGGGAGGGCGGCCATCCTGACCACGATGTGCTTCACGCCATTGTTGTTGAAGTAATGGCAGCACGCTCACACCCAGCCATGATCTGGCAATATCCGCTTTACAATGCTCGAAACTGCGCAGGCCCGTTATTCCGTGTATTGTCACCAATTCCAGAAAATGGTCCAGCTGAACTGCAATCGATCACCTGGAGAGCTCGGTTTCGCTATATAAAACTTTGTCTTTCTTATCCATCCCAATGGCGCAGTTGGCTAGGTTTATTCCCGTTTGTAGGGGGGCACTATTTATGCTACGGCATTCAATCCTTACAAGCAGTCAAAAAAGATCGTTTAAAATATCCGCCGCATCAACAGCCTCTTTATTACGAAAAACGCGGATTTCTTGACTGGCCTAGCATGTGCGTTGCCATAGAGCAACTTCATCAGAAACTATCAGAACCGCAGCAACCTCGTTCATAACTAACCTCACATCTGACCTACTTGCAAGCTCATACAACTTAAAGCATGACGCCCTGTTATCCAGGGTGCGCTCCCCGACAACCCCGAGGGATGAACGAGATAACAAAATCTCAAATTTTTTGCGAGAACGGCTTCAGCCTCAACGTATTTCTCATGCAACAGCGACCAGGTTTTTCGCTCGCAAAACCTGGTCCCGGCCATACCACTGCCACGAAATCGTCCCAGCAAGCTCCTCGACGATGCAGCCATTCAGGTAGATCGTCAGCATTCCTCACTCATCACTCGCAGAAAACACCAGCAAGAAGCATGAATGCCAGGTGGTCAGGCAAAGGACGCAAATGCATTGTTTTTTTAAAATGAACAGAATCGTTTTTTTTGAATCGAAGATAGCGTCAAAGGCTACAAATTTTAATTCGATTCAACGGTTCTTGATTACTAGTGAATATGCTAATCTTAATTTAATTTTTGCATGAGAGATGGAGCACTCGCGTGTCAGATCAAGCGATAAATATAGCGGTTTTGATCCCCAGCTATAAGGTAAAGAACCACATATTGGAAGTTATCCGGCTGATCGGACCGGAAGTTTGTAAAATCTACGTGGTTGACGACTGCTGCCCGGAAGCCTCGGGCGACTTCGTCATTCAACACTGCACCGATGAGCGGGTAGTCGTGCTGCGTAACCCTGTCAATCTGGGGGTTGGCGGAGCTGTGATGACAGGGTACAAAGCCGCTATTGCGGATGGAATGGATATTATTGTCAAAATTGACGGTGACGGACAAATGGACCCGAGCCTGATCAGTGACTTTGTCTCCCCCATCATTTCAGGCAATGCGGACTACACGAAAGGCAATCGATTTTTCAATTTAGAAAAAATATCGGAAATGCCTAAAATTCGGCTTTTCGGAAACGCTGTATTGTCGTTTATGACGAAGCTATCCTCAGGATATTGGGAGTTGTTCGATCCAACAAACGGTTATACCGCCATTCATAGCGAAATAGCCAAACACCTTCCCCTTGACAAAATAAGCCAGCGCTATTTCTTTGAAACCGATATGCTTTTTCGCCTTAACACACTGAGCGCCGTTGTAATTGATATCCCCATGGACGCCAAGTATGAAGATGAAGTTAGCAATCTTAAGGTTTCAAAAGTAATTGGAGAGTTTTTAATTAAACATATTCGAAACTTTGGAAAGCGTATCTTCTACAATTATTATCTTAGAGGCATGTCACTGGCATCGATAGAGTTGCCACTCGGCCTGATATTACTGACAGCGGGATCGATATTCGGGATTAGTCATTGGATTGAGTCCTTACAGCAAAATGTACCAACCCCTGCCGGTACCGTAATGCTGTCCGCACTACCTGTCATCATCGGAATCCAGCTTCTACTTGCCTTTATTGGGCATGACATCTCGACTTCGCCGCGCCAAGCCTTCCACGTGCTGCGCAAGAGACACATACTACATAAAAAGGACCTGCGTTAATGACTTACCTGATAGCATTTGCCTGTGTTATTGGTATCGCAACCGGGCAAATTCTTTTTAAACTCAGTGCCGTTTCTCTTCATCAAAGTGGCAGTTGGTTTGATATTAAAACGCTGATTACCTTGTTTTCGGCTTTCGCCTTGTACGGAGTAACCACAATAGCTTGGATATGGGTACTACAAAAAATCGACTTAGGCAAAGCATACCCATTAATGGCTCTAGCGTTCGTGCTGGTCCCAGTAGGTAGCCATTTCGTTTTTGGAGAACGCTTTCATCCACAATATTTCGTTGGCGTTGCTATTATCATGCTAGGTATCACCGTTATCGTGAAGTCTTGATGTGACGAGCGCGATGATTATACCAACGCGCGCGCGTCCAGATATTCCATGACCTTCGAAACCACTGTTGATACATCGTCGTCTAATGTATTGAGATGAATATCGGGGGCACGTGGAGGTTCGTAAATAGAGTCAATGCCCGTAAACTTTTTTATCAGTCCTTTACGGGCTTTAACATACAGTCCTTTGGGGTCCCGGCGTTCACACTCGGAAAGTGGCGCGTCAATAAAAACCTCTTTAAACATTTCCGCACCAATAACCTCCCGTGCAAGTGCTCGATCTCGTTCGAACGGCGAAATAAATGACGTGATTACAATAAGTCCCGCGTCGACGAATAACCGTGAAACTTCTGCAACGCGTCGTATATTTTCCTCACGGTCAGCATCGGTGAAGCCCAGATCTCGGCATAGCCCCATGCGAACATTGTCGCCATCGATCAAGTATGTATGTCGACCTCGTTCAACCAAGGCCAGTTCAATCGCATTGGCAACAGTGGTTTTTCCAGCACCGCTTAGCCCGGTCAACCACAGCACAAGTGGTTTCTGTCCTTTCAAGGTTGCCCTGGCATGCGCACTTACGCTATGTTTTTGAAATACTAAGTTGTTGATCATTACACCGCGCTCATGGGAATTTGATGGTTCGAGTGTTAAGTATTTTCACGGCTGGAAATTAGTACATCAGGGACACATTTAAAATCCACGACTCCTGTTGCCAATTGTTCACTTACCGGCAGCACTCGGAACAAGCAGGCATCTAAAAGGCGATGCAGATATGTTTCATCTCCTCTGACTGAGCCCAGCGCCCCCGCATTCACAAAATACGTTCCCGGATTTAGACTGCACTCAAAGGCAAACTCAACCTGAACTACAGTCCCGGGTGATACGTAACTGATAGCGTCTTGAGGGCTCATGGCAGTCACAGCTCCCCCCAGCTCGACGCCAGCCAACGTTTTGATCATCATACCGAAACGCAATCCAGTAGCAGCAACTGAAAAATTAACCTTATAGGTGTAACGATACGTTCTCCCTCGCGTCAGGCAGTTCACAGGTTCGCCAGCAAGGTTCACGATCTGTGGTGAGTCGATGACTGCGCCATGGGATTCGTAGGAGAGTTCGCTTTGTGATTTCAAATGAGGATCGTAAAAATCTTCGATCTCTGCAATATTATTTTTCGAAAGCGTATGTTGACTGGAGCCCGCCATTACGTTCAACGTCGTCAGGGCTACATCCCCCTCCGCACTGACTATGGCACGAATACTCTCTACCTTATCGGCGGGCGCATAAAGCAGCTTTTGATATTTTCCGATAACATTTTTCGGAGCACCTTCCGTGAGCTTATCACCATTATCCAAAAGAATGGCACGATCACATAGCTCGACAATTGTACTACCTGAGTGCGATACAAAAAGAATTGTGGCGCCATTAGCCTTAATGGCTTCAATGCGTGCGAAACACTTACGCTGAAATAGTTCATCACCGACAGATAATGCCTCGTCGACAATAAGAATTTGCGGATCCACATTGATTGCCACGGCAAAAGCGAGGCGCACCATCATACCGCTTGAATAACTTTTGACCGGCTGGTCAATAAAATCACCTATTTCTGCGAAGGCTTCGATTTCGGAAAACCGAGAATCTGTTTCCTCCCGCGATAATCCCAGCACTGCCGCGTTCATATATACATTTTCACGCCCACTGAAGTCCGGATTAAAACCTGAACCTAACTCAAGCAATGCGGCTACTCGGCCAGACGTTAGAACTTCTCCTGCTGTAGGCGTTAAGGTTCCACAAATAATTTGCAATAGTGTCGATTTACCACTGCCATTGCGCCCAATAATACCTACCGTCTCGCCCTTTTTTACGACAAATGAAATATCCCGCAGCGCCCAAAACTCTCTGAAGTATTTTTTTCTTCGACCATTAAACATTTGCAAAAAACGATCACGCGGGCTGTCATAAATATGGAAACACTTGTTGACACCATTTACTTTTATTGCAATATCAGAGCACATCAGAAAACCCTTTTCGCATTTTCTGAAACGCTACAAACCCCGCCCAGAAAACGATCAACGCAATAATAAAATAATTAAGCAACCCAATGAAATCTGGCATTTTCCCCCAAATCAAAACATCACGAGCTTGTTCAATTATAAACGTCAGAGGATTGGCCATAATGAGCGGTTGAAATTCCGGCGGTAAGTTTTTTACAGGAAAAAACACAGGCGCCAGAAACATCATCATGGTGGTAATTATTGTTACTGTTTGTCCAACATCCCGTAGAAAAACACCCAAAGACGCAAGAAACCATGCAAGCCCTAGCGCAAGAATCAATAACGGAAAGAGCACAAAAGGAAGGAACAGCACGTGCCAATGGGGCACACCAATGAGTAGGGTATATGCTATAAGCCAGACCACCAGACTAACAAATGAGTGAAATAGCGCAGCACAAGCGGAAACAACCGGTAGAATCTCAAGTGGAAAAACAACTTTTTTCACATAGTTGACATTCCCCACGATTAAACTGGGAGCACGGTTTAGGATTTCCGCAAACAGGCCATATACGATCATACCGATAAATAAAACGATAGCGAACATGGCTTTGCTTTCTTCCCCGCCCCCCTCTGCCATCCCCCAACGCGAGCGAAATACCACGGAAAAAACAAAGGTGTATACCGCAAGCATCAGCAATGGGTTGAGAAACGACCATCCCAACCCAAGAAATGATCCTTTGTAACGACCCACCACTTCGCGCTTCGTCATCTGACCAATGAGTTGGCGGTTCACCCAAAAACTACGTAATATTGATGTAATGCCAATAGGCTGAGGGGCATGCGGGTTCATAGCTTCCCTCCCGAGTATCTCAAAAGGTCAAAAACAATATAACTAATGATAACCGCTCTCCTAAAACCTGACTTATGCCGTCTCCGAGTACAATGTAAATAAACGGTCATGGCGTTAATACACATAAAAAGCGGACACTATTTTCTTTGATAGGCCAGTGGTTTCGTTGACCGGAAGAAATTACCGGAAGGAACATGACAATACACCTGTATGAAACCATTAGAGCCCAGCCTATACCTAGCGACCATCTGCTTCGAAGTTTGATCAACGAAGCATCACTGATCTCTTTCACTCACTTCTTGCATGTTTACGCTCTTCGACACCTAACAGCAGAATTAAACCCAACACCATGACTAACGGTATTGTCGCAAAAAGATATCTAAAATCCGAAGCGATACTAGTGGGTAGAAAAGAGCCATACATCAGGGCGGTTGCGAGTGCAATGACAGCGCCGATGGATCTAACAGAACCAGGGAGTTTTTTTCGCCCCCCTATAACAACAATTACGACAAGCGCGCCCATCCAAAAAACATGGCGATAAATTGGCCAATTGAAAAATGAAACTGCCATATCATATATTTTTTGGGCTCTTGCACCGGTACCCTGTCGAACGCCTGCAGCAACCAAATACTCCTGATTGCCTTCTACTCCCACAAAAACAGGTAGCGTGCCAGTCAAGCCTCGCAGCCCTAGCAACGTCGCATAGGTCGTCACACGGTGTTTCAAGTAAGCACCTGGGTTCTGCTTGACCATTTCCCACCATTCGTGACGGAGCATTTCACTGGGTATTGTAGCGAACCAAGTACGAACAACCGGGTTCAGGTCAAGGAAATCAATTCTGCTCGGATCGTACGCAGACTTGATGGCCGACAGTTGCTCGCCAGTCACAGGAAGAGCAAGTTCGTTAGGCGGTAGCTTTGAGTTGCTGATAATACCAGCCAGATCAAACTGTATGATGCTGCGAAAACCAACGGAACTGGCGCGGTCACCGGCGCCTTTTACCGTGGAGCTGACCTGATGCTGAATCCCCAAAACGACAATTACGAACGAAACAGCAATCGCGAACGTGGCCAGAATTTTTTTTGCGGGTTTAAGGGAATACATCACGATCATCAACGTCACTAATAGGACCGGCGCCATGAATACGCCTTGCTGACGAGTTTGATAGGCCGCACCTAACAGGATTACCCCCCCTGCAATGCAGCAATAACGACGCAAAGATGAGCCTAAGGTCCCCGCCACAGCACATGCGCAAGCAGCGGTTAACAAAGACGCGAAAAGCACATCTTTCCAGACAATGCCTGCATAAATGAAGATAATTGGGTTCATCATCAGTAATAACGCAAGTGCCACCCGCCACGTAGGAACTTCACTAATGCCCCGCGCAGCACGTCCTTGCAACAGGGTGAGTGCAACAACTGCAAAGGCGCCATAGAGAAGAATCACATTTATCAATACAAACAGGGCAGCAGACAACTCCCCTCCCCCGAGCCACCTTAGCAGGGCCGACATAAAGGGAGGCCCCCAACTAACAGACTGCCCTATACTGGCCTCGTAGAGTTGTATACTCGTGTCCATCGACATCTGCCCAGGGGCATGTATCGCAATTGCAGCACATGCGAGTACAAAGGTGAGCAAGATCACCAGGTAACTGACATAGCTGGAATTCACAGCCAACAATGCAGATAAAACCTTACGTTCACTTGCACCTGTTCGCTGTTGATCAACATCCATTACTGGCATTGCATAAAGTCCTGTTCAAGCAATCGGAGTCATCGTGAAACGCGCTTGGCGATACCAGAGATACCTTCTGTACGAAGGACTTCCCAAGCGCGCTTGGCCAACAATACACCGTGCCGTGGATCGTCAAGTACCTGGCCCAGATGCTCACGAACACGACTGGAACTAAAGACAGCCGGTACCCCACCCGCTTGATAACCTGGAGTCAACGCAGATGTCACACGAAGCATCTCAGCTGCCGCGGATTGGGAATCAAAAAGGGCCGGAAACTCTACGCGCCCTTGAGACTCCCACCAGGCCAGGTAACCGCCGCCTTCAGTCGCAAAAGGGTCAGGAAACGCTTGCTGCAGATCCAGTCGCTCTCGATAAATGAGCCGTGCAGCCTTGGGAATAACTGTACCGTCGGCGAAACGTGAAAACGCCCATGGCACTTGGCTTAAAGGATCCTTCCCCAAGTCAGCAATAGTGTCCGCATACCATTTGATCAATGCGTGTGCAGTTGGCTGGTTCGCCGCGTTTTTCCAGGCCATGGTCCGGTGAGCGCCACTGTCAAAACCAGTGAAGTGATAGAAACCGAGAGGCTGGCCGTCCACCATCACGTTATCTGGCAATTCTCCAGTAATCTGCCGAGTAGTAATGTTCCAGGGAGCCACGTTCAAACGCGACGTTCGCAGGATACACACGCCCTCGAAAAACGCAGGCACCAGATCGATCCAACGCTGATCGGTGAACAAACCGTTGTGAATTTCAGCGCGACAGAAGTAATAGAGACGATCCGACCACCACCGAGCAAACTGCTTGCCTGTTTCCGTAGGCGCGACAGCAAGGAAACCCAGGTTGTAAATGCCGTGCTTAAGGCTGGATATCTCGTTGTCCATGATGGCGGCCAACGTCGGCTCTGGAGTGACCTGGTGAGGCGTCAGCGCAATATTTGAATGCTGGATGGCCTCCAATACATCATTCAAAGGCGAGAACAGTACTGTATCCGGGTCGAGGTAGATCACCCCGCCGCAGTCTGGACGATCAAGCAGACGAGCCAAAAGGAACGGCTTGATGGCTGTCGATAACTCTACGATGGTGTGACAAAACGCCCAGCCGTTTGCATCGGGTATATCGAGGCTGCTGATAGGATGAATTTCGTCAAATGGCTCTGCCGAAAGATCCAGACCGGGCGGCATTTCATCCGACAACGCCAAATGCACCACCCAATCAGGGTGATATTTTTTGATCGACTCAACCAATGCTCGAACTTTTGGGATGTAGTTACAGGCAGCGCTGGTATAAACATGTATTTTTTTCAAGAAATGACCTTAAGGCTTAAAGGATGAAGAGAGCGATCAAAAGCCAGGATATCCTCAAGCAAGCTTGGGCCATCCTGTCGCGTTGCGATATAACCCGCGTCAAGGCTCCGTACCAGGTCAGCTTGAGCCCCCAGGTCCAGGCATATAAGCGGTAGCTTCATCGAAAGGATCTCGTGCGCGACAAAGGAAAACGTTTCAGGGCAAATGGATGGCAGAAAAGCAATACTGATGCCATGCTTTTCGACGATTTTGGGTAAGTCGTCTTGTTCATACGGACCTGTTTCAGTCACCACCTCGCTATGGCAGGGCGCATCGACATTACCGATAACTACAATTCGAACCGGCGCGCCCACTTGATGAATTGCCTCAGCCAGGCTACTCAACACCCCAGCCCCCTTGTGATGGGAGATAGAGCCTATTACGCCGATTGTAAGGTACTGCTGCGGTTGTTTGGGGATGCGGACTTCGCGCAATGGAGTCATATAATGAGGAGAAAGCTTGGCGCGGGCGCCCATGCCAGGGTAAGCGCGTTCAAGTAGCGTACAAGAAGACTTTGAGAAACAGCGAACTTCATCGGCAGCATGTAGCAACTCCCCCCACATTTCACGCCAGCGTACGATCGACCGCTCTCCGGTCAGAGAGACAAATCCATCCGGGTGATCACTCAAACAGGTGTTACACCGTGATATGGAGGGTATACCGCAATACTGCCCTTTATTGTCGAGTAAGAAATGCGACGGACAAACGAGGAAGTACTCATGGATTGCCACCACTAAACTGGCACGGGTTCGCTGCTTCAATGCCAGCATGAACGCTCTAAGGCTCTGCGGATGTGGAAAAGACACAGCGCAGTTGAAAAAGACCTCTTTCAGATCCGCTTGCACCAACAAATCGACAAAACTGTTCAAGTCAGGCAATACGCATGAATAGGTCCCGTTGCGGTCTCGCACCTCCACAAAAGTCTGCATAGAGGACACACGAAAACTGAGCAATATCACCGTATCGCCCGCTGATCGCCAATCAGAAGCCACGCGCTCGCGAAAAAGATTGGCTCCGCCCCCCATTGAATGATCAATCAATAAGCGGCATGGGCCATTTTTCAGGCGTGCCACAAGAGAATCTTCATCCGGGCTCGAAAGTGTAGGGTTACTCCCCCGATACCTGAGGCACTTTTTGACCAGCGTCTTGATACTTCCTCGGCGTAGATAGGCCCACGCCCTTTTAGCGAGGTAAAGGTGTCGTGAAACCTCAGCTTTAGACGTTGCGTTGAGTTCGGGCAAAGCAAGTTCATGACAACCTGTCAGGCCAGCCTGCATCTCAAACACTAGTTCGATCCTCTCTGGGAAGTCTTCCTTCCATCCAGCGATCACCATAAAACCTGAGTTGCCCGCCTGATCATGATGAGGATACGCAGCAGCAACGTCTTCACGCGCCCGCCCCAAGGAAGCGGCAACTCGCTCCACTCGCCCACCGGGAAAGTGCATTTGAAGATGAGCTTTTACAATTACATGCTCAAGATCCAATGCCCACCCGAAACCGAAAAGGCCATGGGGATGACGAACCAAATGATCAATTTGGCAGATTAACGTTGTCAATCGTGTTTCTTTTTCGCTGCAACACTGCAGGCCGGGATCAACTACATCCATGCATATCGGTTCCAATATCGTCTCACTGCCAAGGTTCTTCGACATTCGCCAAAGCCCCCTACTTAATTTGAGTATCCAGACTTGCTTCTTGCAATGACTCCGTCGCATGCGCCGTGTTCGCCTCCACGCATGGCGCCAGTGAATTTGCACGCGCCAACGCTTCCTGCTGTTCCAATACGATTCGCTCAGCGTGAGCCAGAGCATCGGAGGTCTGAATAAGCTGAGCGTTTAGCTTTTGCATTTCTGCCAGACGCTCGAATGCAAGCATCTGCGTCTCCTGAAAACGTGCCTGCACCTCATCTCTGCGCATGAGCTCCAATCGTTGCTCAGCCACGATGCTTTCCGCGTGGGAAAGTGCGGCGCTCAATTCAATCAATTGAGAATCCAATTTCTGCATGTGGTTCAAACGTTCTACTGCAATCAACTCGGCCTCACGGAACAAAGAATAGACCTCATCTTGGCGCGCAAGCATGCCCTGTTGATCCAAGACGATCTGCTCGGCCCGAGCGAGTGCTGCACTGGATTGATTCAATTGAGCATCAAGTTTTTGAATTTGCTCCAGACGCTCGACTGCCAGCGCCTCGGATTGGCGCAGACGCGTAACAGCAGCATCCGACCACGCAGACTTTTCCCTCTGCTCGCTTGCGTGGTTGATCAAAGACTGCCGTTCTAACACGATCTGCTCGGCACGGAACAGCGCATCACTGGTCCGGATAAGTTGAGCATTGAGCTTCTGCATCTCGTCAAGACGCTCAACTGCCAACTTTTCGGCGACTGCCAATCCTTTGGTCAAAGCACTAATTCGTGACTCCATGACCGAGAGCTGTCGGTCATTCTTGTAAAACTCTTGAATTGACAGGAGTGCCGGGATGATATCACGTTGATATTCAGTCGTTATGCTCACCCATTGAACGCTCTTGCGAAAGTCACTGGGGCTCACTCCATGCTCTATGGCGCTACGCACACAGTCATAAGCTCTCACGACGAGCGATGGAAGACTTATCTGACGGGCACCGGAACCATGTGAGAGAGTTGGAGCGATGAAGTCTCGTGCAAAGCGGTCAACCGTGTCTTGATCTGGTGTCAACTTCAGCCAGTGCGCAACACCTGATAAAAAGGCGGCAGGTTGAAAAAGCAGGTCATCAAACGCGAAAAATCGCATGTCCTCACTAATATCCAAATACTCCAAAGCCCCGAGCAGGTGTGTCATCCAGAGCCAGGCTGCACGGTCAACGGAAATACCATCGCGCCGAGCCAGTGAATGGGCCACCTCGGCCGGATCGCGCACCACCATCATCAGTTGAGGCTTGACTTCCAATTGAACGAAAACCTCACCCCAAAAAGGTGCCAACTGGCACATCCTTGGATCCTTGAACCCCCAGGCTGGAGCTTCGCCAAATAAGCCCTGAACCAACTCGACCGCTTCATCGATATATTCTTGCCACCGGTCCCCGCCTACCAGTTCTGGTGGCAAGGGAGAGTCCCAGCGACGGTCGAGCGAGGTGAGCAGCCTGTTATTGAATTCGACTACCTGGCGCTCTTCAAAATAGCCTTTGGGATTCCATTCATCACCTTGATACAGGGAGCTGCCCATGGTCAAACCTAGCTGCTCAAGCCCAGCAGCGATGGCACTGGTGCCACTGCGATGCATACCCAGAACGATCACTACATTTTTATTCACGCCAACTGGATACATTATCGAAACTCTAGTGTTGGATAACAAAAAAACTGCTGGAGGCAGTGATCGTTTATGCAATCAGCAGCTTTAAGGATGATCATAAACGAACAGAATGATATGAGTTCGAAAGCCACCTACGAATGACTCATACGAGAGGATACTCATCCACGCATTTGAGCCCACTGGGCAGATCGGCGTCCTGCATGCACCTGCTAAAGTCAAATTTTTTTCATTATGGCCGCAAGCAAAAGCCCTAAATTCCCTAAAAGGGTTTGCCGATAGAGCCCTGCCAACCATATGCCTGAAACTCTGCGAAAAACCGTCTGCGTTCGAGCAGCTTTAAAATATGCAAGCGTGTCTTGATTTTTTTTGCAAAGACGATGATGCATGGAGTCGAGGCCCCGAATATTCTGGTCATTCCATTCGTGAAACCGTCCTTGAAAAACCATCCGCAGTCGAATCAATCGAGCCGCCCACCCAATGTTGCTGCCAACCACATTCTCAGCGTGCTGACGATATTTTATCCTAGGCTGTGGGTCGTAGTGAATGCGCCCGCCCGCTCCTGAAACCAACTGGTATAGCCACCAGTCGTGAGCTGGCACACTCAGGGTGTTGCCCGCCTCGCGCAACAGCGCACGAGCAGCGTTGTTAAAGACCATGGTGTTACCCCCGGCAATACTTTGAACCAGCGCATTGCTAAAGCCTGGGGCGAGGCGAAAACACGGCGAATATCCAAGATGCTCGCCCGTTTCGCTGATCAACTGGGTACGGCCGCAATAAAGCGCAGGGGTATCTGCAGGCACAGTCTGCAACCAAGCCAGCGCCACTTCCAGCTTGTCTTCGTTCCAGATGTCATCTTGATCCGACCAGGCAAAAAAATCCGCATCATCCACATCCACACTGGAGGTCAACGAGAGGAAATTGGCAGCATACCCCCTGCGAGGTCCCATCATTATTCCCAGGCGAGCATGACCCCAACGGCTACCGAAATCCTTCAGCAGCGAAAGAGTTCCGTCTTGCGAACCGTCGTCTGACACCACCAAACTCCAGTTGGTATGAGTCTGTCGCTCAAGCGACTCAAGCTGCTCACCCAGAAATGATTGGCCGTTGTACGTGCACATCAGTACGACAACTTTTGCTGCGCAAATAGCGTGCGGCTGAAGGCGAGAAGGACTATGCAATGTATTAATAGACACAAATATCTCGCGGTGATGCACTCACGTCCTGTAGGAATCAGGGGTATGTGCCCTAAGAAAAAAGAATTATTGCAGTTATGTTCAGAAGGCACAATCTTCGTGACCAATGGTCAGGCGTACCAATGACGCGCAGCGTCAAACCTGCTGCGTCGCATGCCAAGCCCCTTGAGCTAGAGCCCCGCAGCCCTGAATACTGTTCCTACCCCATATACGAGTAACCGCCTCCCTATTACCACTGCATTACTCTTATGAGAATTTTTATGTCGATGACTCGTAGTGCCGCATACAAAATGCGGCGCGAAGACACTTACCCTATAAATAAGTTCACTAATTTTTCGCATTCTAATCCCCCAACATCTTGATAGATGAAAAATGCATCTATGGAGGAGTTTTTATGACTGGCAAACGCATCGCTGAATACATCGTTGGCTTTAACAACAACGAGCGGCTGCACTCAAAACTGGGATATCTGCCACCGAAAGTTTACAAACGGGCAATGGCATAGAAACCACCTATTGAGGTGTCCGGAACGAGTTGGCTACAGCAATGATCGTCGAAGTGACTTCTCTACCACTGCTTAAATCGCGCTTAGGTATCACTCATATAGCCACCCTTGACTGAAAAACCGTGGTTCAGATCAATAAATGTCGAACCCCGTAAAACATGTACTGGAATGCCATCCTCATCCACTCCACTATGCACTCACAGCAGGTGCGTTCATGCTCCCGCAGACCCCACCGAGGTTGAAGAACCTAATAAGGTGTCCATTGCAAAGTCACCACGTTCAAACTGGAGCAAGGATGAAGACCCAGACTATCGCGATTATTGGCGCAGGCTTTTGCGGCTCGACGTTAGCCGTACGTTTACTGCGCAATACATCCGCCATGTACCAGAAAATAGTATTGATCAGCCGGCCGGGCGCTGTAGCTCGAGGCGTTGCCTATGGAACCCGCTCGTACACGCATTTGCTCAACGTCCCCGCGGGCAGAATGAATGCTCTGAGTGACAATGAAGACAGTTTCCATGATTTTGCAAAAAACCATGATCCCGACGCTACCTCAGGGTCCTTTGTACAAAGAAGGCTCTATGGTGATTACCTGGAAGCATTGCTGAATGACGCCGTGGAAAACGCAGCGGAAGGTTGCGAATTGTGCAATGTCACAGGCGAAGTAGTGGACGTAATCCCCCATGCAACTGGCTACGGGGCTCGCCTGATCATGAAAGACGCAAGGCATTTTGACGTCGACAAGGTCGTCTTGAGTATCGGCAATTGCACTCGCCAACACCCCTCCATTAATGCGGAGCATCAGCTATTTTACTCAGACCCGCGCTATGTACATGACCCATGGAAGACCGACGCGCTCAGCAATGTCGGCCCAGGTGATCCTATCCTCCTGATCGGAAGCGGACTGACGATGCTGGATGTGGTACTTGACCTACGGGACCGTGGTCATCAGGGAGTGATTTATGCAGTGTCTCGTCGAGGCTTGGCCCCCCAACCTCATCGAGTGCTGAATGCACTCCCGTCCTACGATGCCCAACTGCCCCAACTCATGTTGGAAAACTGTACGATCCGTCACTATGTGCGCACAGTTCGTGACGCCGTAAAGCTCCATGCCCGTACAGGCGGGGACTGGAGGGATGTGATCGGCGGACTCAGATCAACTACAGCACAACTCTGGCACGCACTCCCCATACTAGAGCGGCGGCGCTTTTTGCGTCACGTGCGTCCGTATTGGGACACTCATCGCCACCGCTGCGCCCCACAACCGGGAGCAGTCATGCAGGCCGAGATCGACAGCGGCAAACTCAAACTCTTCGCAGGGCGAGTAACAGGCTACGAATCCGATAAGAACCATGTAAACGTACTTCTCAAACGTCGCGGTGCCAAGAGCGAGGAACACATTAAAGTCGGTGCTGTGATCAACTGTACGACCCCCGCATTAGATCTCCGGCAATTGAATGATCCATTGCTGATCTCGCTACGAACTGGCGGCTTGCTGGTGCCAGATACACTTGGAACAGGCATGCAAATAGCACCTTCAGGGGCGCTCCTCGGTTGCGACGGAACAGAATCACGCTGGCTGTATTACGTCGGCCCCTTCCTTCAGACGCGTGACTGGGAAGCTACGGCAGTACCGGAATTACGCGAATACGTGAAACACATGGCAGACACGCTGACAACCGCTGTCACTGGCCAGTAGCCTGTGGGCAGCGCCCCCCTCCTGCGCCCACGACGACGAAGGAGGGAGGCAAGAACACCTAGCCTTTACGAAACACCAACACCAACCCAACGACAATCAAGCCCATCCCCAGCAGACTCAGCATGGCGGGCTTGTTGCCGAAGATCAGGTAATCCATCACCGCCGTCACCGCCGGCACCAGGTAGAACAGGCTGGTGACATTCACCAGGTTGCCCCGGGCGATCAGGCGGTACAGCAACAGCGTTGCCAGCAACGACACCACCAGGCCCATCCACAGCACCGGCAGGTAAAAGCCGGCGTTGTGTTCAACGTGGAACGGCTGGAACGGCACAAACACCAAACACAACAGCAGCCCCGCCAGGTACTGCACCGGCAGGGTGCCGAGGGGGTTGTCGGTGATGCGCTTTTGCATGATCGAGCCGAAGGTCATGCTTGCCAGGGCCAGCAGCCCGAACAGCATCCCGGCCAGGGACATACCCGCCAGCCCGATGCCTTGGTAGACCACCATGATCAGCCCGGCCAAGCCCAGACTCAGGCCGAACATCCGGCGCCAGGATCGCTGGCGCTCCATCAGCACCACGGTGAGGATCGGCTGCACCCCCATGATGGTCGCCATGACGCCGGGGGTGACGCTGAGGTCCAGGGCCAACAGATAGAAAATCTGATAGGCCCCCAGCAATACCAACCCGGTTGCCGCCGCGTACAACAGGGGCTTGCCGGGACGCGGCAGTTTCAACCGCAGGACCGGCACCAGGATCACCAGCCCCGCCAGGGCGATGGCAAAACGGATCAGCAGGAAGGCGAAGGGCGAAGCATGGGCCAGGCCCAGTTTGGAGAAGATCGCCCCACTGCTCCACAGCAGGACAAACAGGCTCGTCGAGGCCGCCGCGGCCACGGAGTGTTTCGAAAGAACGGACATGGTTACCACCTGTAATCAGGCAAAAAAAGCCGATTCAGCCGCAGAGGCTGAAATTCAGTAGTTTTTTTTCGGGCAGGCAGAGCGGGCACAGCAACGTGCCGATCAGCCCGAAATGCCAACACCCGGCGGTGATACGACTGCGTACACCGGCGTGCTACTGACAGGTGGGGGGTAGTGACTGATCTGCGCAGGCTGCTTGTTCGCGCACGGCACGCGCACAGCGTTGACCGCTGAATCGACTACCGCTATGCGCAGGGAAGCTGGCATGTGCTGATCTTTTTGACGGGATAAGGACGCAAGGACTATAACCAGCCGATGACATGTTTTGCAATCACTCGCCCAAGCCCTTTTGCGGGGAGGCGTTTTCACGTTTCGGCGCGCGGGCCGTCGCTATAATGCCGACCGGTTTTTTCCAAGGATTCCCCCATGCTCGCACTGCCCTGGCTGTACCTGGCGCTTCTTTCCATCGGCTATGTGCTGGCCTTGGCCTACGGGCAATTGGGCGTACTGGCGCTGGTGTCCGTCGCCCTGCTGTTGATCGCCGGCTATGCCGTACGCCAGCAGCGCACGCCGTGGGCGCGTTACCTGGGTCACGGGCTGTTTATCGTGTTGGCGCTAGGCCTGGCGATGCACTGGCTGCCGGGGTTCTATAACGGTCGCGGCATTGCCCCGCAGCGCTTCACCCCCGATGCCGTGCCGTTCTCGATGTACCTGAACCTGGACAAGCCGTTGATTGGTTTCTGGTTGCTGCTGGCCTGCCCGTGGATTGTGGCGCGGCGTTCGTTGCGCCTGTCGATCTGCGTCACCGCGTTGGCACTGACCCTTACCGCCATCGTCGCGCTCGGTGGCGCAGCCTTGCTGGGCGTGATCAGTTGGGCGCCGAAATGGCCGGACCAGGCCTGGCTGTGGGTACTCAACAACCTGTTGCTGGTGACCCTGGTGGAAGAAGCCCTGTTCCGTGGCTACATTCAAGGCGGCTTGAGCCGACGCTTCAAACAGTTGCCCTACGGCGAAAACCTCGCACTGCTGCTGGCATCGCTGCTGTTCGGCCTGGTGCACGTGGGTGCGGGGTGGCAATGGGTGCTGCTGGCGGGCATCGCCGGGGTCGGTTATGGCCTGGCGTATCGGTTTGGCGGGCTGGGTGCGGCGATTGCCACGCACTTTGGCTTGAATCTGCTTCACTTCGGGTTGTTTACCTATCCGATGCTGGCAGGCTGATGACTGCCTTCGGCGCTGCCCTGGTACTTTTACGACATTGGTAACACCTCGTAACCAGCCGAACGGTCAGTAGTCGGCCGCGTGCCCTTTGGGCAGAATCCCCCTTCGTTATCGCCCCACTCCGCACAACCCGGTCCCTACGCGCTGACACGCCTGGCACTGCGTTGAAGGCAGCTGTGCACCCGCGTTTCAGGCCCAGCTTTTACTCACCCTCCATACAAGAAGCCATCCCCATGCCTCTCAAGACACTGTCTATCTTCGGCACGCGCCCGGAAGCCATCAAAATGGCGCCGATGGTGATCAATCTCGCCAATGACGACCGTTTCCACTCGAGAGTGTGTGTCACGGCGCAGCACCGAGAGATGCTGGACCAAGTGCTTGAGCTGTTTGGATTGGTACCTGACTACGACTTGAACATCATGAAGCCGGATCAGAACCTGACGGATGTGACGACGGCAATCATCCAAGGGCTGCAAGCTGTCCTGGAAGACTTCAAACCCGATGTGATCCTCGTCCACGGGGATACGGCGACCACTTTTGCAGCCAGTCTGGCGGCCTATTACCAACAGATACCCGTTGCCCATATCGAAGCCGGGCTGCGTACCCACAACCTCTATTCCCCCTGGCCCGAGGAGGGCAACCGACGCCTGACCGGCAGCCTTGCCTCGATGCATTTCGCCCCCACCCAAACCTCGCGGCAGAACCTGATCAATGAGGGGGTGGCCGCCGAATGCATTCATGTCACGGGCAATACAGTGATCGATGCACTGCTCAGTGTTGTAGAGAAACTTCACGCCCCGACATCCCCCCTGCGCGGCCGCCTTGACCGGCAATTTGCCTTTCTGCCCCAAGACCAGCGGATGATCCTGGTGACAGGCCATCGCCGGGAAAACTTTGGTGACGGTCTTGAACGTATCTGCCAGGCCCTGGCTGAAACCGCCGCGCGTTTCCCCGCGGTGACCTTCGTTTACCCCGTGCACCTGAATCCCAATGTGCAGGAACCCGTGCGACGGTGGCTGGCGAGCATCAGGAATGTACATCTGATCAAGCCCCTGGATTACCTGCCGTTTGTCTACCTGATGACCCGGGCGTATCTGATTCTCACGGACTCGGGCGGTATCCAGGAGGAAGCACCTGCACTGGGCAAACCGGTGCTGGTAATGCGGGAAACGACTGAACGCCCCGAGGCAGTCGATGCCGGGACGGTCCGGCTGGTGGGCACAGAGATCGCAAGCATTACTCATCACCTCAGGGAGTTGCTCAGCGATGAAGCGGCCTACCGGGAGATGAGCAATGCCCACAACCCCTACGGTGACGGCAACGCCTGCACACGCATTCGCGAAGTTCTGATCACAACCTGGCGGAAAAACGAGGCGGCAGCATGAGCGTGCCGACACTCTGCGTCCTGGGCCTGGGTTATATCGGCTTGCCCACCGCCGCGCTGTTTGCCTCACCGCAACGAACAGTCATTGGCGTCGATATAAACCCGCATGTCGTGGACCTCATCAATCTCGGCCAAGTGCATATCATAGAGCCCGACCTGGACCGATTGGTCCGCTCGGCGGTCAGCCACGGCTACCTGCGGGCGACAACCCAGCCGGAGCCGGCGGATGCCTTCCTGATCGCCGTGCCCACCCCATTCCTGGAAAACCGCGAGCCAGACCTGAGCTATATAGAAGCGGCCTGCCGCGCCATCGCCCCGGTGCTGAAAAAGCACGACCTCGTGATTCTGGAGTCGACTTCTCCGGTCGGTACCACCGAACTGATGGTGAAATGGCTGGCCAGTGTGCGTCCGGACCTGACCTTTCCCACCACCCATCAGCAAGCCAGTGACATCCGCGTGGCCCACTGCCCCGAACGGGTACTGCCAGGGCATGTCTTGAGGGAATTGGTCAGCAATGACCGCATCATCGGGGGCATGACCGATGCCTGCTCAGCCGCAGCAGTACGGCTTTACCAGCAGTTTGTCGAAGGCCAGTGCATTGTCACTGACACACGCACCGCGGAAATGTGCAAGCTGACCGAAAACAGTTTCCGCGACGTCAATATCGCCTTCGCCAACGAACTCTCGATGATCTGCGCACAGTTGAAGATCGACCCATGGGAGCTGATCCGCCTGGCCAACCATCATCCGCGTGTGAATATCCTGCAGCCCGGGCCTGGCGTCGGTGGGCACTGTATAGCGGTGGACCCGTGGTTCATCGTCAGTAAAACACCGGACCTGGCGCTGTTGATCCGCACCGCGCGCCTGGTCAACGACAGTAAACCCCAGTGGGTCATCCAGCAAGTCAAGGTGGCGGTGGCCAACCTTTTGTTCAAGCACCCCGGGCTGTGCGCGCACAACGTGCGAATTGCCTGCTATGGCCTGGCATTCAAGGCAGACATCGACGACCTGCGCGAAAGCCCGGCACTTGGCATTGCCCGCCAGTTGGCCAACGAACTGGGGATAACGCTGCTGCTGGTCGAGCCCAATATCGATGCACTGCCCGACGACCTGACTGGCCATTCCCTGACCGACGTGGCCTGTGCCTGGGACAGCGCCCATATCCATGTGTTGCTGGTCGGGCATCGCGAGTTCAGATCCATGTCAGCGCGACATAGCAACGGCGTGGTGATTGATGCTGCCGGCGTACTGGTGAACTGACGATGAATAATCCACAGCCACTTGCCGATACCCATGATCGCGTCATGGAAGCCTATTACGGCAAGCTGGGCGAACACTTCATGCAGGAAACCCGTGCGCGGATCCATTGGATCTGCGCACAGGTCACCGGCAGGACAGTACTCGACGTAGGTTGCTCCCAGGGCATTATCCCCGTGTTGCTGGCCCGTGAAGGCCACAGGGTCACGGGCGTGGATAACGACCCCAGGGCGTTCGAGCAGGCCAAAGATTACCTGAGGGCCGAACCCGATCACGTGCAGCGCAACGTCCGCTACTTGAATGCAGACTTTATGTCGCTGGACACCCAGGGCATGGAACCTGACAGCATCGTGATCAGTGAAGTGCTTGAGCACCTTATCCACCCGGCAGCCTTCGTCGAAAAAGCCGCATCGATGCTCAAGCCGCGTGGCCGGCTGATCATCACCGTGCCGTTCGGGGTGAATGACTTCCTTGACCACAAGCACACGTTCTACCTGCTGGAGCCCTTTCGGCTGTTGAGTGCGTACCTGCAGGTCATCCAGGTCGAAATGCTGGGCAAGTGGGTGGGAATGGTCGCCATCAAAACAGAACCCGAGGGCTGTTCGCTGGGTGTCGAGCATCTACGCCAACTGGAAGCGGCGTTCGAGTCCGTCGAGCGCAACCTGCTTGGCCAGATAGCTGCGGGTCGCCAACAGCGGGAACAGGTCAATCAGAAATACCGTGAAGCGACTGAGCGCATTCAGCAACTCAAGAACGAACTGGCGTACTCAACCGAGTGCAATACCCGGCAGCAAGGGCAAATAGAAGTCCTGACCGTCAATCTGCAGCGCGCAAACGCCAGGTGCCACCTGCTGGAAAATCGCTTGATCAAGACGCGGGCCAGCACCACTTATCAGTTGGGGTATCAACTGCGTGTGGGGGTGGGCTCGCTACGTGAATGCCTGCTTTTGCCTGGCGCCCTGCTCAAGCTGTATCAACAAGCCCGCGCACGTCGCAAAGGCAACGCACCCACGGCATCCCCTGGCGCTGATGCGATCCCCCCGGCGCTGCCTGGCACCGCCGCTTTCCTTGTAACGCCGCCCCCCACTCCGCTGGCGGATGCAGAGCATGTGCGCAGCGAGCTGTTGCTCGCCCCCCATGACACGGCCAAGCCCTTCAAAATGGCTTGTGTGATGGACACCTTTACCCATGAGGCCTACCGGTATGAATGCGAGCTGTTGCAACTGACACCGGACCAGGGCCTGGCCGAACTGCAATCGTTCCAACCCGACCTGTTGTTTATCGAATCCGCATGGCGCGGCCAGGATGGCCGCTGGCATAACAAGATCGCCCAGAACGGCACAGAGCTGCGCCAGATCTTGCAGTGGTGCCGGGAACACAAGGTGCCAACGGTGTTCTGGAACAAGGAAGATCCGGTGCACTTCGAGACGTTCCTGGGTACCGCCACACAGTTCGACCTGGTGTTCACCACGGATATCGACTGTATTCATCGCTATAAAAGCGCGCTGGGGCATGAGCGCGTCTACCTGCTGCCCTTCGCCTGCCAACCGGCGATGCACAACCCGATCGAGTTGTATGAGCGCAAGGATGCGTTCTGTTTCGCCGGCGCCTACTACTGCCGGTATCCCGAACGGGCGCGGGACCTCGAGCACTTCGTCAATGCCCTGCCAGGCTTTCGTCCGCTGGAAATCTACGATCGCAACTTCGGCCAGCCAGAAGCCAACTATCAGTTTCCGGCCCGATATCGGGGTTACATTGCCGGTACGCTTGACGCGACGCAGATAGACCTGGCTTACAAGGGCTACCGGTATGCGATCAATCTCAATTCGGTCAAACAGTCGCAATCCATGTTCGCCCGTCGTGCCTTTGAATTGCTGGGTTCCAACACCCTGACCGTCAGCAATTTTTCTCGCGGCCTGCGTGTGCTGATGGGCGACCTGGTCATCTGCAGCGACAACGGCCAGGAGGTCTTGCGTCGCCTCGACACATCCGCTGGACACGCCAGGCTGCGGTTGGCAGGGCTGCGAAAGGTGATGCTGGAACACACCTATGCCCACCGTTTGATGTACGTGATGAGCAAGGTGACCCATCGCGTGCATGACCTGCCACTGCCGGCGATTTGCCTGGTCGCTGACGCGGCCGACGAGGCTCAATTGCAGGCGCTCATTGAGCATCTGCGGCGTCAGCACTACCCCCGCGTCAAGCTGTATGTCGCGGTAAGCGACGCGCCGGCAAGGCAGCCCGCCACCGTTGACCCGCGCTTGCAGCTGATTGAGCGCAAACAGCTGGACAAGCTCACCCTTGGCGAGCTGGCAGGCGGCGCCGACTGGTTTGGCGCCATGCTTGCCGTGGACTACTACGGCCCTCACTACTTGCTCGACCTGGCCTTGGCCACGCGCTACAGCAAGGCCCGGGTGATCGGCAAGATGGCGCACCATGCCGCGCACGAACGGGATATACGCCTGATCAACCCAGGCCAGGAATACCGCTGTGCCACCGTGATAGCGGCACGTCGGGCCTTGATCAAGACAGAAGTGCTGGCACAACAGCCCGCCCGAGCCTGGCTGGAAAGCCTCCCGGCGCTCACCTACACCCACCCTCGATCCCTCGCGATCGATGCGTTCAACTACTGCGAAAACGCCGCGGGCATCGATCGACAGCGCGTCGTTGCGGTGGTGGATGACCTTGATCTGAACAGCGGAATCAGCCTCCAGCATCTCCAGCGCAGCAGTGAAGCGATCCCGCCATTGAGTGCAGAGACTACTGGCCCGCTGAGCAACGGCCGGGACCTGGCCGAACTGTTCGGCCCGCTGCGCAGCAAGTATCTGCGCGCGCAGGTCGAAGGCGGCACCTGGCATATCGACTCCTCCCTCGCGGACGGAAAACATGAATATCACTACGCCAGGTACGAGTTGAACGTTGCCCAGTTGAAGCAGGCCGACGACACCTTGAGATTGCAGCTCGATGCCACGCCGGGCCTGAACCTGCAACTGGTCGTGCTGTATCTGGATGCACAAAAACAACGGATCAGTCATGTCATGCAGCAGGCCAATCGCAATCAGGCCTGGGGTATACCGCCCGAAACAGCGTACCTGCGCCTGGGCCTGCGGGCCCACGGCAGCGGCAGCACGACGATCAAGGCATTGGTTCAAGGACACCGGGAAATCCAACCCTCCCACCTCCTCGCCAAGGCCGCGCACCTGCTGCTGACCAACCACTACCCGGCCTATGACGACCTGTACCGTAATGGCTTTATTCATACCCGTGTCATGGCCTATCAGGAACAGGGCCTGGCGGTAGATGTCTTTCGTCTGCGCCCCGACGAGTCGATCAGTTATCACGAATTTGAAAATGTCGACGTGGTGACCGGCCCGGGCAGCGCCCTGGCAAGCATGCTGGACAGCGGACAGTACACGACACTGCTGGTGCACTTCCTGGATCCGCAGATGTGGGAAATAGTGTGCCCCTACTTGCCCCGCCTCCGGGTGATTGCCTGGGTACACGGCGCGGAAATCCAACCTTGGTGGCGCCGGGCTTACAACTATGGCGACGAAACACTGTTGCAACTGGCCAAGCTCGACAGTGAGCGACGCATGGGCTTCTGGCTCAGCCTTTTGCAACCCATGCCGCCCAATCTGCAACTGGTATTCGTCTCCCGCCAGTTTGCCGAAGACGTCATGGAAGACCTGGGGTTCAAGTTGCCGAGGGGTCAATACCGGGTGATCCACAACCCCATCAATACGCGGCTGTTTGCCTATCAGGAAAAACCGCCTGAGCAGCGCAAGAAAATCCTCTCGATCCGCCCCTATGTGTCACGCACCTACGCCAACGACCTGAGCGTCAAAACCATTCAACTGCTGGCGACCAAGCCATGGTTCAACGAACTTGAGTTCCTGATGGTCGGTGACGGACCTTTGTTTGAAGAAACCCTCGCACCGCTGCGTCAGTACCCGAACGTCACCCTCGAAAAACGCTATTTGAAACAATCCGAGATCGCCGACCTGCACAAACACTATGGCGTGTTTCTGTGCCCCAGCCGCATGGACACACAAGGGGTATCGCGTGACGAAGCCATGGCGTCGGGCCTGGTCCCTTTGACTAATCGGATCGGGGCCATCCCTGAGTTTGTTGACGACGACTGCGGTTTTCTATCGGCCCCCGAGAGTTTCACCGGGCTCGCCGAAGGGATAGAAACACTGTTTTTCAACCCGGAAATATTCAGGGCGAAATCATTCAACGCCAGGCAACGCGTGCTTGCGCAGAGCGCTATGCATTTGATCACCGCGGCCGAACTAAGCCTGATACGGGAACCCCACGGTGAGCCGAGACGTTAAGGCATTGCAATACCGTATCCTGTCGGCACTCCTGTGGTGCGTATGCCTGGGCCAGAACCTCATGAGCATCGCTCCACGTGCGGTGTTGATGGCCCATACCGCACATTTCTGCGCACAAGTGTTGTTGATAACGACGTACTTCCTGCCGATCAAGATTGTCATCCTGCTCGGTTCAGAGACGGTCCCCGCCTATTTGCCAGCCCCGTTGAAAGGCCTCGATCAAACCGCCCTGATCATCGGGCTCGGTCTGTTGACGGTTATCCTTTACGCTTTTTACCTGGGCGCCGGGTTCATGGCCTCCCGTTACTCAAGGGCGGGGGCACGCGCCCTGATAGACGGCGGTGCCGAACCTGCGCGGCTAAAAACCCAATTGGCCCTGGCAGCCAGGACATTTTCCAGGTTTGCGCGGGGTTTATCCGACGCCATGTTTACCCTGATCGTCTTCTGCGTGCTGCTCTACCTCTACCCGTCCCTCCTGGCGATCGGCCTGGCTTATTCCGTGCTCGCTGCGGCTGTGCTGATTGGCTTGAACAACCGTAGCCAACGTGTGCAGGCGGTACTCTGCCGTCACCCACTCACGGTGGCCGATGCGTTTTACTCAATGGGCTTTCTGGCGGCATTCGCCTTCATCATTGTCGACTTTCTCTGCCTGACGCCTCCCCACCTGTACATCGCGTTGATAGCGCTGATCCTGATACGTCAAAGCCTCAGCAGACTGAAGGTCCTGACCCAGGACATTCTTTACCTGAACACCCACGCCCCGAGCATCAACCGGATGTTTCTCGCCCTCCACCCGACCCGCTGAACCCAATCCACATCAACAGGAATCTCCCGTGCCCCGTATCGCCATGATCGTCTGGAATGAGTTTCGCAACGACGCCCGCGTATTGAAGCAAGCCCGGACACTCCAGGCAGCCGGTTACCAAGTCACCGTGTTCGCCCTGCATGCGCCCGGCTTAACACATCGCAAGGAGGTGCTGGCCGAAGGCATCCGCGTGGTACGCGTAGCGCGCAGCTTGCGCTGGGGTGCGGCCAACGCCGGATCCCACCAATCGCCAGGCCCGTTCGCGGCCGAACAATCGATGCCGTTGCGACGCATTCTTTCGCGGCTTTGGGTACATGCAGGGCTGCTGCTACGCATCGCCCTGCATCGCGCTGCGGTGGTGCATGCCCACGACGTCAATACCCTGCCCACCGCCTGGCTGGCGGCCCGGCTCAGCGGCGCCAGGCTGGTGTATGACGCCCACGAAATCAGCACCAGCCGCGAGGGGTATGCGCGCTTTCGCAGCTGGGTGGGTTGGGTCGAAAAAACCCTGATGCCCAGGGCCGAAGGCATCATTACCACCACGCAAAGCCGGGCCAGGTTTTTTGCCAGGGCCTATGGAATCGCCCGCCCGCTGGTGCTGCAAAATCGTCCCTGCCTGAGCGCCACCTCGTCCAGCCAGAGGATTCGCCTTGAGTTGGGCTTGCAACACCCCTGGCCCATCGTTGTCTATCAGGGCGGCCTTCAACAGGGGCGCGGGCTGGAACGCTTGCTGCGCGTGGCAGCGTCGTTGCAAGGCGCTTACCTTGTATTGATCGGGAGCGGCAGACTTACCCCTGCCTTGATGGCATTGCGCACGGAACTTGGCCTGACAGACCGAGTGCACTTTATCCCGACCGTTGCACTGGCGGATTTGCCCAGCTATACCGCATCAGCCGATATCGGTGTGCAGCCGATCGAAAATACCTGCCTGAACCACTTCACCACCGACTCGAACAAATTATTTGAATATGTCATCGCCGGGCTGCCCGTGGTGGCCACGGACTTTCCGGAGATTCGCAAGATTGTCCGGGCCTACTCCATAGGACTTTTGGTACCGGCAGGCTCGGAGCAATCACTGCGCACCGCACTGCAGCGCCTGATCGATGAGCCGTTATTGCGTCAGGCACTGGCGCAAAACGCAAAAAATGCCGCGCTGCATTTAAATTGGGAACGGCAGGAAAGCACGCTGGTGGCGCTGTACGAGCGTGTACTGCGGCGTAAAACCGAGGTGCGCGTATGACCAAGCGCATTCTCATATTGAGCTATTACTTTCCGCCCGATTTGTCGGCATTTCGCGCCGAGGCGTTAGTCAATGCCTTGTTCACCCACGGTAACGGTGAAATAGAAATCGACGTACTGACCACCCAACCAAACCGCTATCCGTCATATGAGGCTGGCCCTGCCCACACCGCGCATCAGCCGAAGCTGTCCGTCACCCGCATCGACCTCCCCGCGCACAGATTCAGCGCATGGGGTCAGGCCTGGGGATTTGCCCACTATGCCTGCGGCGTCCTTCAGGCGGTGAAGGGTAAGCAGTATGACGTGATCGTGGCCACCTCTTCGCGGCTGATGACGGCCGCACTGGGCGCCGCCATCGCGCGCAGAAAACACGCGCCTCTCTATCTGGATATTCGCGATATCTTTGTCGACGTCCTGCCCGAGCTTTTCCCCGGTTTTCTCGGCAAGCTCCTGGCATGCATGTTTTCCCGCCTGGAAAAAATCACCCTCGAGTATGCGACGCGGGTAAACCTGGTATCCCCCGGTTTCCTGAGTTACTTCTCGCCTCGTTATCCACACAAGACCTTCTCAACCTACACCAACGGTGTAGATGATCTATTTCTTGAAACCCCCTTCCATACCGACCCGCCTGACGAACCGACACGCGCTCTGAAGATCGTCTACGCTGGCAATATCGGCACCGGCCAAGGCCTGGAAAAAATCCTGCCCCCCCTGGCCGAACGGCTGGCAAACAGGGCCTTTTTCTATGTCATTGGTGATGGCAATACGATGAAAAAACTGAGCGAGGCGCTGATCAACAGAAACATAAAGAATGTCGAGCTTATTCCTCCCATGCCTCGCCATGGGCTGATTCATTACTATCAACAAGCTGATGTGCTTTTTTTGCACCTCAATAGTTTCAATGCATTCTTGAAGGTCATTCCTTCCAAGCTGTTTGAATATGCAGCCACCGGAAAGCCAATACTTGCGGGACTGGCAGGCTACTCAAAGGCGTTCACACTTAACCATATTCCCAATGCTTGCGTGTTTGCCCCCGGAAACCCGGACGCTGCCGTTGCCGCACTTGCCCGACTTGATCTGGGTGCCACCGACCGAGAGGCATTTTTACGTGAGTATTCCCGGAGCAGGATTCAGCAAAGTATGGCTTTCGACATTCTCAATACCGCAAAACCCAGAAAATAGTGACGCTGGAAACTTCCGGGGCGATTGTTGCAAAAATAAGTTAAATAAACCCCCGTTACCGCCGATACCCAATGAAAGCCTTGCGGATTGAACAATCATGCGTAATAACCAGCCCGTTACCCAGCGCGAACGTACCT
Source organism: Pseudomonas sp. GW821-FHT09D08 (assembly GCF_059416305.1). Taxonomy (NCBI): domain Bacteria; kingdom Pseudomonadati; phylum Pseudomonadota; class Gammaproteobacteria; order Pseudomonadales; family Pseudomonadaceae; genus Pseudomonas; species Pseudomonas sp. GW821-FHT09D08. The sequence continues at coordinate 49,677 of NZ_JBWKOX010000003.1, forward strand.
TCCCCGCTCAGCAACGGTTGATCTCCACCACAGATGCCAAAGGCGTGATTACCTACTGCAACGACGCGTTTGTCGAAATCAGTGGGTTCTCTCGCGACGAACTGGTGCGTGCCCCGCACAACCTGGTGCGTCACCCGGACGTGCCAGCGGCCGTGTTCGGGCATATGTGGACCACGCTCAAACAAGGCTTGCCATGGATGGGCATCGTTAAGAACCGTTGCAAGACGGGCGATCACTACTGGGTTAACGCCTATGTGACGCCGGTCTTCGAAGGCAACCAGGTGGTCGGCTACGAATCGGTGCGCATCAAGCCCACCGCCGAGCAGATCCGTCGTGCCGAAGCGCTCTACCAACGCATCAACCAGGGCAAGTCGGCCGTCCCCCAGCGGGACAAGTGGCTGCCGGTGTTGCAGGACTGGCTGCCGTTTATCCTGATCAGCCAGTTGAGCTTCATGATCGGTGCGTCGCTCAACTCCCACTGGGGCTTTGCCCTGGCGGCGGGTTTGTCGGTGCCATTGGGGCTGCTGGGCCTGAGCTGGCAACAGCGCGGCCTCAAGCGCCTGCTACGCCTGGCCGAGCAGACCACCTCCGACCCGTTGATCGCGCAGATGTACACCGACAGCCGTGGTGCCCAGGCGCGCCTGGAGATGTCGATCCTCAGCCAGGAGGCACGTCTGAAGACCTGCCTGACGCGCTTGCAGGACACTGCCGAGCACCTCAACGACCAGGCGGCGCAGTCCAATACCCTGGCGCATAACAGCTCCAGCGGCCTGGAACGCCAGCGCGTGGAAACCGAGCAGGTAGCCACGGCGGTCAACCAGATGGCGGCGACCACCCAGGAAGTGGCCAGCCATGTGCAGCGCACGGCCGATGCGACCCAGGAAGCCAATCGCCTGACCGGTCGCGGTCGCGATATTGCCGGGGAAACCCGCGAGGCGATTCAGCGTCTGTCGGTGGCCGTGGGCGAGACCGGCGTTACCGTCACCCAACTGGCCAAGGACAGCGACGAGATCGGCGGCGTAGTCGACGTGATCAAAGGCATTGCCGACCAGACCAACCTGCTGGCGCTCAACGCCGCCATTGAAGCGGCGCGGGCCGGTGAGATGGGCCGTGGGTTTGCGGTGGTCGCCGATGAAGTGCGCCAACTGGCGCAGCGCACGGCTGAGTCGACCGGGCAGATCCATGCCCTGATCGCCAAGCTGCAGCAAACCGCTGCCGCTGCCGTGCAAACCATGGACACCGGGCATCGCCAGGCCGAAGAAGGCGTGGCGCGGGTGATGGAGGCGGACCAGGCATTGGTGGGCATCAGTGAAGCGGTGGCGCATATCACCGACATGACCACCCAGATCGCAGCCGCCACCGAAGAGCAAAGCTCGGTGGCCGAAGAGATCAGCCGCAATATCAGCACCATTGCGCTGTTGGCGGACCAGACCTCGGAACAGGCAATGAACTCGGCACAGTTGAGTGAAGAGCTGACGCATACGGCGAATACCCAGTATTCGTTGGTCGAGCGTTTCAACCGGTAGACCGCTATCGGGAGCAAGCCCCCTCCCACAGTTAACCGCGTACATCCCTTGGAATGCGGTCGAATGTGGGAGGGGGCTTGCTCCCGATTGGCCCTAACAGGCGCTGAGAAACTCAGTCACCTGCACGGCCGCAGCCTCCAAATGCTGCTCATGCGTAAACCCCGAAGCCTTCAACGGCTTCAAATCATGATCTCCCGCCACCAGCCACATCACTTCGATGCTCGGCGACAAATCATAGCCCTCCACTGCTCCTCGATTGCCCAGGGCATCCCGTTCGCCCTGCACGATCAGCGTCGGCGTGCTCAGCCCGGACAAATGCTCGACCCGTGGTTTCTCCGGTTTCCCCACCGCATAGAACGGATACCCCAGGCACACCAGCCCGTCGGCGGCCAATTCGTCCGCCAACAGACTCGCCATGCGCCCGCCCATGGACTTGCCGCCAATGGCCAGTTTCCCAGCGACATGACGTCGCACCTCGGCATACACCCCGCGCCAGGCTTCCAGCAGTCTTGGCGCCGGGTTGGGCGGGCGTTTGCCACCGTCCAGTCGGCGCTGGGCCATGTAGGGAAACTCGAAGCGCAACACGTTGACGCCATGCCCGGCAAGGCGTGCAGCCATGTCGTTCATGAAGGATGAGTCCATCGGTGCGCCGGCGCCATGGGCCAGGATCAACGTCACGCAATCACCCGAAGCACGGTCCGACGCGACATCCCAAAGCCAACCGTGTTCCCGCACACACTGCGCCCATTGATCCCCGTCAATACTGGCCTTGTGCTCTTTGCCCATGCTTGCCTCGCTATTCAGTCTGCCTATAACTCCAGCCCAAGTGCCGCATTTGCTTGGGTTGAACCGTGGATGGGGAACCATGAACACTACTTTAAGTACCGCCTATAACTACAAGGTGGTCCGCCAATTCGCCATTATGACGGTGGTGTGGGGCATCGTCGGCATGGGGCTCGGGGTTTTTCTCGCCGCCCAATTGGTTTGGCCCGCGCTCAACTTCGACTTGCCCTGGACCAGCTTCGGCCGCCTGCGCCCATTGCACACCAACGCGGTGATCTTCGCGTTCGGTGGCTGTGCGCTGTTCGCCAGCTCCTTCTACTCGGTGCAGCGTACCTGCCAAACCCAGCTGTTCGCGCCGAAAATCGCCGCGTTCTGCTTCTGGGGCTGGCAACTTGTCATCCTTCTGGCCGCGATCAGCTTGCCTCTGGGCTACACCAGTTCCAAGGAATACGCCGAGCTGGAATGGCCGATCGACATCCTGATCACCATCGTCTGGGTGGCCTACGCCATCGTGTTCTTCGGCACGGTGATGAAGCGCAACACCAAGCACATCTACGTCGGTAACTGGTTCTTCGGTGCGTTCATCATCACCGTGGCGATCCTGCACATCGTCAACAACCTGGAAATCCCGGTCAGCCTGACCAAGTCCTACTCGCTGTATGGCGGTGCGACGGATGCCATGGTGCAGTGGTGGTACGGGCATAACGCGGTAGGCTTTTTCCTCACCGCCGGCTTCCTCGGGATGATGTACTACTTCGTGCCGAAACAGGCCGAGCGCCCGGTGTACTCCTATCGCCTGTCCATCGTGCACTTCTGGGCACTGATCACCCTGTACATCTGGGCCGGTCCTCACCACCTGCACTACACCGCGCTGCCGGACTGGGCACAGTCCCTGGGCATGGTGATGTCGCTGGTACTGCTGGCGCCAAGCTGGGGCGGCATGATCAACGGCATGATGACCCTGTCGGGCGCCTGGCATAAGTTGCGCAGCGACCCGATCCTGCGCTTTTTGGTGGTGTCCCTGGCGTTCTACGGCATGTCGACCTTCGAAGGTCCGATGATGGCGATCAAGACCGTCAACGCCCTCTCCCACTACACCGACTGGACCATCGGCCACGTACACGCCGGCGCCCTCGGCTGGGTAGCGATGATCTCCATCGGCGCGCTGTACCACATGATCCCGAAAGTCTTCGGTCGCGAGCAGATGTACAGCCTCGGCCTGATCAACGCGCACTTCTGGCTGGCCACCATCGGCACCGTGCTCTACATCGCCTCGATGTGGGTCAACGGCATCGCCCAGGGCCTGATGTGGCGTGCGATCAACGAAGACGGCACCTTGACCTACTCCTTCGTCGAAACCCTGGTGGCCAGCCACCCAGGCTTCATCGTGCGGCTGGTGGGCGGTGCGGTGTTCCTCAGCGGCATGTTCCTGATGGCTTACAACACATGGCGCACCGTGCGCTCGGCACAACCTGTCGAAGCCGCACCTGCCGCGCAGATGGCCTGAGGAGTCAGTGATGAAACACGAAACGATTGAAAAGAACGTCGGCCTGCTGATGCTGCTCATGGTGCTCGCCGTGAGCATCGGCGGCCTGACCCAGATCGTCCCGCTGTTCTTCCAGGACGTGACCAACAAGCCGGTCGAAGGCATGAAGCCCTACACCGCGCTGCAACTGGAAGGCCGCGACATCTACATCCGCGAAGGTTGCGTACAGTGCCACTCGCAGATGATCCGCCCGTTCCGCGCCGAGACCGAGCGCTACGGCCACTACTCGGTGGCCGGTGAAAGCGTGTGGGACCACCCGTTCCTGTGGGGCTCCAAGCGCACCGGGCCTGACCTGGCCCGCGTCGGCGCACGCTACTCGGACGACTGGCACCGCGCGCACTTGTACAACCCGCGCAACGTCGTGCCTGAGTCGAAAATGCCGGCCTACCCGTGGTTGGTCACGGCGGCGGTCGACAGCAGCCACACCGAGACCAAATTGAACGTGATGCGCACCCTCGGCGTGCCGTACACCGACGACGACATCAGTGGCGCCGTGGCCAGCCTCAAGGGTAAGACCGAAATGGACGCGCTGGTTTCGTACCTGCAAGTACTCGGCACTGCCATCAAGAGCAAGAGGTGAGCCATGGGATTTGAATTCGATGCGGGCACCATCCGCGGCCTTGGCACGCTGGTGGTCGCCATCGCCTTTATCGGCCTGTCGCTGTGGGTATTCAACAACCGGCGCAATGCGGAATTCGAGCAGGCGCGCCTGCTGCCCTTCGCCGATGAACCCTCTCCAACCGACGCTCAAGAAGAGCCTGTAACAAGGAGCAACCGGCCATGACTACCTTTTGGAGTACATGGATCTGCGTACTGACCCTCGGCAGCCTGATCGGCCTGACCTGGCTGTTGATCGGTACCCGCAAGGGCGAGACCAAGGGCAGTGTCGACCAGACCATGGGCCACGCCTTCGACGGTATCGAGGAATACGACAACCCCCTGCCCCAGTGGTGGTTCATGTTGTTCGCCGGCACCCTGGTGTTTGCGGTCGGCTACCTGGTCCTCTACCCGGGCCTGGGCAACTGGAAAGGCGTGTTGCCGGGCTATGAAGACGGCTGGACCTCGGCCAAGGAGTGGGACAAGGAGATGGCCAAGGCCGACACCAAGTTCGGACCGATCTTCGCCAAATTCTCGGCCATGCCCGTGGAAGAAGTCGCCAAAGACCCGCAGGCACTGAAAATGGGCGGCCGTCTGTTCGCCTCCAACTGCGCGGTGTGCCACGGCTCGGATGCCAAGGGCGCATTCGGCTTTCCAAACCTGGCTGACAACATCTGGCGTTGGGGCGGTTCGGCCGAAGCGATCAAGACCACCATCATGAACGGTCGCCACGCGGCGATGCCGGCCTGGGGTGACATGCTCGGCGACGACGGCGTGAAAAACGTCGCCGCCTATGTGCGCCACGACCTGGCCAAGTTGCCATTGCCGGCCGACAGCACCGCCGACCTGGCCGCAGGGCAAGCCGCATTCAACACCACCTGCGTGGCCTGCCATGGTCCGCAGGGCCACGGCATGGAAGCCATGGGCGCGCCGAACCTGACCCTGCCCGCCGGCTACATCTACGGCACCAGCCTCGCACAGTTGCAGCAGACCATTCGCCACGGCCGCCAAGGCCAGATGCCTGCCCAGGAAGTGCTGCAGGGCAACGACAAAGTGCACCTGCTCGCCGCCTACGTTTACAGCCTGTCCCATAACGCTGATGGCGCAACGCCAGAAAGCCCAGCCCAGTAACACCTGACTGCCGCCCCAATCTGGGGCGGCAGCTCTACCGCGCTACGCGACCAAGTGTCGCACCCTTCCAAAGCACACCTTTCCCCTCCTGCCATTCGGGTCTACGCTTGCTTGCACAGCGGACCGATCCTGGCGTACGCGACGACAGTCGTTGCGACCCCCGAAATTTCCTGTCCACTCGATCAGCTTTCTATTTCGGATTTTATCCTTACGCCAAACATGGAAAGGGCGCAGAATCTGGCGTGGAACGCATTGACACAGGTCAGCCTTGCGTTGCAATGGCCCCTTGCTTTCTACATACTTGCGGCCGAATTTTACCTATAAAAAAACCTAAACCGTGGAACCTTAGAATGAGCACAGCAATCAGTCCGACTGCTTATAACTATAAGGTAGTCCGCCAGTTCGCCATCATGACGGTGGTCTGGGGGATCCTTGGCATGGGGCTCGGGGTGTTCATCGCCTCGCAACTGGTTTGGCCGGAATTGAATTTCGGTCTGCCATGGACAACCTTCGGCCGCCTGCGCCCGCTGCACACCAACCTGGTGATCTTCGCCTTCGGCGGATGTGCATTGTTTGCCACCTCCTACTATGTCGTGCAGCGAACCTGCCAGACGCGACTCATCTCCGACAGCCTCGCGGCCTTCACCTTCTGGGGTTGGCAAGCGGTCATCGTCGGCGCCATCGTCACCTTGCCGCTGGGCTACACCACCACCAAGGAATACGCCGAGCTGGAATGGCCGATCGCGATTCTGCTGGCCATCGTCTGGGTGACCTACGCAGTGGTGTTCTTCGGCACCATCGTCAAGCGCAAGACCAAGCACATCTATGTGGGCAACTGGTTCTACGGGGCCTTCATCCTGGTGACGGCGATGCTGCATATCGTCAACCACGCCTCGTTGCCGGTCAGCCTGTTCAAGTCCTACTCGGCCTACGCCGGGGCGACGGATGCGATGATCCAGTGGTGGTACGGCCACAACGCCGTGGGTTTCTTCCTCACCACCGGTTTCCTGGGGATGATGTACTACTTCGTGCCGAAACAGGCCGAACGGCCTATTTACTCGTATCGCCTGTCCATCGTGCACTTCTGGGCGCTGATCACCCTGTACATCTGGGCCGGCCCGCACCACCTGCACTACACCGCGTTGCCGGACTGGGCCCAGTCCCTCGGCATGGCGATGTCGATCATCCTGCTGGCCCCGAGCTGGGGCGGCATGATCAACGGCATGATGACCCTGTCGGGCGCCTGGCATAAGCTGCGCACCGACCCGATCCTGCGCTTTTTGGTGGTGTCCCTGGCGTTCTACGGCATGTCGACCTTCGAAGGGCCGATGATGGCGATCAAGACCGTCAACTCGCTGTCCCACTACACCGACTGGACCATCGGCCACGTACACGCCGGCGCCCTCGGCTGGGTAGCGATGATCTCCATCGGCGCCCTGTACCACATGATCCCCAAACTGTTCGGCCGTGTGCAGATGCACAGTGTCGGGCTGATCAACGCGCACTTCTGGCTGGCCACCATCGGCACCGTGCTCTACATCGCCTCGATGTGGGTCAACGGCATCACCCAGGGCCTGATGTGGCGTGCGATCAACGATGACGGCACCCTCACCTACTCCTTCGTCGAAGCGCTGCAAGCCAGCCACCCTGGTTTCATCGTCCGCGCCCTGGGGGGTGCGTTCTTCGCCAGCGGCATGCTGTTAATGGCCTACAACGTCTGGCGCACCGTGCGTGCCTCGGACCCGGCAGAAGCCGAAGCCGCCGCCAAGATCGCCGTTGTGGGAGCCCACTGATGAAGCATGAAGTCGTCGAGAAGAATATCGGCCTGCTGGCCTTCTTCATGGTCATCGCCGTGAGCATCGGTGGCCTGACCCAGATCGTTCCGCTGTTCTTCCAGGACGTGACCAACAAGCCGGTCGAAGGCATGAAGCCACGCACCGCCCTTGAACTGGAAGGCCGCGACGTCTACATCGCCAACGGCTGTGTCGGCTGCCACTCGCAGATGATCCGCCCGTTCCGTGCCGAAACCGAACGCTACGGCCACTACTCGGTCGCCGGTGAAAGCGTGTGGGACCACCCGTTCCTGTGGGGTTCCAAGCGCACCGGCCCGGACCTGGCCCGTGTCGGCGGGCGTTACTCCGATGACTGGCAACGTGCGCACTTGTACAACCCGCGCAACGTGGTGCCTGAGTCGAAAATGCCGGCGTATCCGTTCCTCGTGGAAAACAAGCTCGACGGCAAGGACACCGCGAAGAAGATGGAAGTCCTGCGCACCCTGGGCGTGCCCTACACCGACGAAGACATCGCCGGTGCAGCCGCAGCCGTGAAGGGCAAGACCGAAATGGACGCATTGGTGGCCTACCTGCAAGGCCTGGGCACCATCATCAAAAGCAAACGGTGATTCTTCATGGATATCGGGATGATTCGAGGCCTGGGCACCGTCGTGGTGATGGTGGCCTTTATCGGCCTGGCGCTGTGGGTGTTCAGTCCCCGGCGCAAGTCGGAGTTTGACGACGCGACCATGTTGCCCTTTGCGGATGATCCCGAAGCCATCAAGCACGTCGAGCAAGCTTCTAGGAGTAACAAAGAATGACTACGTTCTGGAGTCTGTACGTCACAGTCCTCAGCCTGGGTACCATCTTCGCCTTGACCTGGCTGCTGCTGTCGACCCGCAAGGGCCAGCGCGCCGAGCAGACCGACGAGACCGTCGGCCACTCGTTCGACGGCATCGAGGAGTACGACAACCCGCTGCCCAAATGGTGGTTCATGCTGTTCGTCGGCACCATCGTCTTCGCCCTTGGCTACCTGGTGCTCTACCCTGGCCTGGGCAATTGGAAAGGCCTGCTGCCGGGCTACAACTACCTCGACAACGACAAGCAAACCCCGTTCGCCAACGGCCAGACCGGCTGGACCGGCGTGCACGAATGGGAAAAGGAAATGGCCAGGTCGGACGCCAAGTTCGGGCCGATCTTCGCCAAATTCGCGTCAATGCCGATTGAAGATGTCGCCAAGGACCCGCAAGCCTTGAAGATGGGCGGGCGCCTGTTCGCCTCCAACTGTTCGGTGTGCCACGGCTCCGACGCCAAGGGCGCCTACGGTTTCCCCAACCTGACCGACGCCGATTGGCGCTGGGGGGGCGAACCGGCCACCATCAAGGAAACCATCATGAAGGGCCGCCATGCCGTCATGCCGGCCTGGCTGGACATCCTCAAGGAGCAAGGCGTCAGCGACGTCGCCGCGTTCGTCGTCACCAACCTCGACGGCCGCAAGCTGCCGGAAGGCGTGAAAGCCGATGTGGCCAACGGCGAGAAACTCTTCGCCGCCAACTGCGTGGCCTGCCACGGCCCGGCCGGCAAAGGCACCCCCGCCATGGGCGCGCCGGACCTGACCCACCCGGGTGCGTTCATCTACGGTTCGAGCTTCGCCCAACTGCAGCAGACCATCCGTTGGGGCCGCCAGGGCCAGATGCCTGCGCAGGAGCAACTGCAAGGCAACGACAAGGTGCACTTGCTCGCGGCGTATGTTTACAGCTTGTCCCATGGGGATAAGAAAACCGAAGAGCAGTAAGACTCTCGGAAACAAAAGAGCCCCGCCCAGCGAAAGCTGGCGGGGCTTTTTCATTTCCAAGGCCGTGACAACCCCATGGGAAAAGCACGTTGACCGCTTGTAGCTTTAAGCTTGTGGCTTGCCAAGACCAAGTAGTAACGTAACTACATTCAGCCCGCTCCAGGGGAGGCGCACCATGACTTTCACCACCATTTCCAGTCGCGAATTCAATCAAGACACAAGCGGTGCCAAAAAAGCCGCTCGCCAAGGGCCGGTTTTTATCACCGATCGCGGCAAGCCTGCCCATGTGCTGCTAAGCATTGAGGACTACCAAAAGCTGACAGGTCTCAATGCCAACATCGTTGACCTGCTGGTGATGCCGGAAGCGGCCGATATCGACTTTGAAACCGAACGTGCCGTGATCACTCATCGACCCGTGGACCTCTCTTGATGTATCTACTCGACACCAACGTGATCTCTGAACTGCGTAAACCCCAGGCCGATGCGAACGTTATCGCCTGGGCCAAAAGTGTCATCGCACCGCGTATGTTTATTTCGGCAATCACCCTGAAAGAATTGGAAACCGGGGTCTTGCGCATTGAGCGGCGCGACCCGGCTCAGGGGAAGGTGTTGCGAACCTGGCTCAAGCGTCATGTGATGCCGGCCTTTGATGCCAGAATCCTGCCCGTCGATGCGGCAGTCGCGTTGCGTTGCGCACACTTGCATGTGCCGGACCGTGCCAATGAAAGTGATGCATTGATTGCCGCGACCGCGCTGGTGCATGGGCTCACGGTTGTCACGCGCAATGTCAGCGACTTCAAATCCAGCGGCGTTCCACTGATCAATCCTTGGGACGAATGACCGCCTCCCCCACGAAAACCGTCCATACTTCCCAAGTCAATTGATCCAGGTCACGTACACCATCAATTGATTTCCCCCAACGCGACCAAAGGTCGCACCCTTTGAGCACCATCGGGGGCGTATCATTACGCCACTGCAAGACCCTTAATTTGACCCCGGTTGGCACGTACTGGCCGAGGCAAATCTCCACCGCCGTGGGATGCAATGATGAGCAACCAGATACCGGTACATGACGTTACCCCGCCTGCCAAAAACGCCAGCAGTGCTGACACCAAGACTGTCGACCTGTACGCCTCGCGCGAAAAAATCTACACCCGTGCCTTCACCGGCCTGTTCCGCAACCTGCGCATGCTTGGCGGCGCCGGCCTGTTCCTGCTCTACTTCGGCACGGTGTGGCTGAACTGGGGCGGCCACCAGGCGGTGTGGTGGAACCTGCCGGAACGTAAGTTCTTTATTTTCGGCGCGACGTTCTGGCCCCAGGACTTCATCCTGCTGTCGGGCATCCTGATCGTCGCCGCGTTTGGCCTGTTCTTCATCACGGTGTACGCCGGCCGCGTGTGGTGCGGGTATACCTGCCCGCAAAGCGTGTGGACATGGATCTTCATGTGGTGCGAAAAGGTCACCGAAGGCGACCGCAACCAGCGCATCAAGCTGGACAAGGCGCCCATGGGGGCCAACAAGTTCCTGCGCAAATTCAGCAAGCACACGCTGTGGCTGTTGATCGGTTTTGTCACCGGCATGACCTTCGTCGGCTACTTCTCGCCGATCCGCGAGCTGGTGTTCGACTTCTTCACCGGCCAGGCCGACGGCTGGTCGTATTTCTGGGTCGGCTTCTTCACCCTCGCCACCTATGGCAACGCCGGCTGGCTGCGCGAACAGGTGTGCATCTACATGTGCCCGTACGCACGCTTCCAGAGTGTGATGTTCGACAAGGACACCCTGATCGTTTCCTACGATCCACGCCGTGGCGAAGTGCGTGGCCCGCGTAAAAAAGGCACCGACTACAAGGCCCAGGGCCTGGGGGACTGCATCGACTGTACGATGTGCGTCCAGGTATGCCCCACCGGTATCGATATCCGCGACGGCCTGCAAATCGAGTGCATCGGTTGCGCCGCCTGTATCGACGCCTGCGACACCATCATGGACAAGATGGAATACCCGCGCGGCCTGATCAGCTACACCACCGAGCACAACCTGTCGGGGCAGAAAACCCACAAGTTGCGCCCACGCCTGATCGGTTATGCCCTGGTGTTGCTGGCGATGATCAGCCTGTTGGCCGGGGCGTTCTTCATGCGTTCGCTGGTGGGCTTCGACGTGAGCAAGGACCGCGTGCTGTACCGTGAAAACGCCGAAGGGCGTATCGAAAACGTCTACAGCCTGAAGATCATGAACAAAGACCAGCGCGATCACACCTACGTGCTCGACGCCGTCGGCCTGCCGGACCTCAAGCTGCAAGGCCGACGTGAAATCAGAGTGGCGGCGGGCGATATCGTCAGCATGCCGGTGGAGCTGTCGAGTGCGCCGGAGCAACTGCCGTCGAGTACCAACGAGGTGAAATTCATCCTCACCGATGCCGATGACGCCAGCGTCCACGTTGAAGCCAAGAGCCGCTTCATCGGCCCACAAGTTCGATAACGAGAGAACTGAACAATGCCCGTAGCCACTGCCGCAAGCCCCTGGTACAAGCACCTCTGGCCCTGGATCATCATTGGGATCCTGGCCTGCTCGGTGACCTTGACCTTGTCCATGGTGACTATCGCGGTGAACAACCCGGACAACCTGGTCAACGACAACTACTACGAGGCCGGCAAAGGCATCAACCGCTCCCTGGACCGCGAACGGCTGGCCCAGACCCTGCAACTGCGCGCCAAGCTGCACCTGGATGAGCTGACCGGCGAAGTCGAGCTGCAACTCACCGGCTACAGCAACCCGAACACCCTGGAACTGAACCTCATCTCCCCGACCCAGCCGGAGAAGGATCGCAAGATCAACCTGACCCGCAGCGACAGCGAACCGGGCCGCTACATCGGCCAGGTCACCGACAAGGTCGAAGGCCGCCGCTTCGTGGAATTGCTGGGTGTGGAGGGCGACAAGACCTGGCGCCTGTTCGAGGAAGAGGAAGTCAGCCACGACAAGGACTTGCTGCTGGGTGATGAGCCGTTGCTGGGTGCTGAAGACCTGAAAAAATAGCAGCGCCCATGGCCAGCCCAACCCCCTGCTACCACTGCGCCCTGCCGGTCCCGCCCGGCAGTCGGTTCACCGCCGTGATCCTCGGCGAGCGCCGCGAGCTGTGCTGCCCCGGCTGCCAGGCCGTGGCCGAAACCATTGTGGCCGGTGGACTGGAAAGCTATTACCAGCACCGCAGCGAAGCCTCGGCCAACCCCGAGACGCTGCCGGTGCAACTGGTGGATGAACTGGCGTTGTATGACCGCGCCGACGTGCAAAAACCCTTCGTACATCATCAAGGCGAGCTCGCCGAAACCACCCTGTTGATGGAAGGCATCAGTTGCGCCGCCTGTGGCTGGTTGATCGAGAAACACCTGCGCAGCCTGCCCGCCGTGGCCGAGGCGCGGCTGAACCTGTCCAACCATCGCCTGCAGGTGCGCTGGGCCGACGGGCAATTGCCGTTGAGCCAGCTGCTCAGTGAACTGCGCCATATCGGCTATGCCGCCCACCCGTATCAAGCGGACCGTGCGGCCGAGCAACTGGCCAGCGAGAACCGCCTGGCCCTGCGCCAGCTGGGGGTCGCCGGGCTGCTGTGGTTCCAGGCGATGATGGCGACCATGGCCACCTGGCCGGAATTCAATATCGACCTGAGCCCCGAACTGCATGTGATCCTGCGCTGGGTGGCGATGTTTCTGACCACCCCCATCGTGTTCTACAGCTGTGCGCCGTTTTTCAAGGGCGCCATGCGCGACGTGCGTACGCGTCACCTGACCATGGACGTGTCGGTGTCCCTGGCCATTGGCGGGGCTTACCTGGCCGGGATCTGGACCGCGATCACCGGCGTGGGCGAGCTGTATTTCGATGCGGTGGGCATGTTTGCGCTGTTCCTGCTGGCCGGTCGCTACCTGGAGCGCCGTGCCCGGGAACGCACGGCCGCCGCCACCGCGCAGTTGGTCAACCTGCTGCCCGCTTCATGCCTGCGCCTCAAAGGTGACGGCCAGAGCGAACGCATTCTCTTGAGCGAACTGGCACTGGGCGACCGCGTGCTGGTGCATCCGGGCGCGGTTCTGCCGGCAGATGGGGTGATCCTCGACGGCCGCTCCAGCATCGATGAATCGCTGCTCACCGGGGAATACCTGCCGCTGCCGCGCCAAACCGGTGATGCCGTCACCGCCGGCACGCTGAACGTCGAAGGTGCGTTGACCGTCGAAGTGCGCGCCCTGGGCCATGAGACCCGCCTCTCCGCTATCGTGCGCCTGCTGGAGCGGGCCCAGGCCGAGAAGCCGCGCCTGGCGCAGATCGCCGACCGCGCCGCACAGTGGTTCCTGTTGTGTTCGCTGATTGCCGCGGCGGTGATCGGCCTGTTGTGGTGGGAGCTGGATTCATCGCGGGCGTTCTGGATCGTGCTGGCGATGCTGGTCGCCACCTGCCCCTGCGCGTTGTCCCTGGCCACGCCGACCGCCCTCACCGCCGCCACCGGCACCCTGCACAAGCTCGGGCTATTGCTGACCCGTGGCCATGTGCTCGAAGGCCTGAACCAGATCGACACGGTGATCTTCGACAAGACCGGCACCCTCACCGAAGGCCGCCTGGCGTTGAAAGCGATCCGGCCCCTGGCCACTCTGAACAGCGACGAATGCCTGGGCCTCGCCGCCGCCCTGGAAAATCGCTCCGAACACCCGATTGCCCGCGCCTTCGGGCGTGCGCCGCTGGCCGCCGACGAGGTGCTCAGTTCCCCGGGCCTCGGCCTGGAAGGCCGTGTCGGCACACGCCAGTTGCGCATCGGCCAGCCGGGGTTTGTTTGTGCACTCAGTGGTTGCCCGATTCCCGCCGCTCCGGAGGATGACGGCCAATGGCTGCTGCTGGGCGACGGCGACGGTGCCCTGGCCTGGTTCGTCCTCGACGACCGCCTGCGCAGCGATGCCCCTGCCCTGCTGGCCGCCTGCAAGGCGCGCGGCTGGCGCACGCTGCTGCTGTCGGGGGACAGTTCGCCGATGGTCGCCAGCGTCGCCGCCGAACTGGGCATCGATGAAGCCCACGGCGGCCTGCGCCCCGACGACAAGCTGCACGTGCTGCACCAGTTACACAAGGAAGGCCGCAAGGTGCTGATGCTCGGTGATGGCGTCAACGATGTGCCGGTGCTGGCCGCCGCCGACATCAGCGTGGCCATGGGCTCGGCCACCGACCTGGCCAAGACCAGCGCCGATGCGGTGCTGCTGTCCAACCGCCTGGATGCCCTGGTGCAGGCCTTTACCCTGGCGCGGCGCACCCGTCGGGTGATCATTGAAAACCTGCTGTGGGCGGGGCTGTACAATGGCCTTATGCTGCCGTTTGCCGCCCTCGGTTGGATCACCCCGATCTGGGCGGCGATCGGCATGTCCCTCAGTTCGTTGACCGTGGTGCTCAACGCCCTGCGCCTGACTCGCCTGCCGAGTGCGCAGGCCACAAGCGCCCCTTTGGTAACCCGCCCGCTGCCGGCTTGAGCCGCGCGGGCATGGAGTGCAGATGCCAGCTCTATACGTGATGATTCCGGCGGCGCTGCTGTTAGTGGGCGTGGCCATCTACATCTTCTTCTGGGCGGTGGACAGCGGCCAGTACGACGACCTCGACGGCCCGGCCCACAGCGTGCTGTTCGACGACCAGGACCCCAACCACCTGGCGGCCGTGGACGAAGCCAACGGCCCCGAGCAACCGCCCGTGCCCAAAGACCCGCCCCATGCTTGAGCTGGCGCCGCTGCTGGTCTCTGCGCTGATCCTCGGCCTGCTGGGCGGCGGCCATTGCCTGGGCATGTGCGGCGGGCTGATGGGCGCGCTGACCCTGGCGATTCCCAAGGAACAACGCAGCCGTCGATTCCGCCTGCTGCTGGCGTACAACCTGGGGCGCATCCTCAGCTATGCCAGCGCCGGGTTATTGATCGGCCTCGCCGGCTGGGCGGTGGCCAACAGCCCGGCGGCCCTGTTCATGCGTGTGCTCGCCGGGTTGCTGTTGATCTGCATGGGGCTGTACCTGGCCGGTTGGTGGAGCGGCCTCACCCGCATCGAAAGCCTCGGGCGCGGCCTGTGGCGCTGCATACAGCCCGTCGCCAACCGTTTGCTGCCGGTGTCCAGCCTGCCCCGCGCGCTGCTGCTGGGCGCGCTGTGGGGCTGGTTGCCGTGCGGGCTGGTCTACAGCACTCTGCTGTGGGCCGCCAGCCAGGGCAATGCGCTGGACAGTGCGCTGTTGATGCTGGCTTTTGGCTTAGGCACATGGCCGGTACTGCTGGCGACCGGGTTGGCGGCCGAGCGCGTGACCGCGTTATTGCGCAAGCGCAGCGTGCGTATGGCCGGTGGCCTGCTGGTGATTATTTTCGGTATCTGGACCCTGCCAGGTCCGCACCAGCACTGGCTGATGGGCCATTAAAAGGCTATGTGGCATAGCGCCGCTCCCCGTTGATGCAAATCAAGATGCCCTACCGGCCACGCCCCTAGACTCGGCTCACTAGCCTATCCGGGGAATGCCCGCATGCTCGACGCCATTCGTTGGGACCCACATCTGATTCAACGCTACGACCTGGCGGGACCGCGCTACACGTCCTACCCCACCGCCGTACAATTCGACAGCCAGGTCGGCACCTTCGACCTGCTCCACGCCCTGCGCGAAAGCCGCAAGGCCACGCGACCGTTGTCGCTGTATGTGCATGTGCCGTTCTGCGCGAACATTTGCTACTACTGCGCGTGCAACAAGGTGATCACCAAGGACCGCGGCCGCGCCCAGGCCTACCTGCAACGCCTGGATCAGGAGATTCAGTTGGTGGCCTGCCACCTCGACCCGAAACAGACGGTTGAACAACTGCACTTCGGCGGCGGCACCCCGACCTTTCTCAGCCACGACGAACTGCGCCAGGTCATGGGCAGCCTGCGCCAGCACTTCAATCTGCTCGACGACGACTCCGGTGACTACAGCATCGAGATCGACCCGCGCGAAGCCGACTGGGCGACCATGGGCCTGCTGCGTGAACTGGGCTTCAACCGTGTGAGCATCGGCCTGCAAGACCTCGACCCCGACGTGCAGCGCGCGGTCAACCGCCTGCAAAGCCTGGAAGAAACCCGCGCGGTGATTGACGCCGCGCGCACCCTGCAGTTTCGCTCGATCAATATCGACCTGATCTACGGCCTGCCCAAGCAGACGCCGATCAACTTCGCGCGCACCGTGGAGGAAGTGATCAAGCTGCAGCCGGACCGCCTGTCGGTGTTCAACTACGCGCATCTGCCGGAACGCTTCATGCCCCAACGACGGATCAACAGCGAGGAACTGCCGTCGCCGGAATCCAAGCTGCTGATGCTGCAGACCACCATCGAGCAACTGACCCAGGCCGGCTACCGCTATATCGGCATGGATCACTTCGCCCTGCCGGACGACGAACTCGCCATTGCCCAGGAAGAAGGCACGCTGCAACGTAACTTCCAGGGCTACACCACCCACGGCCATTGCGACCTGATCGGCCTCGGCGTGTCAGCCATCAGCCAAATCGGCGACCTGTATTGCCAGAACAGCAGTGACCTGAACGGCTATCAGAACGCCCTGGCCAGCGCCCAACTGGCCACCAGCCGTGGCTTGATCTGCACCACGGACGACCGGTTACGTCGGGAAGTGATCCAGCAGTTGATCTGCACGTTCAGCCTGGCCTTCGAGCAGATCGAACAGGCGTTCAACATCGATTTTCGCGGGTATTTCGACGAGGTCTGGCCGCAACTTGAGGCGATGGCGCAAGACGGCCTGATCGAACTGGATGCCCAAGGCATTCGCGTGCTGCCCGCCGGACGGCTGCTGGTGCGTTCGGTCTGCATGGTGTTCGATGCGTACCTGGAGCACCAGAACCGGCAGCGGTTTTCGCGGGTAATCTAGTTACATCGACAACGAAGCGGCTTTGAGCGCGTCATCGGCGCTCATGGTCTTCATCGCTTTGGCCAGAGAGGTCTGGGCCGTCATCAAACCTGCCTGCAACGAACTGATCGCGCCTTGCACATTGGCGGTCTTGGCCCGGGCCTGCTCCGGGGTCAAGCTTTTGTCTGCCGCGATCGCCTGAAGCTCAGCCATTTTCTCGGCGATCTGCTGTTTCAGCTTGCGGATCATTTTCAGCACCTCCTTGACGTTATCGTCCAGGCCGCTGTCGTCGATATCGGCATTCGCGCTTTTGGGCGCCCCGGCCGCCTTGAGCGCTGCGGCGGAAATAGTCACCGTCACCCCTTCAATCACTTTGGTTTCAGGCGCCGGCGCGGCCACGGGCAGCTTTTCCTCGGCCTCGGCAGCGGGCTTCAAGTCCTGCACGCTGGGTACACGGATGGCAGGGTTGTAAGCCGCGATAACAGACATGATCCAAGCTCCGAAGGGTAGATATGCAACTGTATCGGCATCGGTACAAAAAGCTTTATACCGTTGCCTGTTTTTTGTACAGGCTGGCTTCACTGCCCACCAGTGCGGTACCCTTACGTCTTATGTGTGTTTTCCCACAAGGATTTAAGAAATGTCCGAGCCAGTCAAACTGCGCGCTCACAGCCAGGCTCACTGCAAGGATTGCAGCCTGGCTCCCCTCTGCTTGCCACTTTCGTTGAATCTGGAAGACATGGATGCGCTGGACGAAATCGTTAAACGCGGTCGCCCGCTCAAGAAAGGCGAGTTTCTGTTTCGCCAGGGCGACAAGTTCGATTCCGTCTATGCAGTACGTTCGGGTGCGCTGAAGACCTTCAGCCTGAGCGACAGCGGCGAAGAGCAGATCACCGGTTTCCACCTGCCCAGCGAGCTGGTCGGGTTGTCGGGAATGGACACCGAGATTCATCCGGTGTCGGCCCAGGCCCTGGAAACCACCTCAGTGTGCGAAATCCCCTTCGAGCGCCTGGACGAACTGGCCCTGCAATTGCCACAACTGCGCCGTCAGTTGATGCGCGTGATGAGCCGCGAGATTCGTGACGACCAGCAGATGATGCTGCTGCTGTCGAAGAAAACCGCCGACGAGCGCATCGCCACCTTCCTGGTCAACCTGTCGGCGCGGTTCCGTGCCCGTGGTTTCTCGGCCAACCAGTTCCGCCTGAGTATGTCGCGCAACGAAATCGGTAATTACCTCGGCCTGGCGGTGGAAACCGTATCCCGTGTGTTTACCCGCTTCCAGCAGAGCGAACTGCTGGCCGCCGAAGGCAAGGAAGTGCACATCCTCGACCCGATCCAGCTGTGCGCACTCGCCGGTGGTTCCTTGGAAGGCTGATGCAGACGCGTGCGGCCGCGCCAATCGGTGAGGCCGCAGGTATACTTCGAGTCCGTTTTCCGCCCAGGACTCTTCGACGATGACTTTCGATTCGTTCGACATCAAATCCCTGATCCGCCCCGTCATCGACTTCCCCAAGCCTGGGGTGATCTTTCGTGACATCACACCGCTGTTCCAATCGCCCAAGGCCCTGCGCCTGGTGGCTGACACCTTTGCCCATCGCTACGTCGAGGCCGATTTCAGCCATATCGGCGCGATGGATGCGCGCGGCTTCCTGATCGGCTCGATCATCGCCTACCAACTGAACAAGCCGCTGATCCTGTTCCGTAAGCAGGGCAAGCTGCCGGCTGACGTGCTGTCCGAGGGCTACCAGACCGAGTACGGCGAGGCCTTCCTCGAAGTGCATGCCGACAGCCTGTGCGAAGGTGATTCGGTGCTGATGTTCGATGACCTCATCGCCACGGGCGGTACCTTGATCGCGGCGGCCAACCTGGTGCGACGCATGGGGGCGAAGATCTTTGAAGCGGCGGCGATCATTGACCTGCCGGAACTGGGCGGCTCGCAACGCCTGGAAGACATGGGCATCCCGACGTTTTGCCTGACCCGCTTTGCCCTGACCGAGCGGTAACGGCTGCGCGAACTGACGCTATCAGGGGCAAGTGGAATCGCCGCACTGCCCCTCCCACATTTGATCCTGCGCTGATCGTCAGAGCGCGATCGGTTTACGACCGGCGAACGAATGCGCCAACGTGCCGCCGTCCACCAACTCCAATTCGCCACCCAGCGGCACGCCATGGGCGATACGCGAAGTGACCAGGCCTTTGTTGCTCAGCAGTTGGGCGATGTAATGCGCGGTGGCTTCACCTTCCACGGTCGGGTTGGTGGCCAGGATCACCTCGGTAAAGGTGCCCTGCTCCTCGATACGCGCCACCAGCTGCGGAATGCCGATGGCCTCCGGCCCCAGGCCATCGAGCGGCGAGAGATGGCCCTTGAGCACGAAGTAGCGCCCGCGATAACCGGTCTGCTCCACCGCATACACATCCATCGGCCCTTCCACCACGCACAGCAGCGTGTCATCGCGGCGCGGGTCGGCGCATTGCGGGCAGAGTTCTTCTTCGGTGAGGGTCCGGCACTGGCGGCAGTGGCCCACCCCGGTCATGGCCTGGCTCAAGGCCTGGGCCAACCGGGTACCGCCGCTGCGATCACGCTCCAGCAGTTGCAGCGCCATGCGTTGGGCGGTTTTCTGGCCGACACCCGGCAACGTGCGCAGGGCGTCGATCAGTTGGCGAATCAGGGGGCTGAAGCTCATGGGCGAGTGGTCCGACAAAACAACGAGACGCGGTTTATACCCGCGCCTCGGATTAGCGTCAAATGCTCAATCCTGCGCGACCCGTACCACCAACTTGCCGAAGTTGCGCCCTTCCAGCAAACCGATAAAGGCTTCGGGCGCCTGCTCCAGGCCCTCGACCACGTCTTCGCGGAACTTGATCTTGCCGTCGCGTACCCACGTCGCCATGGCGCTGAGGAACTCCGGCTGGCGATCACCATAGTCGTCAAACACGATAAAGCCCTGGATCCGTACACGCTTGGTCAACAACGTGCGTTGCAGCGCCGGCAAACGGTCAGGCCCGCTGGGCGCTTCATGGGCGTTATAGCCGGCGATCAGCCCGCACAGGGGGATGCGCGCCTTGGGGTTGAGCAACGGCAGCAC
Source organism: Pseudomonas sp. GW821-FHT09D08 (assembly GCF_059416305.1). Taxonomy (NCBI): domain Bacteria; kingdom Pseudomonadati; phylum Pseudomonadota; class Gammaproteobacteria; order Pseudomonadales; family Pseudomonadaceae; genus Pseudomonas; species Pseudomonas sp. GW821-FHT09D08. The sequence continues at coordinate 69,783 of NZ_JBWKOX010000003.1, forward strand.
GGCGTCGAACACCTTGCCCCCGACGTTTTCGAAGTAAATGTCCACACCCTTGAAGCAGGCCTGGGCCAAGTCGTCGGCAAATGTTGCGCTCTTGTGGTCGACGCAGGCATCAAAACCCAATTCGTCCACCACGTAGCGGCACTTCTCGGCACCGCCCGCAATCCCGACCACACGCAGGCCCTTGAGCTTGGCCACCTGGCCGACCACCGAACCCACCGCGCCGGAGGCAGCCGCCACCACCAGGGTTTCTCCGGCTTTCGGCTGGCCGATGTCCATCAGGCCCATGTAGGCGGTCATGCCCGGCATGCCCAGTACCCCCAGGGCCATGGACGGGCTGGCCAGGCCATTGGGCACCGGGATCAGGTTGCGGCCGTCGGAAATGCTGTGGCTCTGCCAACCGGTGGCGCCGACGACCAGATCACCCACCTCGAATTTCGGATTACGCGATTGCTCGACACGGCTGACAGCCCCACCGGTCATCACCTCGTCGATTTCCACCGGTGCGGCGTAGGACGGAGCGTCGCTCATACGCCCGCGCATATAAGGGTCGAGGGAAAGGTAGAGCGTTTTCAGCAGGACCTGGCCGTCTGCCAACTCCGGCAAGGTCACCCGTTCCAGGCGGAAGTTTTCCGGGGTGGGTGCGCCTTGAGGGCGTGAGACCAGGACAATGCGCTGGTTCAAAGTCGGTTCGTGAGGCATGAAGGGGCTCCTTGATCGAATCTATCGGTATAGGGTGCAGACCATGGGTGCCGCGCCAGGGTTCGATTGGATTGGCACAAACAAAAATGCCAGGCACGAGGCCTGGCATTGGAGTCTAGCTAAAGCCTGGCGATCAGAACGGCAGCTTCATGCCCGGTGGCAGTTGCATGCCGGCGGTCACGCCGGACATTTTGTCCTGGCTGTTGGCTTCGATCTTGCGCACGGCGTCGTTGACGGCCGCGGCGAACAACGCCTCGAGCATTTCCAGGTCATCTTCGCCCACGCCTGGCAATACGCTTGGGTCAATGCTCACGCGCTTGATGTCGTGACGACCGGTCATCACCACACTGACCATATCGCCACCGGCTTTACCGGTGACTTCGGCGTTGGCCAGCTCTTCCTGCATCTTGGCCATCTTTTCCTGCATCTGCTGCGCCTGCTTCATCAGGCCGGCCATGCCACCTTTCATCATGGGAATCACCTCAAAAGTACGTGGATCAATGAATAGCCCGGTGTCAGGACGCCTGGGGCACCGGGGCTTCGACAGGTTCAATTGTATCTTGGCGAACGACCGCACCGAACTGCTGCATCATTTGCTGGATGAGCGGATCGCCGTGGATCGAGTCCTCAGCCTCGCGCTGACGGTTGATACGCCGACGGGTCGCGGCCTGGGCCGGGGTTTCCTGCTCGGGCTTGATCAACTCGATGGCGATGGTCAGCGTGCGCCCATGGTACTGGTTCAGGGCGTCATTGAGGCGCCGCTGCTGGGTCGCGTTGAACAAGGCGCTGTGGGCCGGGTCCAGGTGCAACAGCCAGTGGTCGCCATCGATGGCGATCAGGGTGCAGTTGGCGGCGATGCTGCCGGTCATGCCGGAAATCGGCAGTTTCGGGAACAGCTCCAGCCATTGCAGGGCCAGGCCGGTGGCCGGTGCCGCAGCAGGCTCCGCCTCGGGTTCCGGGGCCGGCTCGGCGGTGTGCTCGCTGGCCAGGTCGTCCAGGTAGCTGTAGGCCGAATCCATGTCCGGCTCGATGTAATCTTCGTCCAGCGGCGGTTCGTCGTCGAGGTCGATGCCCGGGGTTGCGGCTTCGACCTGGGCCACAGTCGGCTCGGGCACCGGGGCCGACACCCACTCGGGGGCGGCCGGTACCACGCTGTCCGGCGTCGGCGCAGGCATCGGCGTCAGCTCAGGCTGCTCACCGACGGTTTCCAGGACAGGCTCGACATAGGGCTGCTGTTCGACCTCGGCCTCAGCGTCTACCGGGTCATTCCAGGGCAGGTCGACCACAGGCTCGGGCTCGATAACCGGTTCCGGCTCAACCACCGCTGCCGCCACCACCGCTGCCGGATCAGGCACCGGTGCGACGGGGGCAGCAACCACTGGCGCGACCACCGCCGCGCCAGCCACTGGTTTGGCGGAATCAACTGTGGCCTGGCTGATCCCCACTGGCTTTAGCGGCTGTCTCGGTGCGTCCGCCGAATCCGCCGGCCGGAAGGCCAGCATCCGCAGCAGGACCATCTCGAAGCCTCCGCGCGGGTCGGGTGCCAAAGGCAAGTCGCGACGACCGATCAGGCCCATCTGGTAGTAGAACTGCACGTCTTCGGCCGGCAACGCCTGGGCCAGGGCCAGCACGCGGTCGCGGTCGCCATGGCCGTTGTCGACACCTTCCGGCAACGCCTGGGCGATGGCGACGCGGTGCAGCACATTGAGGATTTCCGAGAGCACGCCATTCCAGTCCGGGCCTTGCTCCGAGAGGTGGCGCACGGCTTCGAGCAACGCCTTGGCATCGCCCTCGATCAGCGCGTGCAACACGTCGAACACCTGGCCGTGGTCCAGGGTGCCGAGCATGGCGCGCACATCGGCGGCCATGACCTTGCCTTCACCAAAGGCAATGGCCTGGTCGGTGAGGCTCATGGCATCGCGCATCGAGCCATCGGCGGCGCGGCCCAGCAGCCACAGTGCGTCGTCTTCGAACGGTACGTTCTCGACGCCCAGCACGTGGGTCAAATGCTCCACCACGCGCTCGGGGGTCATGTTCTTCAGGGAGAACTGCAGGCACCGCGACAGGATCGTTGCAGGTAGTTTCTGCGGGTCGGTGGTGGCCAGGATGAATTTGACGTAGGGCGGCGGCTCTTCCAGGGTTTTCAACAAGGCGTTGAAGGAATGGCTGGAAAGCATGTGCACTTCGTCGATCAGGTAGACCTTGAAGCGGCCACGGCTGGGCGCGTACTGCACATTGTCGAGCAGCTCGCGGGTGTCTTCGACCTTGGTGCGGCTCGCGGCGTCGATCTCGATCAGGTCGACGAAACGCCCTTCGTCGATCTCACGGCACACCGAGCAGGTGCCGCAGGGCGTCGAGGTGATACCGGTTTCACAGTTCAGGCATTTGGCGATGATGCGCGCAATGGTGGTCTTGCCCACTCCCCGGGTACCGGTGAACAGGTAGGCATGGTGCAGCCGCTGGCTGTCCAAGGCATTGATCAGAGCCTTGAGCACATGGGTCTGGCCGACCATTTCGCGGAACGAGCGCGGACGCCATTTACGTGCAAGAACCTGATAACTCATCGAAAACCGTCGCAACTGGGAAGCGGAAGCGGGTAATGCTAGCGGAGCAAGGGGGAAATTGCATCCGGCACGCTCGCCTAATCTGACTAAGCTCTGCTGACTGGCCCCGAAAAGGCCTGAACCCGGAGAGTGTATGCGCGTAGTCCTGGGCGCTTTATGGATGATGACCACGGCTTGCCTGGCGGCGCCTGCACCGCTGCGTTTCTCGGTTTCCGACAGTTGGGCGATGCCTATGGTGCAGGTGGAGAACGGCCGGCCTACACAGGGGATTTTGTATGATTTGATGTTGAGCCTGGCCACCCAGGTTGGCCAGCCGGCGGAATTCCACGTGCTGGCCCGCGCCCGTATCGCCACAGCCATGGGCCACGGGGATATTGATGTGCGCTGTTATGTCACCCAGGCGTGGGTCGACAACCTGTCCGGCGACTACATCTGGAGCTTGCCTTTAATGGTGCAGCGCAATGTGCTGGTCAGTGTGCGCAACCAGCCGATGCAGGTGCTCAAGCTGACACCCCAGCCGATCGGCACGGTGCTCAACTATCGCTATGGCGCCCTTGATCCACTGTTTGCCAACGGCCAACTCACCCGCGACGATGCACGCAGCGAAGAACAGGTGCTGCACAAGCTGGTGGCGGGGCGATTCAACTACGCAGTGAGCAACGAATGGATCGTCGACCGTTTCAACCAGAAAATGCCAATCAGCCAGCGCTTGCACAAAGTTGCGGTAATTGAGGAGCAAAACCTCGGTTGCATCGTGCGCAACGATCCCGACGTGCCGGCCCAAAAGATCCTGCGCACTTTGCTGCGGATGAAAATGTCCGGCGAAATCGACGACATCATCAAGCTATACACTGGCGAAGACCCGGTGCCCCTGCACGCTCCTGACAAAAACTGACAGGCACTCCTTATAGACTCGGCGCCACACCACGCCCGTTCTCAAGGAGCCCACATGAACACCCTCGCCCATTACTTCCTGCTGTACGTCGACAGCCCGGCCACCAGTGCCAATTTCTATAGCCGCCTGCTGGGCAAGCCGCCGGTCGAATTGAACCCGACCTTTGCCCTGTTCATTCTGGACAACGGGGTAAAGCTCGGGCTGTGGTCGCGTCATACCGTCGAGCCGGCAGCCCGGTTCACAGGCGGTGGCGGTGAAGTGGGCTTCTCGCTGCCCGACATGGCCGCCGTGGACGCGTTGCACGACCAATGGGCAGAACGGGGCGCCATCATTGTCCAGTCACCGACGCCCATGGACTTCGGCTACACCTTCGTCGCCCAGGACCTCGACGGCCACCGCTTGCGCGCGTTTAGCCTGAACGACTGACCACCAGCGCCCCTCCAGGCTGATGGCCGCCACGCTGGCCAGCACGATCACAGTGCCCAGCATCACCTGCACGGCAATGTGCTCGCCCAGCAACGTCGCGGCCATCACCATCGCCACCGGCGGGATCAGGTACATCGCCACCGACGCGCGGCTGACCTCCACATGCTTCAACACATACCCCCAGGCCAGATACGCCAAGGCGCTGGGGAAAATCCCGAGCACCAGCACCGCCACGTTCTCTGCCAACGACGCCTGCACCACTGCAGCCGGCAGGCCCGGCAGGTTCACACACAGCATCAGGGTGCCCGCCCACACCATGTAGCACGCCATGGTCAGCGGACTGTAGCGGTGGGCATAGTGTTTCTGCAGGGCGAAGTACACGCTCCACGACACCGCCGCCAGCAGGATCAACAAGCCACGCGGGTCGATCTCACCCAGCCCCTGATCCCCCCAGATCACCACCAGCACGCCGAGCAGCCCCAGCAAGACGCAGCCCCAGCGCCAGGCACTGACCCGTTCCTTCAGACAGAAAAACGCGACCAGCACACTGAACAACGGCGCCGACTGCGCCAGGACGCTGGACGCCGCCGCCGTTACCCATTGCTGCCCATAGTTGAGGCTGGTGTGATGCAGGAACACGCCGAAGAACCCCAGCACCAGCAACCACGGAACATCCCGCAGGCGCGGCCGGCCGATGCCCATCACCAGTGCCACACCGCCCATGAACAGCGAGGCAATCAAAAACCTTAATAACGCCAATTGGCCCGGACTGTAGCTGTGCAGCCCCATGTGCACGCCAATCGGCGAATAGGCCCAACACAGGATGACGCTGGCGATGACTAGCGTAAGCTTTACAGGTGAAGGGGTATTCATCGATGGCGTCCAGAAACCGGGAAGGAGTGCCGTCAGTCTTGGCCCGGGCAAGGCGCAGGACAATTAACCGTTTCTGACTTCTGCAATCACTGGAACTGAGCAATGGAACTGGCCCAACTGAAAATGGTGCGAGCCGTGGCACAAACCGGCAGCGTGGCCCAGGCGGCCGTGCTGCTGCATTGCGTGCCGTCCAACATCACCACGCGCATCAAGCAGCTGGAAGGCGAGCTGGGCACACCGCTATTCATCCGCGCCGGACGTGGACTGGCCATCAGTGCCGCCGGTGAGATCTTCCTGGATTACTGCGAGCGCATCCTGGCGCTGGTGGAAGAGTCCAAACGCGCCGTGGACGCCAATGCGATTCCCCGTGGCACCTTGCGTATCGGCGCGGTGGAGTCCAGCGCCAGCGGGCGTTTGCCGCCCCTGCTGGCGGAGTATCATCGGCGCTACCCCGATGTCAGCCTGGAACTGGTGACCGGCGCCTGGGGCCCGTTGCTCGACGACCTGCAACACCACCGCCTGGACGTGGCGCTGGTGGCCGCCGGCAACAAACGCACCAAGCTCGAACACAGCGTGGTCTACAGCGAACGCCTGGTGCTGATCGCCAGCGCGTCCAGCGCCCCCATCAGTGGCGCCGAGGACCTCGCCGGCCGCACCCTGCTGGTATGGCCACCCGGCTGCCCGTATCGCGCAGCCCTGGAAAACTGGGTCAAGCCCCATGACTTCAAGCCGACCATCGCCAGTTATGCCAGCTGGGGCACGATTATCGGCTGCGTCAGCGCGGGGATTGGCGTGGCGTTGGCGCCGGAGGGGATCCTGGCCCGCTATGAGCAGGCCAACCAGCTGGCGTCTTATCGATTTGAAGAGCTGGCGGCCGTGGATAACCTGCTGTTCTGGCACAAGGACACCCAGCGGCATCTGGCCAGGGATGCATTCGCCGGGCTGTTGCGGGAGACGTTCGGCTAACTCGCAACATGTTGTTTCGGTTATCCTCTCGCGAAATTAATTCAAAATGTAAGGGACTACCATGAATTACTTCCGCTTGTTGTTAGCGGCAGCCGCCCTGAGTCTGCCTGCTGCACCCGCCGTTGCTGCTGCCGCGCCTGCCCCCGTTGAAGCCAGCGCACCCGCCGAAACGGCGGAACACTTTCTGGCGTCACTCAAGCAAAAGACCGGCACGGTCACCCTGCCCAGCGGCATTGCCACCCTCAAGCTCAACGACGAGTTCTACTACCTCGACCCTGCCGATACCGAGCGTCTGCTGACCGACGGCTGGGGTAACCCGCCGGGCTTCAAGACCCTGGGCATGATCGTGCCCAAAGCCGTCAGCCCGTTGTCGGAACGCGGCTGGGGCGTGATCGTGAGCTACAAGGCTGATGGGCATATTTCCGACGAAGATGCGGCAAAAATCGACTACGCCGACCTGCTCAAGCAGATGCAGGAAGAAGATGAAGCAGAGAACCAGGAGCGCCAGAAACAAGGCTACGCCGGCCTGCACCTGCTGGGCTGGGCCGAGCCGCCACACTACGACGACACCACCCACAAGATGTACTGGGCCCGCGAACTGAAGGCCGACGACGCCGACCAGACCACCCTCAACTACAGCATCCGCGTGTTGGGCCGTGAAGGGGTGCTGGAACTCAATGCCGTCGCCGCCATGGCCGACCTGGCCACCATCAAACAGGAACTGCCCAAGGTCCTGGCTTTTACCAACTTCACCGACGGCAACCTCTATACCGACTTCAACCCGAAAACCGACAAGCTCGCCACTTACGGCCTCGCCGCGTTGGTTGCCGGCGGGATTGCCGCCAAGGCCGGGCTATTTGCCAAGATCGGTATCTTCCTGCTTGCCGCGAAGAAGTTTCTGGTGATCGGTGTGGTGGCGCTGCTCGCCCTGATTCGCAAGCTGTTCAATCGCAACAAGGCCTGAACCCCAGACACCAAAACGCCGCAGCGTGCCCGGCACACTACGGCGTTTTGGCGGATGACTCAGTTAGGCGCGGCCAGGCGACTGTATTGATCCTGGCTGATCCAACCACTGAACGAGCGGTCCTCGGCATTGATGAATTCGACCTGGGCCCAGCCGTCCTTGAAGGCCAGCACACCGACCACATCGCGCTTGACGATATACGGACGTTTGGCGGCCTTGGCGCCTGGGGCCTTGAGCAGGTAAGCCTTGTCGGCAGATACCGTCACCAGGCCGATCCACTGTTTGCTGGCGGTCTGGGTCAGGTCCAGGCCGGTGGCAATCTCCGGCATCAGTACGTTCAGGCAGCCGGGGTGCTGGCGGCCCTCTTCCACCGTCAGGGTCACGCCATCGGTCGAAGGCGCCAGGCTGCCGGGATGAGTCTCGTCAAGCCACGTGGTGAGCGCCTCAGGCTTGCCTTGCAGGTAAAACGCGCAACGGCGGGTGACGCCCTCGCCCATGGCTTCCGAATAGAACCCTTCGACCTGATGCTCCGGCGTCACCGCCAGCATCAGCCCTTCGTACTTGCCCGAATGCAACGCGGCCGAACCGGCCAAGGCAGGACCCACGGCGCACAACGACAACACACCTATCGCTAGAAAACGGATCATCCTATTTTTTCCCTTCAAGTTTTTCGTAGGCTTTTTGCATAAGGACGTCGTAGTTGCCGTAGTCCTCGCCGTTATAGTTACGTGCCATGCCGGTAAAATCCTTGGCTTTCATGGCCTTCATCAATGCCGAGCTCTTGCTGCAAAAACCGAGGAACGCTTTTAGTTGGTTACCGGCATTCACCTTTAGTGCTGCCGAAAACTCAAACACCGTCTTGTAGCCGCACGAGGCAAAGTTGAAGCCCATGATCTGGAACATGCCCCACGACGCCGACATGAGGGCCGCTTCCTGGTCCAGGCCAAAAGCGGTGGCCATGGTTTCCCAAGCCTTGGCCTGGTCCTTGTTATTGGCCTGCCACTGTGGCCCGGCCTTTTTCTTGTAGGGGTAGGACAGCAGCGGGTGCGCCTGGTCGTAGATGTGCTTGGTGTACTTGCGAAACAAGTGCCCTTCAAACGCGATCACCGGCAACTTGGCCGGGCCGAACCCGGAACGCCCACCTGATTCCACAGTGGCGAAGGCCTTGATGATATTCACCGAAATACCGCTGCCCAATTGCGTGGCGGCGTTCTGGAAGTCCGTTTCGCTGAGGGTCATGCCCCCGTCGCACGTGGCCTGGAGCATCAATTGCCGGTTACGCCGCTCGGCCTCGATCATCGCGCGCATGCGGTCCAGGTACACATTGACCGTGGCCTGCACGGCATCGCCCTGGTTGTTGCCGAATGCATTGAGAAAACTCGGGATGCGCATCGTCGGGAAGGCCTTCACCGGTACCTTCACCGCTTCTTCGATCAGGCTGTTGAACGTGCGACCGGTGGGGTCGACCACGCCATCGGGATGGGCATACTTGAGGTGGCGAAACTGGTATTGGCTGATGCACTGCACCAACTGGCCATCGCACTTGCCGTTTTCGGCCAGCGGGAAACCCATCTTGGGAATGATCAGATTGAATAAATACTGGATGCACTGCACATCGGCGGGCAAGTTGCGGGCTTTACCCGGCGCACCTACCGAAGCACTGATAAGACGGGGTAACCCTTGCAGGCTTTTCATCACAGACATCCTTGTTAGTTAAAGAAGTGATGGCACTTCAATATCAATTCGGTGCCCTCGTCATACTCTGTAACAAGTGGCCGGCGGAAACTAACAAGGCAGTTTGGGGTTGTCCAGAGGGGTGTTGGAAAGTTGTGAAACAACCATCATCGACCGCGCAATAAAACATCGGCAGTTGACTGAAAACAGGTCATTTGGATTTGAATCGAAGGGGGACTGCAAGGAAGAGCGTTATGGAGGCAACCCCACCAGCCACACCCCGGCACACAATGTTCCCGCTGTGGCTGCTGCCTTCCGGCTCTGACCAGGTTCACGGGTAATCGTTGCGGGGGGACCGATGGGGTCACCATAACGACGCTGGCCTCTCGGCAAGCGGGGCCATTGTACCGATCTCATCGGAAGTTACAACCGTTGGCGACGGATTAAAAATATGAAGGGGTTCAAGCACTTGCCATGGCCGTCAGCATCCCCTCCCACAGGGGTTCATCATTGTGCCTGCAACACCTCGTCCGCCCGGCCACCCTCTTCCTGGATCACCAGGTGGATGAAGTGCAGCTTGGCAATCACCGCCGGTGGCAGCACGAATGGGTAGAAGTCCGGCTGGCCCATGGCGCGGGACAGTTCATTGAGCATGCCCGCCAGTTCGATCCAGGCGTTGACGAAGGACAGGAATGCCACACCGCCGGGATGTTCGGGGTCGTAGAGGGTGGTGAGGGGGAATGGCTGGTAATCCAGGTCCATCTCACGGGCGCTCATGCCAAAGCCCAGGGCGGTGTCGACGGCATCCATCATGTGCAGGTAGTGGGCCCAGGTTTCGGCCCAGTCTTCCCAGGGGTGCATGGTGGCGTAGGCACTGACGCAGGTTTGCTGCCAGTCGGGGCGCGGGCCGTTCTGGTAGTGCTGCTCGAGGGCGTCGGCGTAACTGGCGCGTTCGTCGCCGAACAGGCAGCGAAAAGGCTCCAGCCAGTGGCTGTTGGCGATCAGACGGTCCCAGTAATAGTGGCCGACCTCATGGCGAAAGTGGCCCAGCAAGGTGCGATAGGGTTCGCGCATCTGCACGCGGATTTTTTCGCGGTGGGCGTCGTCGGCTTCCTTGATGTCGAGGGTGATCAGGCCGTTGGCATGCCCGGTCATGGGCGCGTTGCCTTCCAGGTCGATGCCGACGAAGTCGAACGCCAGGCCGCTGTCCTCGTCGACGCTCTTGGGCACCACTTGCAGGCCCAGGCTGATCAACTGCGCCACCAGCCGACGCTTGGCGGTCTCCACCTTGCGCCAGCGCTCGGGGTTCTCCGGGATCGACAGGTCGGGGATGGTGCGGTTGAGGCTGCACGCCACACACAACGGTGCGGTGCTGTGGGCGGGAATCAGCCAGTTGCAGGCCGCCGCGGTGTCGAGATTGGCACAGCGGCGGAAGGCGCCGGCATCGAGGTTGTCGTCCTGTAGCCAAGTGCCATCCACCGGCCCCGGTTGCAGGGAAGACAAGCGGCTTTGCTGCGGCTGATAACCCAGCAGCGCCTGACAGGCCAGGCATTGGCTGTTGCGAAAGAACAGCGCTTGCCCGCACCGACACTGCCACACCTTGCCGTTGCGCGAGGTTTCGGCCATGAACGGTGCGGCGATGCGCGAACTGAGTTGCTCGAAGTAGCGGAACATGGCGATCTCTCCCTGGGTGACTGAGACTAGATCATCTGGGACTCAGGATCGTTCCACTTTCTTCAAGGGCGGCTTCCCAGCCCGGCGCGGGCAGTGCGACGATTCGACAAGCCCGCTCACCACCGGCGCCGCGTCAGACCGAAATGTTGTGTTTGGCAAGGAACGCGACAAAGGCCTCTTCGTCCAGCACCTTCAACCCCAGTTCGCTGGCCTTGGCCAACTTGGAGCCGGCACCCGGCCCGGCCACGACGCAATGGGTCTTGGCCGACACGGAACCGGCCACCTTGGCGCCGAGGCTTTCGAGCTTGTCCTTGGCCACGTCGCGACTCATCAGCTCCAGGGAGCCGGTGAGCACCCAGGTATGCCCTGCTTCGGGCAGGCCTTCGACCACCTTCTTCTCGCTCTGCCAGTGCATGCCGAAGTCCTTGAGCTGCTGCTCGATGGCCAGGGCATGGCTGGCGTTTTCCGGGTTATCGAAAAACTCGCGCACGGCCTTGGCCTGCTTCTCCGGCAGCGCCTGGCGCATGTCGAGCCAGTCTGCCTTGATCACACCTTCCAGGCTGCCGAACTTGTCCGCAAGTTTCTGCGCGGCGCCGGGGCCGACGGAGGGTACGTGCAGCTTGTCGAGGAAGCCGCCCAAGGTGGTACTGGCGGCAAACTCGGCGCTCAGCTCGCCCTGATCCTGCAATTGCAGGCCGCATTCATCAGACGACAGCAACGCGCCGATCACTTCCTGGTTGTGGCTGTCTTCGAAGAAGCTGTGGATCTCATGGGCCACTTCCAGGCCCACATCCGGCAGGTACGTCAAAACTTCCGGCAAGGCCTTCTGCACGCGCCCAAGGGACGCCAGGGAGCGCGCCAGCACCTTGGCCGTCTCTTCGCCCACATCGGGAATGCCCAGGGCGTAGATAAAGCGCGCCAGGGTCGGGGTCTTGCTGTTTTCGATGGCGGTGATCAGCTTCTTGCTGGAAATATCGGCGAAGCCTTCCAGGTCGATGATCTGCTCGTATTTGAGCTTGTAGAGGTCGGCCGGCGAACCGATGAGTTTTTCATCCACCAGTTGCTCGATGGTTTTGTCACCGAGCCCGTCGATGTCCATGGCCCGGCGCGAGACGAAATGGATAATCGCCTGCTTGAGCTGGGCACCACAGGCCAGGCGCCCGACGCAGCGGTACACCGCGCCTTCGCTGACGGTTTCCTTGCCCTTGCTGCGCTTGACCAGTTGCGTGCGCTCCACATGAGAGCCGCACACCGGGCAGCTTTCGGGGATCTGTACCGCGCGGGCGTGTTCCGGGCGGCGCTCGGTGACCACGGAGACGACCTGCGGGATCACATCCCCGGCACGGCGGATGATCACGGTATCGCCGATCATCAAGCCCAGGCGCGCGACTTCATCCATGTTGTGCAGGGTGGCATTGGACACGGTGACGCCCGCGACCTTGACCGGTTTCAAGCGCGCCACCGGCGTCACGGCGCCGGTGCGGCCGACCTGGAACTCCACGTCGAGCAACTCGGTGAGTTCTTCCATGGCCGGGAATTTGTGCGCGATGGCCCAGCGCGGCTCGCGGGCGCGAAAGCCCAGCTCACGCTGTGAGGCAATGCTGTTGACCTTGAACACCACACCGTCGATTTCATAGGGCAGGCTGTTACGTCGCTCGCCGATATCGCGGTAATAGTCCAAGCACTCCTGGATGCCCTTGGCCAGTTTCAACTCATGGCTGATGGGCATGCCCCACTTCTGCAGTTGCTTCAAGTTACCGATATGGGTGTCGCTGATATCCCCGGTCACCTGGCCGATGCCGTAGCAGCAGAACTCCAGCGGACGGCTGGCGGTGATCTTCGAGTCCAGCTGACGCAAGCTGCCCGCCGCCGCATTACGCGGGTTGGCGAAGGTCTTGCCGCCGACTTCCAGTTGCGAGGCGTTGAGCCGCTCGAAACCGGCCTTGGACATGAACACTTCGCCGCGCACTTCCAGGGTCGCCGGCCAGCCGCTGCCGTGCAGTTTCAACGGGATATTGCGCACGGTGCGCACATTGACGCTGATGTCTTCGCCGGTGGTGCCGTCGCCGCGGGTGGCGCCGCGTACCAATTCGCCATCCTGGTAAAGCAGGCTGACCGCGAGGCCATCCAGCTTCGGCTCGCAGCTGTATTCCACCGCCGCGCCACCGCCGAACAGATCACCCACGGGCAGGTCGAGCCCCTCGGTGACCCGGCGATCAAATTCCAGCATGGTGGTTTCATCAAACGCATTGCCCAGGCTGAGCATGGGGATCTCGTGACGCACCTGGGTGAAGGCTGACAATGCCGCACTGCCGACCCGCTGCGTCGGTGAATCACGCGTCACCAGCTCCGGATGCTCGGCCTCCAGGGCCTTGAGCTCGTGGAATAGGCGGTCGTACTCGGCGTCCGGAATGCTCGGCTCATCGAGCACGTGGTAACGGTAGTTGTGCTGATCCAGTTCAGCGCGCAGTTCGAGGATGCGGGTGTGGGCGGCGGTCATGGGTGTTCTCTCATAAAGCAAAAGAGCAGCCGAAGCTGCTCAAATGTTGGTGCGCTTATTCTAATGACAACGCTGGAAACCAATCCTCAGCGTTTCTGTGTCAGGGCGCGACGCTCGAACTCGACGATGCGCTGACGGTAGTGTTCGATGGTCTGGGCGGTCAGGACGCTGCGTTGGTCGTCCTTGAGCTCGCCGTTGAGTTCCTGGGACAGCTTGCGGGCGGCGGCCACCATCACGTCGAACGCTTGTTTCGGGTGACGCGGGCCCGGCAGGCCGAGGAAGAAGCTCACCGCAGGGGTGCTGAACAGGTCGATGTCGTCCAGGTCGAAAGTGCCTGGCTTGACCGCGTTGGCCATGGAGAATAGCACTTCGCCGTTGCCGGCCATGCTTTCGTGGCGGTGGAAAATATCCATCTCGCCAAAGCGCAGGCCGCTTTCGAGGATGTTCTGCAACAGGGCCGGGCCCTTGAAGCCGGCGGCGTCGCGGCAGATCACGCTGATCACCAGCACTTCTTCGGCGGCAGGCTGATCGTTGACGGATTGACGCGGCGCATTCTTGCCGGCGTTTTCATCCGGGAAATCGTCATCACGGCTGCTGAAGCTCGGGCCTTCATCGACATCGAGGTTCAGGTCACCCTGATGGGGTTCGGCAACAGCTGCACTGGCGCGCTTGCCACGCTTGGACGAGGGCTCGCGGGCTTCACGCACCGGTGCACTCATCGACGGCAGGTCATGCTCGTCCAGTTGCGGTTCCTTATGGGTATCCAGCACACGGGGCGGCCCCAGCAGCTCGGCGCTGCCGTCATCGTCGGGCAAGTTGGACAGGTTGCGGTCCAGACGGAATTTGAGCTTGCCCTTGCCACCGCGCATGCGGCGCCAGCCATCAAAAAGAATACCGGCAATGACAATAATGCCGATGACGATCAGCCACTCGCGCAGACCGATTTCCATGTAATCCCGTGCCTCTAATAAAAAATGCTGAAAAATAAGGGGTTTAGCACCGTGCAAACCGCTTTAAAACGTGGCGCCAACTCTATGTTCTGACTGACGTTTTGCCCACGCACACGAAAAATTGACATTAAACTAGCACGACCAAAGATAACTTTACACCGTCTGTCAAAATGCCTTGAACAAATATGTCCATTTGCCACTTTCACCAGGCCGGTAAATCACCTGACATCGCGCTGAAAACTTTCTCTCATGGCCCAACTCAAGATTCCACCATCGCCATCGCTTCTTCCACATCCACCGCGACCAACCGCGAGCAGCCTGGCTCGTGCATTGTCACCCCCATCAACTGATCAGCCATTTCCATGGCGATCTTGTTGTGGGTGATATAGATGAACTGCACCGTCTGGGACATCTCCTTGACCAGTCGCGCATAGCGTCCAACGTTAGCGTCATCCAATGGTGCGTCAACTTCATCGAGCATGCAGAACGGCGCCGGGTTCAACTTGAAGATGGCAAACACCAGGGCCAACGCGGTCAGGGCTTTTTCGCCGCCGGACAACAAATGGATGGTGCTGTTCTTCTTGCCCGGAGGCCGCGCCATGATCGTTACCCCTGTATCGAGTAGATCTTCGCCCGTCAGTTCCAAGTAAGCGCTGCCACCACCGAAAACTTTCGGGAATAACGCCTGTAAACCGCCATTAATCTGATCAAAGGTATCTTTGAAGCGGTTGCGGGTTTCCTTGTCGATCTTGCGGATCACGTTTTCCAGGGTGTCCAGGGCTTCCACCAGGTCGGCGTCCTGGGCATCCAGATAACGTTTGCGCTCGGACTGCTGCTGGTATTCATCGATGGCCGCGAGGTTGATCGCGCCCAGTCGCTGGATACGTGCGGCAATCCGTTCAAGTTCTTCCTCGGCTTCTTTCTCGCTGGCCTGGGCGGTCAAGGTATTGAGCACGCCATGCAAGTCGTAGCCGTCTTCGAGCAATTGGTCTTGCAGGGCCTTGCGGCGCACGGTGAGGGCTTGCCATTCCATGCGCTGTTGTTCGAGCTGGCCGCGAATCAGCTGGGATTGCTGCTCGGCCTGGGTCCGGCGTTTTTCTGCGTCGCGCAGTTCGCGGTCGGCGTCTTCCAGGGCGATCTGCGCGGTCTTGAGTTCTTCGTCGACGGTCATGCGCTTGTCGAGCAACTCTTCAAGCTTGAGGCGCAGCTCTTCCAGCGGCGCTTCGCCCTCCTCCAGGTTGAGGCTCAGTTGCTCGCGTTTTTCGGTGAGGCGTTCGGACTGCATCTCCAGGCGCTCAAGGGCCTGGGCCGTGGACGCGTGCTGGGCCTTGAGCGAACCCAGGCGCACGGCCAACTGATGGGCGTGATCCTTGTGCTGGCGGGCTTCCTGGCGCACGCGGTCGAGGCGTTCGCGCAGGCTGTCACGCTGGGCCAGCAGCAATTCACGCTGCTCGGTGTCCAGGGCCATGCTGTCGAGGGCCTCCTGCAACTGCAGGCGCGCTTCGCCGATCTGTTCGTGTTCGAGGGCGCGCTGTTCGCCCATCTCCGCCACTTCTTCGTCGAGGCGGGTGCGGCGCAGGGTCAGTTGCTCGGCCTTGGCTTTGCTCGCGGAAAGCTGGGCTTTCAATTCGCCTTGCTGGCGCGCTTCGTCCTGCAACAGGCGCCGCAGGTGTTCGCGGCCGGTCTCTTGCTGGCGCTGGGTGGCGCGCAGGGTTTGCAGTTCGGTTTCGAGGCTTTCCAGGGTGGCTTCGCGCTCTTCACGCTCGGCGATCAGGTTGACGATTTCCTGGCCTCGAGCCAGAACACCGCTTTCCGCTTCACTGGCACGGCGCACCCGCAGGAAGTGGCGGCCGACCCAATAACCGTCGCGGCTGATCAGGCTTTCGCCGCCCGCCAGTTGACCGCGCTGGGCCAGGGCCTGTTCCAGGGAGTCCACCGGCTTGACCTGGCCCAGCCACGGCGACAGGTCAATCGCCGCTTCGACCTTGTCCAGCAGGCTGCCCGGCACTCGTGTGCCATCAGCGGCGGGGCTGAGCAAACGCAGATCGCCCTGGGCGAAGCCGGCCAGGTCGAAGCCGCCAAAATCATCCACCAGTACGGCTTGCAGGTCGGCGCCTAGAACAGTCTCTACCGCCAGCTCCCAACCGGCTTCAACTTTCAAGCCTTCGGCCAAGCGCGGACGCTCGGCCAGGTGCTGGTCACGCAGCCATTCGGCGGTGCCGGTGCCTGGGTCCAACGCCGCTTGCTGCAAGGCTTCAAGGGACGCCAGGCGGCCGTTAAGCCGCTGCAAATCACCCTGGGCCTGCTGCTGGGCCTGGGTCGCCTGTTGCAGTTGCTGGCGCAATTGCTCCAGGCGCTCCACTTGCTGTTCTTCGCTGGCTTCCAGCTCTTCCAGCGTCATTTCGCTTTCGGCCAGTTGCTCGCTGAGTTCCATGATCGCCGCGTCTTCCGGGTCGGCGGCAAGCAGCACGCGCTCTTCCTGCAGGCGACGCTGGCGCTCGGCCAGGCGTTCCATGCTGGTTTCCAGTTGCTGGATGCGCGACTGCTGCACCTCGGCCTGGCGCCGCGGTTCGGCGGATTGCAGGTTGAAGGCGTCCCACTGCTCCTGCCAGCCGTGCATGGTGGTTTCGGATTCTTCCAGCGCAGCGGCGGCCTCTTCGGCGGCGGCGTTGGTGATGTCCTGCTCGGGGGTGAGCATGTCCAGCTCTTCGCCCAACGTCAGCAGCAAGGTGCGGTCGTGGCCCAAATGGGATTCGGTTTCCAGGCGCGCGCGTTCGGCTTCCTTCAAGTCATCCTGCAACTGACGCAGGCGCTGCTGGCCGTGCTGGATGCTTTGCTCGACCCGGGCGATATCACCGCCCACCGAATAGAAGCGGCCCTGCACCAGATTGAAGCGTTCGGACAGGTCATGGTGCCCGTCGCGCAGGCGCTCGATGGCGGCGTCGGCATTGCGCTGCTCGGCCACCAGCGCTTCAAAGCTGATTTCCTGGGTGCCGATGATCGCTTCGCGCTGGCCGACCTGATCATTCAGCGCCTGCCAGCGCAGGGCCGACAGTTGCGCCTTCAACTGGCGCTCTTCGCCCTTGTATTCCTGATACTTCTCGGCCGCCTGGGCCTGGCGGTGCAGGCGCTCCAACTGGCGCTCCAGCTCTTCGCGCAGGTCAGTGAGGCGGGCGAGGTTTTCATGGGTGCGGCGGATACGGTTTTCGGTCTCGCGGCGGCGCTCCTTGTACTTGGAGATGCCGGCGGCTTCTTCGATAAAGTTGCGCAGGTCTTCGGGCTTGGCTTCGATCAGCTTGGAGATCATGCCCTGTTCGATGATCGAATAGCTGCGCGGGCCCAGGCCGGTACCGAGGAAGATGTCGGTAATGTCCCGGCGTCGGCACTTGGTGCCGTTGAGGAAGTAACTGTTCTGGCTGTCGCGCGTCACTTTGCGGCGTATCGAGATTTCCGCGTAGGCCGCGTACTCGCCGATCAGGGTGCCGTCGGAGTTGTCGAACACCAGCTCGATGCTGGCCTGGCTCACCGGTTTGCGGCTGGTGGAGCCGTTGAAGATGACGTCGGTCATCGACTCGCCACGCAGGTTTTTTGCCGAGCTCTCGCCCATCACCCAGCGTACGGCGTCGATGATGTTCGACTTGCCGCAGCCATTGGGCCCGACCACTGCCGCCATGTTACTGGGGAAGTTCACCGTGGTCGGGTCGACGAAGGATTTGAACCCCGCCAGTTTGATGCACTTGAGCCGCACGTTTAGGCGTCCGCCAACGCAGCGATGACCAGCGAGCTGCTGCGCTGGCAGTAGGCCGACAGCACCTGGCGGATCTGCTCCAGGTCACGGGCGAGTACGGCGGCGAGCAGTTGCTCGAACAGCGCCAGGTACTCGCTCATGGACGCCTTGCGCTGATCCAGGGCCAGGTAATAGGCACGGTTCATCGCCGGCTGCAGGTTTTCGACGGTTTCCTGCAAATACGGGTTGTTGGCGAAGGGGTACGCGGCGCGCATCACATTGAAGCATTCTTCGACAAAGGCGCGGATGTCCTGGCGCTCGAAATTGCTCACCAGGCGCTGCTGGATCTGGACGAACGGCGCCATGTCGGCCTGGGTCTGCCAGCCCTGGGCGACCGCATTGCCAAGCAGGATATACAGCTCACTCATCAGTGTGCACAGGCTCTGCACCTTGTGCGCCGTGAGCTCGGTCACATGGGCGCCACGGCGCGGCAGGATCGCGATCAGGTGGCGGCGTTCGAGGATCAGTAAAGCTTCACGCACGGAGCCACGGCTGACATTGAGCGCCAGCGTGACTTTCTGTTCCTGGATCCGCTCTCCAGGCTTGAGATCGCCGCGAATGATACGTTCGGCGAGGTGGTGAGCGATTTGCTCGGCGAGACTGTCCGGCGCCTTGAACGTCATGTTTTCCCTTCAAAATCGTCTATCGGTACAAGCGCGGCAGTGTAGCGCATTGGCCCGCTGATGGCGCTACGCCCACCGTGGCGAATTTGGCATGAAATAAGCAACGCTGAACACCCACACGCCCCCAAAAACGCCGGTTTCAGAAGACTGAACCATAATTGAAAGTGTTGTGATCGCATTTTCCTGACCTTCTGGTCAGAAAATCATTGACCGAAAAGTCAGACATGACTAGATTCGGCGCAAAGCGGTTAACAACAATAATGAGTCTGCGAGGCCTTCCGTGATCCAGTTTTTACTTAACCAGGAACTCCATAGCGAGCACGCCCTGGACCCCAACCTGACCGTGCTCAACTATCTGCGCGAGCATGTGGGCAAACCCGGCACCAAGGAAGGCTGCGCCAGCGGCGACTGCGGTGCGTGCACGGTGGTGGTCGGCGAGTTGCACACCGACCCTCAGGGCGTTGAGCAGATCCGTTATCGCAGCCTCAATTCCTGCCTGACATTTGTATCGTCGCTGCACGGCAAGCAACTGATCAGCGTCGAAGACCTCAAGCACCAGGGCCAACTGCACAGCGTGCAACAGGCGATGGTGGAGTGCCACGGTTCGCAATGCGGCTTTTGCACCCCCGGTTTTGTGATGTCGTTGTTCGCCCTGCAAAAGAACAGCGACGCCCCCGACAGCCAGAAGGCCCACGAAGCCCTGGCCGGCAACCTGTGCCGCTGCACCGGCTATCGGCCGATCCTGGCCGCCGCCGAACAGGCCTGCTGCAACAAACCGGCGGACCAGTTCGACAGCCGCCAGGCCGAAACCATCGCCCGCCTCAAAGCCATCGCGCCGACCCAAACCGGTGAACTCAACAGCGGCGACAAACGCTGCCTGGTGCCCCTCACCGTCGCCGACCTGGCCGACCTCTACGACGCCTACCCGCAAGCCCGCCTGCTGGCCGGCGGCACCGACCTGGCGCTGGAAGTCACCCAGTTTCACCGCACCCTGCCGGTGATGATCTATGTCGGCAATATTGAAGAGATGAAACGCATCGAGGACTTCGACGACCGCCTGGAAATCGGCGCCGCCACTGCCCTCTCCGACTGCTACACCGCGCTGCACCACGAATACCCGGATTTCGGCGACCTGCTACACCGCTTCGCCTCCCTGCAAATCCGCAACCAGGGCACCCTCGGCGGCAATATCGGCAACGCCTCGCCGATTGGCGATTCTCCGCCGCTGTTGATCGCCCTGGGGGCGCAGATCGTGCTGTGCAAAGGCGACGTGCGCCGCACCCTGGCGCTGGAGGACTATTTCATCGACTACCGCGTGACGGCGCGCCAGGACAGCGAGTTCATCGAAAAAATCATCGTCCCCAAGGGCCATGCGCTGTTCCGTGCCTACAAGGTTTCCAAGCGCCTGGACGACGATATTTCCGCCGTGTGTGCGGCCTTCAACCTGAAGATCGACAACGGTGTGATCAGTGATGCCCGCGTCGCGTTCGGCGGCATGGCCGCCACGCCAAAACGCGCGAAAAACTGCGAAGCCGTGTTGGTCGGCGCCACCTGGAACGCCGCCACCGTCGAGAAAGCCTGCGCCGCCCTGGCCGAGGATTTCACCCCGCTGTCGGACTTCCGCGCCAGCAAGGAATACCGTCTGCTCAGCGCCCGGAACCTGCTGCGCAAATACTTCATCGAACTGCAAACGCCGCACATCGAGACTCGGGTGACCGCTTATGTCTAACCATCACGCCGTGGAAAAAACCCAGGCCGAACTGGCCGCGCTGTTTGCCCAGGACCTGACCTCCGGGGTCGGCCGCAGCGTCAAGCATGACAGCGCCGCCAAGCACGTGTCCGGTGAAGCGCAGTACATCGATGACCGCCTGGAATTCCCCAACCAGTTGCACCTGTATGCACGCATGTCCGACCGCGCCCACGCCCGGATCATCCGCATCGACACCGCGCCCTGCTACGCCTTCGACGGTGTGCGTATCGTCATCACCCACGAAGACGTGCCGGGCCTGAAAGACATCGGCCCGCTGCTGCCCGGCGACCCCTTGCTGGCCATCGACACGGTGCAGTTCGTCGGCCAGGTGGTTTTGGCCGTGGCCGCCCGCGACCTGGACACCGCACGCAAGGCCGCGATGGCGGCCGTGATCGAATACGAAGACCTGGAGCCCGTGCTGGATGTGGTCGAGGCCTTTCGCAACAAGCACTTCGTGCTCGACAGCCACACCCACCAACGCGGTAATTCGGCCGGCGCGCTGGCGACCGCCAAGCACCGCCTCCAGGGCACCCTGCATATCGGCGGTCAGGAACACTTCTACCTGGAAACCCAGATTTCCTCGGTAATGCCCACCGAAGACGGCGGCATGATCGTCTATTGCTCCACGCAGAACCCCACCGAAGTGCAGAAGCTGGTGGCCGAAGTGCTGGGCGTGTCGATGAACAAGATCGTCGTCGATATGCGCCGCATGGGCGGCGGTTTCGGCGGCAAGGAAACCCAGGCGGCGAGCCCGGCGTGCCTGTGTGCGGTGGTGGCGCGCCTCACCGGCCAGCCGACCAAGATGCGCCTGCCGCGCGTCGAAGACATGCTGATGACCGGCAAGCGCCACCCCTTCTATATCGAATACGACGTGGGCTTCGACGACAGCGGTCGCCTGCATGGGATCAACCTGGAGCTGGCCGGTAACTGCGGCTGCTCGCCGGACCTGTCCAACTCGATCGTCGACCGCGCCATGTTCCACGCCGACAACGCGTATTACCTGGGCGATGCCACGGTGAACGGCCATCGCTGCAAGACCAACACGGCGTCCAATACCGCCTATCGCGGCTTCGGCGGCCCGCAAGGCATGGTCGCCATCGAGGAAGTGATGGACGCCATCGCCCGTCATCTGGCGCTGGACCCGTTGGCGGTGCGCAAGGCCAATTACTACGGCAAGACCGAGCGCAACGTCACCCACTACTACCAGACCGTCGAGCACAACATGCTCGAAGAGATGACCGCCGAACTTGAAGCCAGCAGCCAATACGCCGAGCGCCGCGAAGCGATCCGCCTCTACAACGCCCACAGCCCGATCCTGAAAAAAGGCCTGGCGCTGACCCCGGTGAAATTCGGGATCTCGTTCACGGCGAGCTTCCTGAACCAGGCGGGCGCGCTGATCCATATCTACACCGACGGCAGCATCCACCTGAACCACGGCGGCACCGAGATGGGCCAGGGCTTGAACACCAAGGTCGCGCAAGTGGTGGCCGAAGTGTTCCAGGTGGACATCGACCGCGTGCAGATCACCGCCACCAACACCGACAAGGTGCCCAACACCTCGCCGACCGCCGCGTCCAGCGGTGCGGACCTGAACGGCAAGGCCGCCCAGAACGCCGCCGAAACCATCAAGCAACGCCTGGTGGAATTCGCCGCGCGCAAGTACGACGTGAGCGAAGCGGATGTGGAATTTCATAACGGCCATGTGCGCGTGCGCGAGCAGATCCTGACCTTCGAGGCGTTGATCCAGCAGGCGTATTTCGCCCAGGTCTCGCTGTCGAGCACCGGCTTCTACAAGACCCCGAAAATCTTCTACGACCGTAGCCAGGCCCGCGGTCGGCCGTTCTACTACTTCGCCTTCGGCGCGGCGTGCTGCGAAGTGATCGTCGACACCCTGACCGGCGAATACAAGATGCTGCGCACCGACATCCTCCACGATGTGGGCGCCTCACTGAACCCGGCCATCGACATCGGCCAGGTAGAAGGCGGCTTTATCCAGGGCATGGGCTGGCTGACCATGGAAGAGCTGGTGTGGAACACCAAGGGCAAGCTAGAGACCTGCGGCCCGGCCAGCTACAAGATCCCGGCGGTGGCCGACATGCCTTTGGATTTGCGCGTGAAGCTGGTGGAAAACCGCAAGAACCCGGAAGACACCGTGTTCCATTCCAAGGCCGTGGGTGAGCCACCGTTCATGCTCGGGATTGCCTCGTGGTGCGCGATCAAGGATGCGGTGGCGAGCCTGGCTGATTATCGCCATCAGCCGAAGATCGATGCGCCGGCGACACCGGAGCGGGTGTTGTGGGGGTGTGAGCAGATGCGCAAGTTGCAGGCGGCGACAGCTGTCGAGACTGAAACTGAAATGGCTTCGCTCTAGACCGATGACGGCCTGACAGACACCACAAGAGGTGACTATGAACAACTGGATCAGCGCCCTCGCCGACCTGCAAAACCAGGGTGAACCCTGCGTACTGGTGACCATCATCGAAGAGCTCGGCTCCACGCCGCGCAATGCCGGTTCGAAGATGGTGATCAGTGCCGCGCAGACCTTCGACACCATCGGCGGCGGGCACCTGGAATACAAGGCCATGCAGATCGCCCGCGACATGCTCGTGCGTGGCCAGCAGAACACCCATCTGGAGCGCTTCAGCCTCGGCGCCAGCCTGGGCCAGTGCTGCGGGGGCGTCACCGTGCTGCTGTTCGAACCCATGGGCCAGGTGCAGGCGCAGATCGCGGTATTCGGCGCCGGCCATGTCGGCCGCGCGCTGGTGCCATTGCTGGCGAGCCTGCCGTGCCGGGTGCGCTGGATCGATTCCCGCGAGCAGGAGTTTCCGGAACATATCCCCCAGGGCGTGCGTAAAATCATCAGCGAAGAGCCGGTGGACGAAATTGCCGACCTGCCGGTGGGCAGTTACTGCGTCGTCATGACCCACAATCACGCGCTGGACCTGGAACTGACCGCCGCCCTGCTCAAACGCAATGACTTTGCCTACTTCGGCCTGATCGGTTCGAAGACCAAACGCGTCAAGTTCGAACACCGCTTGCGCGATCGCGGCTTTGACGCCGCGCAGTTGCAACGCATGCGTTGCCCCATGGGCCTCAGCGAGGTGAAGGGCAAGTTGCCGGTGGAGATCGCCATCTCCATCGCCGGCGAAATCATCGCCACCTATAACGCCAATTTCGGCCAGCACACCGCGAGCGCCGAACCCATTGCCAAACTGCTGCCGGTCTCGCGCCGCAGCCAAGCTATCAATTGAGACGACCATGCCTTTGACTCGCAAAGCCTACCGTGCCGCCCTCCTGCACAGCATCGCCGACCCCGCTGAAGTTGGGATCGAAGCCTCCTACGAGTATTTCGAAGACGGCTTGCTGGTGATCGAAAACGGCCGGATCAGCGCCATTGGCCATGCCGGCGACCTGCTGCCGAGCTTGCCTGCCGACATCGACATCACCCATTACCAGGATGCGCTGATCACTCCCGGCCTGATTGACACCCATATCCACCTGCCGCAAACCGGCATGGTCGGCGCGTATGGCGAGCAGTTGCTGGACTGGCTCAACACCTACACCTTCCCGTGCGAAAGCCAGTTCGCCGACAAGGCCCACGCCGAGGAAGTCGCAGATATTTTCATCAAGGAACTGCTGCGCAACGGCACCACCACCGCACTGGTGTTCGGCAGCGTGCATCCGCAGTCGGTGAACGCATTCTTTGAAGCGGCGGAAAAACTCGACCTGCGCATGATCGCCGGCAAGGTGATGATGGACCGCAACGCCCCGGACTACCTTACCGACACCGCCGAATCCGGCTACCAGCAAAGCAAGGCGCTGATCGAACGCTGGCACGGCAAGGGCCGCCTGCACTATGCGGTCACCCCGCGTTTTGCGCCGACCAGCACGCCGGAACAATTGGCGCTCGCAGGACAACTGTTGGGCGAATACCCGGACCTGTACATGCAGACGCACATCAGTGAGAACAAGCAGGAAGTCGAGTGGGTGAAGGCGCTGTTTCCGGAGCGCAACGGCTATCTGGATGTGTACGATCACTACCAGCTGCTGGGCGAGCGCTCGGTGTTTGCCCACGGCGTGCACCTGTGTGATGAGGAATGCGCACGGTTGGCGGAGACGGGGTCGGCGGTGGCGTTCTGTCCGACCTCGAACCTCTTCCTCGGCAGCGGCCTGTTCAACCTGCCGATGGCCGAGAAACACAAGCTGAATGTCGGGCTGGGCACCGATGTGGGTGGTGGCACCAGTTTCTCGCTGCTGCAAACCTTGAACGAAGCCTACAAGGTCATGCAACTGCAGGGTGCGCGGTTGAGCCCCTTCAAGTCGCTATACCTGGCCACCCTGGGCGGTGCGCGGGCGCTGCGCCTGGAAGACAAGATCGGCACGTTGCAGCCGGGCACCGATGCAGACTTCCTGGTGCTGGACTACAACGCCACGCCGCTGCTGAGCTATCGCTTGAAGCAGGCCAATAACATTGCCGAGACGTTGTTCGTGTTGATGACCCTGGGGGATGATCGGACGGTGTTGCAGACCTACGCTGCCGGCCAACTCGTGCACCAACGCTGATCTGCGCCACGACACAAAACAAATGTGGGAGGGGGCTTGCTCCCGATAGCGGTGGATCAGGCACTTAATTCAGTGACTGACACTCTGCCATCGGGAGCAAGCCCCCTCCCACATTTTTTAATCGGGTTTACAGCTTGACTGAAGAACGCCCCGGCTTCTTGGTCTGCAACAGATGCGAGAACACCGCATGCAAATCATCCGACGCACTTTCCTCGTCGAGGTTGAGCTTGCTGTCGATATGATCCATGTGATGCATCATCAAGTTCACCGCCAACGCCGCGTCCCGTGCTTCGATCGCATCGATCAGTTGGGTGTGCTCATCGTAGGAACAGTGCGAGCGGTTGCCGCTTTCGTACTGAGCGATGATCAACGAGGTCTGGGACACCAGGCTGCGCTGGAAGCTGATCAGCGGCGCGTTTTTCGCGGCTTCGGCCAGCTTGAGGTGGAACTCGCCGGAGAGGCGGATGCCCGCTCCGCGATCACCGCGGGAGAAGCTGTCGCGCTCGTCGTTGACCATCTGGCGCAGTTCGGCCAGTTGCTCAGCGGTGGCGTGCTGCACTGCCAGCTCGGTGATCGCTCGCTCTACCAGGCGCCGGGCCAGGAACACCTGGCGTGCTTCTTCCACGCTTGGGCTCGCCACCACCGCGCCACGATTGGGCCGCAGCAACACCACGCCTTCATGGGCCAGGCGCGACAGCGCGCGGCGAATGATAGTGCGGCTGACGCCGAAGATTTCGCCCAGTGCCTCTTCACTCAATTTGGTACCGGGTGCCAGGCGCTGCTCGAGGATCGCCTCGAAGATATGCGCGTAGACGATATCGTCCTGGGTTCCGCTGCGACCGGCCTTGCCGGCTCGCGGTTGTTTCTTGAGAGGTTGCAACTGTTCGTTCATGGGCACTCGGGTAGGGAGAACGGCGGCGAATTAACGGTAATACGGCAACTTTAAGGTAATACGGCAACACGGGGTCGCTGGCAAGTATCACCTAAAAACAGCGCACATTGTACACAACCCACTGCGCCAACACACTGTACGGCTGTTTGCGGTGCCGTCTGTATTGCAATGAGTCGTTACGTTTGAGTTTAGGCTTGAATCTGCGCCGTCACCGGCAAACACCCAGGTAAAAGGAACACCTCTCCATGACCGACGCCACCCAAGCGCCCTTGCGCCCGCTGGCCGACACTTCTGCCTCCGCCGTCGTCGCCGGCTTTATCGCCATGATGACCGGCTATACCAGCTCCCTGGTGCTGATGTTCCAGGCCGGCCAGGCGGCCGGCTTGACCACGGCGCAGATTTCTTCGTGGATCTGGGCGATTTCCATCGGCATGGCGGTCTGCAGCATCGGCCTGTCCCTGCGCTACCGCACGCCGATCACCATTGCCTGGTCCACCCCCGGCGCGGCGCTGTTGATCACCAGCCTGGGCGGTGTGAGTTACGGCGAGGCCATCGGCGCCTACATCACCTGCGCGGTGCTGGTGACGCTCTGCGGGCTCACCGGCAGCTTTGAAAAACTGGTCAAGCGTATCCCTGCGTCGTTGGCGGCCGCCTTGCTGGCGGGGATCCTGTTCAAGATCGGCAGCGAGATTTTCGTCGCCGCGCAGCATCGCACCGGCCTGGTCCTGGGGATGTTTTTCACCTACCTGATCATCAAGCGCCTGTCGCCACGCTACGCGGTGCTGTCCGCCCTGGTGATCGGTACCCTGCTGTCGGGGCTGATGGGCTTGCTGGACTTCAGCGGTTTCCACCTGGAAGTGGCGACGCCGGTATGGACGACGCCGCACTTCTCGCTGGCGGCAACCATCAGCATCGGGATTCCGTTGTTCGTGGTGGCGATGACCTCGCAGAACATGCCCGGCGTCGCCGTACTGCGGGCCGATGGCTATAACGTGCCGGCCTCGCCTCTGATCACCGCCACCGGCCTGGCCTCGCTGGTGCTGGCGCCCTTTGGCTCCCACGGCATCAACCTGGCGGCGATCAGCGCAGCGATCTGCACCGGCCCCCACGCCCATGAAGACCGTAATAAACGCTACACCGCCGCCGTATGGTGCGGGGTGTTCTACGGGATAGCCGGGGTGTTCGGCGCAACACTGGCGGCACTGTTCGCAGCCTTGCCCAAGGAACTGGTGCTGTCGATTGCGGCCTTGGCCTTGTTTGGCTCGATCATCAATGGCTTGAGTATCGCCATGAATGAGCCGAAGGAACGGGAAGCGGCGCTGATCACCTTTATGGTCACCGCGTCAGGCTTGACGTTGTTTTCCATCGGGTCGGCGTTCTGGGGAATTGTGGCGGGGGTATTGACGCTGCTGATTCTGAACTGGCGCAAGGCATAAAAAAACGGCGACCCTCAGGTCGCCGTTTTTTTCAGTATCACTTAGCCGCGTTGATCGGCTTTTCCGGATACCACACGTCCAGCAGCGGGCTGACTTCAGCCTTGGTCAGCTCGGAACGGGTTTTCAGCCAGGCTTCGACGGCAGCGCGCTGCTCTTCGGAGACCGAGCCACGCTTCTGCAGGCAAACCAGACCGTAGTCGTCGCCGCCGACATAGCCCAGGCCGTTGGCTTCCATGGCTTCTTTGATGAATGCTTCGAGGAAAGCGTCGATAGCTTCTTCACTCAGGCCTTCTTTGAAGTCCAGGTTCAGTTCGAAACCCAGCTCTTGAAATTCATCAACGCACAGTTTTTTGCGCAGACGCTGGGAACGGTTAGTCGCCATTGGAACAATCCTCATAAGTAATAACGGGCGGCACTTTAGCAGTTTAAGGCGACGATTGCCCGACTCTCTGGGACGGGCGGCCGTTTGCTGTTAAAAAAACGCCGATTACCAGCTATCGTTCAGCTACAAGTGCCTTCACCTTGGGGCATAATGCCGACACTTTCATGACCATTGAGGGATTTTTCCTATTTACCCCTCGCCTTTTTCACCCTCCTCAGCAGTAGGGTTTTATTTCTTATGATCAAATCTTTGCGTCCATTGCTACTTGCCAGTTTTCTCCTGCCACTGGCCTTTTCCACCTCCGCGGCCCCGATCAATAACACCTTGCCTGCAAACGTCCAGCAGGCACTGGCCAAAGCCAAGCTGCAAAACACTGCGCTGTCCCTGGTGATGATCCCGTTGAACGGCCCCGGCACCCCCACGGTATTCAACGCCGACGTCTCGGTAAACCCCGCTTCCACCATGAAGCTGGTCACCACCTATGCGGCCCTGGAAATGCTCGGCCCCAACCACCAGTGGAAAACCGAGTTCTACACCGACGGCACCCTCAGCGGTGGCGTGTTGCACGGCAACCTGTACCTCAAGGGCGGCGGCGACCCCAAGCTGAACATGGAAAAGCTCTGGCTGCTGATGCGCGACCTGCGGGCCAATGGCGTGCAGCAAGTCACCGGTGACCTGGTGCTGGACCGCAGTTTCTTCAACCAGCCGCAGTTGCCGGAATTCAATGATGACGGCAACGACGAGAACAAACCGTTCCTGGTCAAGCCCGACGCCCTGCTGGTCAACCTCAAGGCCCTGCGCTTTGTGACCCGTAACGATTCGGGCCGCGTGCTCGTCTCGGTCGAACCGCCGATTGCCAGCATCCGCATCGACAACCAGGTCAAGGCCTCCAACGCCAAGCAGTGCACCGGCGACGTACGCTACAACCCGGTCACGGGCGCCGATGGCAGTATGACGGTCACCGTCAGCGGCCAATTGGCCGATGGCTGCAGCTCGCAGACTTATCTGTCGTTGCTGGACCACGCCACCTACACCGCCGGTGCGGTACGGGCGATCTGGCAGGAACTGGGCGGCACCATTCAGGGCCGCGATATCCAGGCACCGGTGCCCAAGGATGCCAAGGTACTGGCCCGCGCCTTTTCGCCGGACCTGGCGGAAATCATCCGTGACATCAACAAATACAGTAACAACACCATGGCCCAGCAATTGTTCCTGAGCCTGGGCGCGCAGTTCCGCAACGATGCCGACGGCGACGATGCCAAGGCCGCGCAACGTGTAGTGCGCCAGTGGCTGGCGAAAAAAGGCATCACCGCGCCACACCTGGTGATGGAGAACGGTTCGGGCCTGTCCCGTGCCGAACGGGTCAGCGCCCGCGAAATGGCCGCCATGCTGCAAGCCGCCTGGAAAAGCCCCTACGCTGCGGAATACATCAGCTCGATGCCGATCGCCGGCACCGACGGCACCATGCGCAAACGCCTGAAGACCACCGCCATGCGCGGCGAAGCCCACGTCAAGACCGGTACCTTGAACACCGTGCGCGCCATTGCCGGGTTCAGCCGCGACAACAATGGCAACACCTGGGCGGTGGTGGCGATCCTCAACGATCCGAAGCCGTGGGGCGCGTCGTCGGTGCTGGACCAGGTGCTGCTGGATCTGTACCGCCAGCCAAAAATGGCGGCGGCGGCTCCCGTCCTATAGGAGCGAGCATCAGGCCCGCGCCCTCTCGGCCTCCACCCGGTCCCTGCCCGCCTGCTTGGCCACGTACACCGCCGAGTCGGCACGCAACAACAGGCCATCGATGCCTTCATCCACCCGCCAGCTGGCCACACCAAAGCTGGCGGTGACGATGCCCACCGGTTCCATCGGCAGGCTACGCAGCGATTGCCACAACTCCATCGCCAAGCTGTAGGCCTGCTCACCATCGGTGTTGGGGCACAGCACCATGAACTCCTCGCCCCCCAGGCGGCAGAATACATCGGTGCGGCGCAGACGCTGACTGATGCGCTTGCACAACTCCTGCAACACCCCATCGCCAACCGCATGCCCGTGCTGGTCATTGATCCGCTTGAAATGATCGATATCGAGCATGATCACCGACAGCGCCCCACTGGTCCGATTGAGCCTCGCCATCTCGGCCCTGAGGCGGTCCTGGAAATAGCGACGGTTGTGAATCCCGGTCAGGGAATCTGTGATGGACAGCGCGCGCAGTTCCTCTTCAACCCGCTTCAAGTCGGAAATGTCCGACACATAGCCATGCCACAGCGTACCGCCCCCCGGCAATTCCTCCGGGGTGGCCTCGCCGCGAATCCAGCGTAAACCCCGTTGCGGCAACTGCACCCGGTACTCTTCGCGCCAGTGGCTCAACTGCAATGCAGACAGGCGAATCGAGGCCCGCACCCGCTCCGCGTCCAGCGGGTGGATTCGATCGAAGACCTTCGTCGCATCCCGCTGCAACGCGCTGACCTCGATTTCATAGATATCGCGCATGCCGTCGCTGGCGTAGATAAAGCGCCAGTTATCCTGGGGTTCCAGGGTGAATTGGAAGATTCCCCCAGGTACGTGGGCACTGAGTTTCTTGAGCAGGCGGTCCCGCGCCGCCAGGGCCTCGTAGGCGCGTTTCTGCTCGGTGACGTCCAGGTAAATCGCGAGGTGCCCGACCCACAGACCATGGTCATCCAGCAAGACGGTGGCCAACATGTTCACAATCAGCTGACTGCCATCCTGGCGGATCAAGGTCCACTCCCGGGCTTCGTGCAGGTTGTCGGGGCTTTCCACCAGCATCGCCTGGCTCGCCGGGATACGCTTGCCCAAGGTCACGCTCAGGCTCGCGGAACGTGCCTCCAGCTCCAACGCCAAGTGCAGGCTTTCCAGGGTCAGCTTGCCCACCACCTGCTCGGCCTCGTACCCCAGCATCTGCTCGGCACCGGCGTTGAAGGTGTTGATCACACCGCGCAAGTCAGTGGCAATGATCGCCACTTGGGTAGCGGCGTTGAGTACGCTGCGCAACTGGCCATGGGCACCCCGTAGTTCCTGCTCACGCAAGCGCAACTGCACAGTGCGTTGCTCCACCAGTTTCAACGCACGCTGGCGCTGGCTCACCAGCACATAGAGCAAGGCGCTGAGCAGCAGGCTGAGTAGGCTACCCATGGTCAGGATCGTGGACAGCGAGGAATAGTTGGCCTGCTCGAACACCTTGCTCGGGCGCAGGCTCAGGGCGTACACATGATCGCCCAGGGTCAGGCGACGCGCGCCAGCAAGGTCACTGTTGGCCACGGCATTGCCGGACTCGAAGAGCACGCGCTTTTGCAGGTCGGAGGTGTCGACGATCTGCATCACCAGGTTGTCCCGCTCCGCTTTGGGCAAGCCGTCGGCGACCAGCTGGCGCATGCTGATCACCGCCATCACGTAACCGTATGGCTCATTTGGGGACGGCTCGGACGTGGGCAGGTGACTCACCGGCGCGACCAGTAATACACCCGTGGCATAAGCCGGCTCGACCCCCACCAACTGCATGGGTTGGGACACCGCCAGCTTGCCGCTCTTTTGCGCCCGCTCAAGGGTCGAGCGCCGCAGGGGCTGGGCCAACAGATCAAAACCCAGGGGCGACCCCAGCAGGCTTTGAGTCTGGCTGTAGAGCACCGGAACGTATTCATCACGCTCGGGCGCCGGGGCCAGTTCGCCGGCGCTATTAAGTTCACGGATAACAAAGGGTACCCCACGCAGGCGGGACACCTCTTGTTCAAACTGGCTGCGCTGTTCGCGAAACACGCGGGGTGCCCAGGCGTAGGCGCGGGCGCGCAACAGTAACGGCTGGGCAAACCCGTCGAACTCCTCGCGGGACACAACATCGGAGTTGACGAAGAACCGCCGCAGGCTGTTCAGGCGTTGTTCCTGATCCTCGAAACGCTCCTGCAAGCGGGTGTAACGCTCGTTGACCAGCAACTGAAAGCGCTGGCGAACCTGTTGCTGATAGAGGTCGGAGGCCGCCCAGGCGACGATGGCCGTCAGCGCAAAACCCGCCAATAACACCACCAACGCCACCAGCCAAGCCGACGCCTGTTCACTGATAAAGCCTAGGATTTTCGGGCGAACGGCTTGCAACGGCATAGGCAACACTCACAACGCCAGCGTGCGGGGGGTGTCACTTTGGCTAGGCCTTAAGTTATAGCCATCGGCCCAGGGTTTGACCAGCGTAAAAAAGCCGCAAGCCCGGAATAGTCCAGGCTTGCGGCTTTTTCGTGACGGCGATCAGCGAGCAGTGATTTTCCACGCCCGGTGGATCTTCGCATTACGCGCAAAATCCGGATCGAGGGTCTTGTCGCTGATTTCCTCGACCGCATAGCGTTCGCTGAGATTGTCCTCCAGCTGGAACTTGCGGAAGTTGTTCGAGAAGTACAGCACGCCACCCGGTGCCAGGCGCGCCATGGCCAGGTCGAGCAACTGCACGTGGTCGCGCTGGACGTCGAAGATGCCTTCCATGCGCTTGGAGTTGGAGAAGGTCGGCGGGTCGATGAAGATCATGTCGAACTCATCGCGGCTGGCCTCCAGCCAGGCCATCACATCGCCCTGCTCCAGGCGGTTCTTGTCGGAGAAACCGTTGAGCGAGAAGTTGCGACGCGCCCAGTCCAGGTAGGTCTTGGACAGGTCGACACTGGTGGTGCTGCGCGCGCCGCCCTTGGCTGCGTGCACACTGGCGGTGGCGGTGTAGCAATACAGGTTGAGGAAACGCTTGCCGGCCGCTTCCTTCTGGATACGCATGCGCATCGGACGGTGGTCGAGGAACAGACCGGTGTCCAGGTAGTCGGTGAGGTTGACCAGCAGCTTCACGCCGCCTTCGCTGACCTCGGTGAACTTGCCCTGGGCACTCTGGCGCTCGTACTGCTTGGTACCGCTCTGGCGCTCGCGACGCTTGACCACCACGCGGCTCTTGTCGATGTTCAGCGCCTGGGGAATGGCCGCCAGGGCATCGAACATGCGGGCCGAGGCTTTTTCCGGGTCGATGGATTTTGGCGCAGCGTATTCCTGCACGTGGACCCAATCGTGGTACAGGTCGATGGCCATGGAGTATTCAGGCATATCGGCGTCGTATACGCGGTAGCAATCCACCCCTTCACGCTTGGCCCACTTGCCCAGCAGCTTGAGGTTCTTTTGCAGGCGGTTGGCGAACATCTGCCCGCCTTCGCTCAGGCGCGCCTGCTCGACCACGGGGGCCGGGGCGGGCTTGATCGGGTTGCCGTTCTTGTTGTACTGGCGCTCTTGCGGCTCGGCCGGGGCCTGGTCGTAAACGGCCTGTTCACGTTCGGCCTGGCGCTGTTCCGGGGTACGGCGCTCGCCGGTGACGAACTGATCCGGGTTGACCTTGATCAACAGCAACTTGCACGGCAATGCGCCGTTCCAGAACGAATACTGCTTGTGGCTGCGGATCCCCATGCGCTTGCCCAGGTCCGGCGCGCCGGTGAACACCGCCGCTTCCCAGCCCATGCAGGCCTGGCGCAGGCGCTCGCCGAGGTTCTGGTAGAGGTACAACAGGCTGGCTTCGTCACCCAGGCGCTCGCCGTAGGGCGGGTTGCAGATCACCAGGCCTTTCTGGTTCTGGTCCGGGCGCGGCTCGAAGGTGCCGACTTCGCCCTGGTACACCTTGATCCAGTGGCTCAGGCCGGCGCGCTCGATGTTGTTGCGGGCGGGCTGGATCAGGCGCGGGTCGGCTTCGTAGCCCCGCACCCACAACGGCGGCTTGTTCATGCCGATGGCCGCGCGTTCAGTAGCTTCGGCGTGGAGTTTTTTCCACAGCGCCGGGACGTGACCGAGCCAGGTGGTGAAGCCCCACAATTCGCGATTGAGGTTAGGTGCCATGTCGGCGGCAATCATCGCGCCTTCCACCAGGAAGGTGCCCACGCCGCACATCGGGTCAGTCAGCGCGCCGCCTTCGGCAGCAATGCGCGGCCAGCCGGCACGAATCAGGATCGCCGCCGCGAGGTTTTCCTTCAACGGCGCGGCGCCCTGCTGCAGGCGGTAGCCGCGCTGGTGCAGGCTGTGGCCGGACAGGTCGAGGGACAGGATCGCTTCGCCACGGTCCAGGCGCAGGTGGATGCGCAGGTCCGGGTTGATCTTGTCGATGGACGGGCGTTCGCCGGTCGGGGTGCGCAGCTTGTCGACGATCGCATCCTTGACCTTCAGCGCACCGAAGTGGGTGTTGTCGATGCCTGAGCCGTGACCGCTGAATTCCACCGCCAGGGTACCGTCGGAGACCATGTGATCGGCCCATTCAATATCCAGCACACCGTGGTAGAGGTCTTCGGCGTCCTTCATCGGGAAACGCTTGAGCACCAGCAACACACGGTTGGCCAGGCGCGACCAGAGGCACAGGCGATAAGCGGTTTCCATGTCGGCCATGCCGCGCACGGCCGAGGTGTGCTCGCGGGCGTCCTCAAGGCCAAGCCCGACGGCTTCCTCGATCAGCAGGCCTTCGAGGCCCTTGGGGCAGGTGAGGAAGAGTTCAAAACGGTCCGACATGGGGCATTCCAGGCTTTTCAGCAATAAGTGAACGGGCGACGCATCGCCGGCTCGGTTTTCAATCAAGCACTTTTCTTGAAGAGTGCCCGCGTGGCACGAATGTGCCGTTCCACCCCGTCTGACGGGCCTTGGAGCCTTTATTGACGGGGCAGAGGGAGAATTTGACGCAACAAAAAGAAATATTCCGACCCTTCGTCGAATAATAACCGACTGCAACCGGCGGACATTCTCACTAAAGGATTAAACCCATCCTCTTTGCAGGGTGCATCATAGCTGGCTTTGCCCAACAAATGGGGCGAAAAGCCATCCCAGCTTATGGCTATAGCATCGTTATCGTTACGTGCTTATGACAAAACGATCATTGAATCCATGTGACCTATTGGTTAGAACTCAACACAGGTTGGCGCCGCAACGACGCCAACACATAGGCTCGCCACGCCGGCAGCGAGCCCACCAACGGCAGAAAAACTCTGCCCGGCCTCAGACGAGGCCGAAGGATATCAAGACAGTCAACAAGTGAGGGAAACACCCTATGAGAAGACTTAAGCGTGATCCGTTGGAAAGAGCATTTTTACGCGGATATCAATATGGCGTTCATGGCAAATCCCGTGAGCTTTGCCCATTTACTCTACCGTCGGTACGCCAAGCCTGGATCAACGGCTGGCGAGAAGGACGCGGCGACAACTGGGACGGTATGACTGGCACTGCGGGAATCCACAGACTCAACGAACTTCACGCCGTCGGCTAATCAAGGGCATTTAATTCCGACACCACCTCGAATATGTAGCGACTTAACCACGCACGCCCTATCCAGGCGGCGGGCTTCGGCCCAGGGGCTCCTCTTAAGGAGCCCTTTTTATTGGCCTGAGAATAATGAGGACTACCGTAGGAGCGAGCTTGCTCGCGAAGAACCCGAGGGCGCCGCGTTAAGCCAGATGCGCCGCGCTATCGTTGACGTTCTTCGCGAGCAAGCTCGCTCCTACACGCGCAAGGCCGCAATCGCATCCACTGACTGGCGGATCAGCGCCGGGCCTTTATAAATAAAACCCGAGTACAACTGCACCAGGCTGGCGCCCGCAGCGATCTTCTCGGCGGCATGCTTGCCTTCGGTAATGCCGCCCACCGCGATGATCGGCAAACGCCCGGCCAACTCAGCGGCCAGCACCTTGACGATATGGGTGCTCTTGTCACGCACTGGCGCACCCGACAGGCCGCCCGCTTCATCGCCATGGGCCAACCCTTCGACGCCGACACGGCTGAGGGTGGTGTTGGTCGCGATGACCGCATCCATGCCCGCATCCACCAGTGCCTGGGCCACCAGCACGGTTTCTTCGTCACTCATGTCCGGGGCGATCTTGATTGCCAGCGGCACGCGCTTGCCATGGCGCACGGCCAGGTCTTCCTGGCGTTGGCGCAGGGCTTCGAGCAGTTGCTTGAGCGAATCGCCGAACTGCAGGCTGCGCAGGCCCGGGGTGTTGGGCGAGCTGACGTTGACGGTGACATAGCTGGCGTGGGCGTAGACCTTGTCCAGGCAGATCAGGTAGTCATCCACTGCGCGCTCGACCGGGGTATCGAAGTTCTTGCCGATATTGATGCCGAGGATGCCCTTGTACTCTGCGGCCTCGACGCGCGACAGCAGATGATCGACGCCCAGGTTGTTGAACCCCATGCGATTGATGATCGCCTCGGCTTCCGGCAGGCGAAAGATACGCGGCTTGGGGTTACCCGGTTGCGGTCGCGGCGTCACGGTGCCGATCTCCACAAAACCGAAACCCAGCTGCGCGAAGCCATCGATGGCCGCACCGTTCTTGTCCAGGCCGGCGGCCAGTCCGACCGGGTTGGGGAAGTCGAGCCCCATCACCGACACCGGCATTTTCGCCGGCGCCTTGCATACCAGGCCATTGAGCCCCAGGCGGCCACCGGCGCCGATCAGGTCCAGGGACAGATCGTGGGAGGTTTCCGGGGAGAGTTTGAACAACAACTGGCGGGCCAGGGTATACATGGGCGGGCTAGACTCGGATGGCGGCGAAAGGTGGCGGCGATTATAGCGGGGTGGCGGGGTGCACGCGAGGCGCGCCGCCCAAACGTCAGTAGCGTTGCTGTACCAGGGTCTCATAACGTGCCCAGATTTTTTCTGCATAGCGCATGCGCAACGCGTCGCGCTCAGGGCCGGAGCCGGGCCCGACATTGTAGGACCCCACCGCCGTCCAGTTGTAGCCAAAGCGCTGGATAAACTCGGCCAGTATGGAGGCCCCGACTTCCACCGACAGGCAGGGTTCACTCAACAGCCTTTCCTCGGTGATACCCAGCTTGAGCAGACGAGGTAAATGGATACTGTTGATCTGCATCAGGCCGATATCCCGTGTGCCGTTACCGTTGGCGTAGTTCATCGCATCCGGGCGAAAATCCGACTCCACGGCGGCGATAGCCTGTAGCAATTCCGGTTCGATATCGTAGCGGCGGGCAGTTTCCTCCCAGCAATAGGCCAATGCCTGATTGCCGCTCGTCACCAGGCCAAGGCACAGTAGCCTGCGCCAGAACTTAGCCATGACTGACTTGGCCACAGGCCGAACACACATGCTGCCGGGTATCCATAGGCCCACGCCCATGGCGCTCAGCCTTCACCGGGCAGGTAAAGCGATACCCGCGACCATAGATGGTCTTGATAAAGCCTTTGTCAGCGCCAAGATGCTTGCGCAGCGAATAAATGCAACGGGTCAGCGACTCCTCGGCGACCTCCCCCTGAGGCCAGGCCAGCTCCAGCAAGCGGTCCTTGGTCATCAGTACACCGCCAGAGACCAGCAGCAGCCGCAAAACATGCAGCTCCTTGGGTGGCAACTGGACATCGCTGCCGTCTCCGGTCAAGCGACCATCGCCATGCAGCGTCCACCGGGAAAAGAGCAGGGAAGTCGCCGTCAATTCATCATTAACGACGGCCATATCTACCTCGACATCCGACTACTGACATTGAAGCCCTTATTTTCCAGTACTGGCCCTTGCGCCCACATCACGACTATAAAAAACCGCCTTGCAGGCCACGCTAGGAAAAAACCCATACAGCCAACGATTTTTAGCAACACCCTGTAAGACACTTCACCCATACACATCAGGCGCTCCCCTTTTATAGACCTCGTGCAACTCAACGCCCAACCGATCCTCCAGTTGCACCAACTCGCCCAATGCGAGCAACCGGCCATTAACCCGAACTTCCACGCAGTGGATGATGCCGGGCGACAATGGCAACACCTTCCCAGGAGCAAAGGCTGCCAGGCGCCTGCGGCTGATCAGTTGTTCCTGTAGAAGAATTTCCAAATGCATGGGGCAACGCCTTATTCACGGAGAACCATCGCGACCCGGGCGTACGAACGCACGTTGCACGCGCTCGTATTGCGCCGCACTCAACGGTGGCGGGCCAACGCCAGTGGCCAACGTTTTCATCTCGCCTCCCACGGCCCGGGCCTCAATCACAAACAGGCGAACCTTGGCCGGGCCAGCTGAAACGGTGCTGCGTCCCGACTCATGTGCCTCACGGCTGAACGCTCCCAGCCACAGGCGCTTGCCCTGCGGCACCCTTGCGACGCTGCTGACACTCACCCGACCGACCGCGGTCGGTTTGCCGCGCCGCCCCGCCTGGTTCAATTGTCGACCATCCTCGACATGGAGCAGCATTTCGATCTGGTTCCCTTCGGCAAAACGCGGCAGCACGCTAACCTGGGAACCGTATTGCACGGGCTTCCAATCAGCATGGTCGGCTCCGGGAGTCGGCAGGTAGAAGGTGTGCTGATCCTGGAACACGGCCGGCACATTTTCCTGGGTGAGAATCACCGGCAACGTCATCACCCTTACTCGCCGCCGGCGTTCCAGCACGGCGATTTGCGCCATCACGCGGTTATCGTCCATCGGCTCCAGAATGCGCGTGGCCTGGGCCTTCCCATCCTTGTCCCAGTCAAAACCCAGCTTTTTCAGTTCGTCACGTTCCACGTCCACCATCCAGAGCGAGATTTCGATAGAGCGCTTGGGCGTGTCGAATTCCGCCACCAGGCGCTCGATGAACCCCAGTTGCGCTGGCTTGCCCTTGATCAGCAGGCTGTTGGTGTCCGGATAGGCGATCACCACCAGGCTCTTGTCGGCCAGCGGCCCCTTCTGTTCAGAACCCAACAGGGTTTCGATCGTCGACGCGATGCCCGGCACCGTGACCTTTTCGTCACCCATGGCATAGCTGCGGTCTGCCACATGGGTGTTGAGTACCTGAACGACAGCAAACGCCTGGCTACCGACTTGTAATTCAGCCCGCTCGCGATCCATCAATTGGGCCAGGCGCAAAACGTGGTCAACATAATGAGGTGGCCCGGACACATCGAATGTGCGTGCCCCGCTCACGTGCAGGGGGTAGCGCGTCTCATCAAGCCCCGAGCGGCGCATGAGGCCACGAAACCGCTCGACAGATATATGCCTCAGCACCACTGCCGAACGCTTTGCCTCGCTGGCGTTGTAGAGGTAGAGCGCCTGGCCATCGCTGTACCAGATCAAGCCGTACTGCAACGCAAGCGTCTCCAGGGCGTGCAGCGGCATATCGAGGTCAATGACCTCGCTGATGCGTATGCGCGCCACTTCACTGCTCACGACGATGGGTAGGCCCATCGGCACGGACAAGGCGGTAAAGACGGTATGCAGGCTCTCGTCCCGTGCCTGGTAGGTCTGGCCCTGGGCATCGACACTTCCCAGCATCAGCGCGGCAAACAGCAGCCAGAGACAGGCAGTGGTTACGGAAAAATGAGCGTACACCTTGGATTTCCTGGGCAGCCTGGTAGTAAGAAGCGGCCATACTGAGAGGCAGCCGAGTTTCAATCTTGATGAAAAGTTGACGGCTGGCGGTGCCCATCGGCCCGTGGCATGTGCCTTGCTACGGACTCTGTATCAAGGCGCGCACCAACGGCGGAGCGGGCTTACGGACAAAGGCGTCGTTACCCGCAATGGCCTTGCATCGCCATCTGAGGGAACGACGCTTTTTTGTGAAAGAAAAGGTAGGTGTTGATGAACGATTCGGTTGGCAACAGCCCGACGAACGACCCATTGGCTTGGGTCAACGGCAGTGACGCCCCGGAAAAGAGCAGCCTTGACCTGGGCTTCATGGCCTTGAGCGATTGCGCATCCCTGGTGGTGGCGGCGACCCAGGGCTTCGCCCAGCCGTATGGCTTGACCCTCAACCTCAAGCGCCAATCTTCATGGGCCAACCTGCGGGACAAACTGGTCAGCGGCGAGCTGGACGCCGCCCACAGCCTGTACGGGCTGGTCTATGCCGTGCACCTGGGCATCGGCGGCGTCGCACCTACCGACATGGCAGTCTTGATGGGGCTGAACCAGAACGGCCAAAGCATCAACCTGTCCCGCAGCCTGCAACAGCAGGGCGTGGTCACTCCTGAGGCGCTGGACCGCCACGTGCACCAAAGCCGAACAAAACTGACTTTCGCCCAGACCTTTCCCACAGGCACTCACGCCATGTGGTTGTACTACTGGCTGGCGAGCCAAGGCATTCATCCGCTACAGGATGTGGACAGCGTCGTGGTACCACCCCCGCAAATGCTCGCGCACCTGCAGGCCGGGCGTATCGATGGCTTTTGCGTCGGTGAGCCCTGGTGCGCCAGTGCCGTCAAGCAACACCAGGGCTTTACCCTGGCGACCACCCAGGCGATCTGGCCGAACCATCCGGAAAAGGTGCTCGGCTGCACTAAGGCGTTTGTCGACCAGTACCCCAACACCGCCCGCGTGCTGGTGATGGCGATCCTGGAGGCCAGCCGCTTTATCGAGCAAAACACCGAAAACCGCCGCTCCACCGCACAATTGCTCAGCGGCCGCGAGTACCTCGATGCCCCGCTCGATTGCATCGAACCCCGCTTGCTGGGCACCTATGACGACGGCCTGGGCAACCAGTGGCAGGACCCCCACGCCCTGCGTTTTTTTGCCGATGGCGAGGTCAACCTGCCCTACCTCTGCGATGGCATGTGGTTCATGACCCAGTTCCGACGCTGGGGCCTGCTGCGCGAAGACCCTGACTACCTCGGCGTTGCGCGCCAAGTGCAACAGCTGGCGCTGTATCGCCAAGCCGCCGGGGCACTGGGCCTTAGCGACAACGGCGAGGACATGCGCAGCAGCCAACTGATCGACGGTAAGATCTGGGACGGCTCGGACCCCGCCGGCTACGCACGCAGCTTCCGCCTGCATGCCATGGTCGACCCTACCAGCCGCCAAGCCTTGCGCTGACAGGAGGATTTCCATGCTGCGAATCCTGTTGATCAATGACACGCCGCGCAAAGTCGGCCGCCTGAGGGCAGCACTGATCGAGGCTGGTTTTGAAGTGATCGATGAGTCCGGCCTGACCATCGACCTGCCTGCGCGCGTCGAAACAGTGCGCCCGGACGTCATCCTGATCGATACCGAGTCACCGGGCCGCGATGTGATGGAGCAAGTGGTGCTGGTCAGCCGCGACCAGCCCCGGCCCATCGTGATGTTTACCGACGAGCACGACCCCGACGTGATGCGCCAGGCCATCAAGTCCGGGGTCAGCGCCTATATCGTCGAAGGCATTCAGGCGCAGCGCCTGCAGCCGATCCTCGACGTGGCCATGGCTCGCTTCGAGAGCGACCAGGCCTTGCGCGCCCAGCTCCAGGCCCGTGACCAGCAGTTGGCCGAGCGCAAGCGCATCGAGTTGGCCAAGGGCATGCTGATGAAAATGAAGGCCTGCAATGAGGAAGAGGCCTACACCCTGATGCGCCGCCAGGCCATGAGCCGCCAGCAGAAACTGATCCAGGTGGCGGAGC
Source organism: Pseudomonas sp. GW821-FHT09D08 (assembly GCF_059416305.1). Taxonomy (NCBI): domain Bacteria; kingdom Pseudomonadati; phylum Pseudomonadota; class Gammaproteobacteria; order Pseudomonadales; family Pseudomonadaceae; genus Pseudomonas; species Pseudomonas sp. GW821-FHT09D08. Next base: position 110,732 of record NZ_JBWKOX010000003.1, read on the forward strand.
AGATCATCGCCATGAGTGAGCTGCTCGGCTGAGCACCCTACGGCCAGCAGGTTGGCGCAGGACTTGCTAAGTAATCACCACAGGTAACCAACGGCGGTTGCCCCTTCACGACAAAGACGTCGCACACCCGGTTTGCCCTCGCGAACCCGGTGGCGGCGTTTTTTTGTTTTGGCCCCGGTAGCACGGGGCCGGTGGGGCGGCCTCAGCCGGCGGCTCCATCACCAGGCCTTCTTACAAGACTCCCAACCGTTGAGGTGCGTGATGAAATCAAGCTTCTGGAAATCCGGGCACACCCCGACCCTGTTTGCCGCGTTCCTGTATTTCGACCTGAGTTTCATGGTCTGGTATTTGTTGGGCCCGCTGGCGGTGCAGATTGCCGCCGACCTGCACCTGACCACCCAACAACGCGGCCTGATGGTGGCGACGCCGATCCTGGCCGGCGCGGTGCTGCGCTTCCTGATGGGCATGCTGGCGGACAAGCTGTCGCCCAAGACCGCCGGGCTGATTGGCCAGGTGATTGTGATCGTCGCCTTGTTCAGCGCCTGGAAACTGGGGATTCACAGCTACGAACAAGCCTTGTTGCTGGGACTGTTCCTCGGCATGGCCGGCGCATCCTTTGCGGTGGCGCTGCCGCTGGCGTCCCAATGGTACCCGGCCGAACACCAGGGCAAGGCCATGGGCATCGCCGGTGCCGGTAACTCGGGCACGGTGTTCGCGGCGTTGCTGGCCCCGGTGCTGGCGGCGGCGTTTGGCTGGAGCAATGTGTTCGGCTTTGCGCTGATTCCGCTGATCCTGACGCTGATCGTCTTCGCCTGGCTGGCACGCAACGCACCCGAGCGGCCGAAAGCCAAGTCCATGGCCGATTATTTCAAGGCCCTGGGCGACCGCGACAGCTGGTGGTTCATGTTTTTCTACAGCGTGACCTTCGGCGGTTTTATCGGCCTGGCCAGCGCCCTGCCCGGCTATTTCAACGACCAATACGGCCTGAGCCCCATGACTGCCGGCTATTACACCGCCGCCTGCGTGTTCGGTGGCAGCCTGATGCGCCCACTGGGCGGCGCCCTGGCCGACCGTTTCGGCGGGATCCGCACCCTGCTCGGCATGTACAGCGTCGCAGCGATCTGCATTGCGGCGGTGGGTTTCAACCTGCCCAGTTCCTACGCGGCACTGGCCCTCTTCGTCTGCACCATGCTCGGCCTGGGTGCGGGCAATGGCGCGGTGTTCCAGTTGGTACCACAGCGCTTCCGGCGTGAGATCGGTGTGATGACCGGCTTGATCGGCATGGCCGGCGGCATCGGCGGTTTCGCCCTGGCCGCGGGCATGGGCGCGATCAAGCAGAGCACCGGCAGCTATCAACTGGCCTTGTGGCTGTTCGCCAGCCTGGGCGTACTGGCCTGGTTCGGCCTGCATGGCGTCAAGCGTCGCTGGAGAACCACCTGGGGTTCGGCCGCAGTGACCGCTGCGCGCGTCTGATGAGCCTGCAACTGAGCGTCGCCCAGGCCAGCGCCATCGGCCCACGGGCGGAAAACCAGGATGCGCTGCGGGTCGTTACCCCCGCAGCGGACCTGGCGGCGAGCAAAGGCTACCTGTGCGCCCTGGCCGACGGTGTGAGCCAGTGCGCCGACGGCGGCCTGGCCGCACGCTCGACTTTGCAAGCCCTGGCCCTGGATTACTACGCCACGCCGCAAACCTGGGGGGTGGCGCAGGCATTGGAGCGTTTGCTGCTGGCGCAAAACCGCTGGTTGCAGGCCAATGGCGGCGGCCAGCCGTTGCTGACCACCCTCAGCGCCCTGGTCTTTCGTGGCCAGCGTTTCACCCTGGCCCATGTCGGTGATTGCCGGGCGTATCGCTGGCTGGACGGTGAGTTGCAGCGCATCAGCGAAGACCATGTGTGGGAACAACCGGGCATGCAGCACGTACTCAAGCGTGCCCTTGGCCTGGATCAGCACCTGGTGCTGGATTTTCTCGACGGTCAATTGCGCGAAGGTGAGTGCTTCCTGCTGCTCAGCGACGGCGTATGGGCCACCCTGGGCGATCACAGCATCAGCGCGATCCTGCGCGAACAAACCGACCTGGGCCTGGCGGTCACCACACTGGTCAATGCCGCACACCTGGCGGGCAGCCAGGACAATGCCAGCGCCTTGCTGGTGCGCGTCGACACGCTGGGCGCCGCCACCCTCGGCGACGCCCTGGTGCAATTGCAGCAATGGCCCTTGCCACCGCTGCTGAAATCCGGGCAACGCTTTGAAGGCTGGCAGGTGGACAGCGTGCTGGCGCAAAGCAGGCAGTCGTTGCTGTACCGGGTGCGCGATGCCCAACAGCAACCCTGGCTGCTGAAAACCCTGCCACTGAGCCGCGACGACGACAGCGACGCCGGCCAGGCATTACTGTCGGAAGAGTGGTTTTTGCGCCGGGTAGCCGGGCGTGCCTTTCCTGAGGTGCACGCCGCCAGCGGGCGCCAGCACTTGTACTACGTCATGCGTGAATACCCGGGGCAGACCCTGGCCGAGCTGTTCCAGCACCAGGGCCCATTGCCCCTGGCGCAATGGCAGTCCGTCGCCGAGCGTTTGCTGCGCGCAGTCGGCATGCTGCACCGACGGCAGATCCTGCACCGCGACATCAAGCCGGAAAACCTGCTGCTGGGGGATGACGGTGAATTGCGCGTGCTGGATTTCGGTCTGGCCTACTGCCCCGGTCTTTCCGAGGACCGGGCCCACGTACTGCCCGGCACCCCGAGCTTTATCGCGCCCGAAGCGTTCAATGGCGATCGTCCGACAGCCCAGCAGGATTTGTACAGCGCAGGCGTCACCTTGTATTACCTGTTGACCGGGCATTACCCCTACGGGGAAATCGAAGCCTTCCAACGGCCTCGATTTGCCCAGGCTGTCAGCGCCAGCCGCTATCGCCCGGATCTCCCCGATTGGCTCCCCCTGAGCCTGGAACGGGCCGTGGCCGCCCAGCCGGTGCATCGATACGAAACCGCCGAGGAATGGCTACTGGTGCTGGAACAGGCTGACCGCCATGAACTGAGCATCCGCCCCAGGCCCCTGCTGGAGCGCGAACCGTTGAAGGTCTGGCGCACCTTGGGCCTGGTCTCGATGCTGATCAATCTGATTCTTCTGTATTCACTCTTTCACAACTGACGTCAGCTCTAGACGAGGAAAAACCCATGAACGCAAAAGTCTGGCTGGTGGGCGCGGGCCCTGGCGATCCGGAGCTGTTGACCCTCAAGGCTGTACGGGCCCTGCACGAAGCCGATGTGGTACTGATCGATGACTTGGTCAACCCTGCAGTGCTGGAGCACTGCGCGGAAGCACGGGTGATCACGGTCGGCAAACGCGGCGGCTGCCGCTCGACCCCGCAGGACTTTATCCACCGCCTGATGCTGCGTTACGCCCGCCAAGGCAAGTGCGTAGTGCGGCTGAAAGGGGGTGACCCGTGCATTTTCGGGCGCGGTGGTGAAGAAGCCGTGTGGCTGCGTGAACGCGGCGTCGAGGTAGAGTTGGTCAACGGGATCACAGCCGGGCTGGCGGGGGCAACGAATTGCGCGATTCCACTGACGTTGCGTGGCGTCAGCCGCGGTGTGACCCTGGTCACGGCCCATACCCAGGACGACAGCAGCCTTAATTGGCGCGCGTTGGCCGAGGGCGGGACGACATTGGTGGTGTATATGGGAGTGGCCAAGCTGGAGGAGATTCGCCAGCAATTGCTCGAAGGCGGGATGGCGGCAGATATGCCGGTGGCGATGATCGAGAACGCCTCACTGCCACAACAGCGGGAATGCCGCAGTGAGCTGTCGCGAATGCATAAAGACGCACAGGCATTTGCCTTGAAGAGCCCGGCGATTCTGGTGATCGGCCATGTTGCGGCCGCCGAGCAGACGGCTTATGTCGCTGCCGCAGTCAGCGCCTGAGGCAAATTCCAGGCGAAAAAAAACCCGGCCGAAGCCGGGTTTTTTCTACATCTCAGTAATTACTGAGCGGTAGCTTCAACCGACGCTTCTACGCGACGGTTAACAGCACGACCAGCTTCAGTTGCGTTGTCAGCAACTGGGCGGGATTCGCCGTAACCTACCGCGGTGATGCGGCTAGGCTGAACGCCATCTTTAACCAGGACTTGCTTAACAGCGTCAGCACGACGCTGGGACAGCTTCTGGTTGTAGGCGTCTGGACCTACGGAGTCAGTGTGACCAGCAACTTCTACGTTGGTAGCTGGGTACTGAGCCATGAAGTCGGCCAGGTTTTTCACGTCGCCGTAGCTGTTAGGCTTAACAACGGCCTTGTCGAAGTCGAACTTAACGTCCAGCTCAACACGAACAACCTGAGCAACTGGAGCTTCTGGCTCTGGAGTTGGCTCTGGAGCTGGTGCTGGGGTAGGAGCTGGAGCAGCCGCGCCAGCGTTACCGCCGAAGTTCACGCCCAGGCCAACCAGTGCGGAGTAGTCCCACTTGCCGTTGTCCAGACCGTAGTCAGCTTCAACACCGGCACGAGCGTACAGGTTGTTGGTGAAGTAGTACTTCACACCAGTACCAACGGTAGCGAAGGTAGTCTGGTCGCGACCGCTGTGGCCGTCAGCCTGAACGTTGGTACGGCTCTGGTGACCGAAGCCGCCTTCTACGTATGGACGCAGGCTGTCTACGCCAGCTTGACCGAAGTGATACTGGGCAACCAGGCTGCCGGTATCGCCTTTGATCTTCTGGTTACCAGTACCGTCGTTCGAACGGGTGTGGTTGGTCTTGTCGTAGGACAGGTTCAAGGACAGGTCGTCGGTCAGGAAGTAACCGATGCGAGCGCCAGGATTGAAGCCGTCTTCGATGTGCTTGACGCTATCGTTGTACTGCTTCTTGTAGAACAGCTCGCCTTCAACTGCGCCTTGGCCTTGTGCCAGAACGCCGAAAGAAGTAGCGGCAATAAGAGAACCAATGGCCAAGCCCAAGGTGTTTTTCAGTTTCATCCGTTAAATCCCCATCTGGTGATTGTAAAGCAGTCCCACAAACCGGGGGACAACTCGGCGACAAGTCTAACAGAACTTGCCTACACGTAAGAGATATTTGCCACGCACTAAGTTTCAGTCTCGCCCGCAAATTTCTCACGTAATTTATCTAGAGCACGCTTGTAACGCATTTTTGTAGCACTCAAACCCATGTGCATGATGTCAGCGATTTCCTGGAATTCCAGCTCTGCGACAAATCGTAGCACCAGAATTTCCCGGTCAATCGGGTTCACATACACCAGCCAGCGATCAAGTCCGCCCTTCTCCTCGGGTGCCGGCGCCTTTTCTTCAGACGCCTCCTCAAGGGGGTCCAGACTCAAAGCGTCCATCAAGCGACGCTTTCGCCGTTCCTTCCGATACTGCGTGATGCACTCGTTGTAGGTGATGCTGTACAGCCACGTCTTGAACTTCGATTTGCCCTCGAAGTTCTTCAGGCCGTACAGCACCTTGAGCATCACTTCCTGACAGACATCATCCGCATCTCTATCGTTCCCTAAATACCTTGAACAAACGTTGAACAGAGTGCGTTGATATCTGCGCATCAATTCTTCATACGCGCGAGTTACGTGAAACAGCTCCGTGTGCGAGCGCGCGACCAACTCCTCATCAGAGAGCTCACGGGGGTCATAGCGCGTGGACAGCGTTTGGGCTTTATTCAAAACAAGTCGTGCCGACAGTCAGGTCAATGTCCGCTACAGCCCGGTCAGCCGGGCTTGCGGCGGCGTACATTAGCAGGGTTTACCGGGTTAGCGGCTACTGACCTGCTGCTCGAGGAGAATCCGATTGGACAGCGACACCAGGTCGCCGTCATCGGTCAGCACCGTCGTCTTGACTGTGCCGATCTCCTCGATTTGCCCTTCGACCTCGCCCACACGCACCTGTTGCCCAACCTGATACAACTCACGCACATAGATTCCCGCGAGAATCTGGCCGGCAATTTCCCGACTTCCCAAGCCCATGGCCAGCGCAACGGCCAGACCAACGGTAATCAAAACGATGACGATCACGTGGTTGAGCAGGTCAGTCTTGACCTCCAACTGGCTGATCGCGACCGAAATACTGATGATGATCACCAACCCCTGGGCGATGCGCCCCAGGCCAGCGGCATAATCCAACCCCACACCTTCAGCGGCGCCGCGCACCAGCCCATTGGCCAGTTGAGCAAGCAAAACACCGACGAGAAGCACCAGCGCGCCGCCGAACACCTTCGGCAAATACAGCGCCAGCATGTCGAGCGTAGCTGAAACTCGCTCAAGTCCAAGGGATTGCGCCGCAGAAACCAGAAAAATCAGTAAAACAAACCAATAGACGATCTTGCCGATCAACGTGGAGATCGGCACTTGCAACCCGGCCCGGCCCAGCAGCTTGGTCAGGCCAGTGCCGGCCATCAGGCGGTCAAGGCCCAGTTTTGCGAGCAGTTTGGACAGCAGGGTGTCGAGCAGCTTGGCCACGACAAAGCCCAGCAGCACCAGGACCAGGGCACCAAACAGGTTGGGAATGAAATTCGCCACCTTGGTCCACAATGCGGTCATCGCGGTGACCAGGCTCTGGGTCCAGAGATCAAGTTCCATATTCAATCAGCCTTATCAGCAGTGCGAGCAAGAGGTTTACGACGGGAAACCGGCGACACGTGGGCCGAACCGTTGTTCAGGGCCATCATCAACGCAGGCATCCAGCGGCCGAGCAGACCGAACAGGTCACCCGCGCCCACCTGACGGTTAGCGGTTTTCAATACGCGGCCCAGGCAGGCATCGTCGTCGCGGTTGGACGGCGAGGCATTGAGCATGTCACGCAAAGACTGTTCGAACGGATCGTGCATAAAGACCTCTCGCAAGTGTTTTAAAAGACGAGGGTAAAATTCCTGGGGTCACATAGGACCCTTCCTACGTTCAGGTCATATTCAGCTCAAACCCAGCGCAATCGTCGAAACAACCACCATTGTCCGAGCGCCACCGAGACCATCAACAGGCATGCAATCACGAATCCGTAGGGGCTGGCAGAGAACGGTATGCCCCCCACATTTATACCCAGCAAACCGGTCAGGAAACTCATCGGCAGGAAGATTCCCGTGATGATCCCGAAGCGGTACATGGTGCGGTTCATGCGTACGCTCAAGCGTCGGTCTTCGGCCTCAAGCACAAGCCCCACGCGCTCCCGGGTCAATTCGAGTTCTTCCAGGTAGCGGGTCAGGCTGTTGTTCAATTCGTTCCAATAGTCGGCATCGTCGTCACAGAACCACGGCAATTTTATCCGCGTGAGCTGGGCAAAAATATCCCGCTGCGGCGACAGGAAACGCTTTAGCCCGGCCGCTCGGCGACGGATCTGCAAAACACTGCCATGTTCAGGTGTATACCGTTCGTCGGTATCGAGTTTTTCTTCCTCCGCATCGACGATTTCCGACAAATCCGTGACCAGATCCTGGACCTTGTTGGTCAGGTACTGCGCCATATAAAGGATGAGCTCCGAAGCGGTTTTCGGCCCCTTGCCATCCGCCAACTGCACCAGCAGTTCATCGGTGGCGCGCAACGGGCGCAGACGCAGGGAGATCACACGGCTGGCGGCAGCGAAGATACGTACCGAGACCATGTCTTCCGGCTCGGCCCCCGGATTGAGGTTGACCCCGCGCAGGAACAGCAGCAACTCGGCATCCGGCAGCGGCAACAGGCGTGGGCGGGTGTTCTCCTCCAGCAGCAGGTCACAGGCGAATTCGCTCAAGCCACTGGATTTGCGCAGCCAGGTCTGGGTCTGGGGATGGCTGCGATCCCAGTGCAGCCACAGGCTTTCCTGGGGCTGCAGTTGCAAGTCGTCGAGCTCAGTCCGGGCAATCGAACGCGCACCGCCTTTACCGTCCAGCACCAGGGCATGCACCAGCCCCCATTGCGCGTTTTCTTCCTCGAACATCCTCACCCCTGTCGGTTATTGCGGTTTATTCAGGCATCTGCAGCGGGCTTGGCGAGACGATCACGCCATTATTGTCGGCGTAGATGTACTCACCCGGGCGGAACGTCACACCCGCGAATGTCACCACGACGTTCAGGTCGCCGATGCCTCGCTTATCGGTTTTCATCGGATGACTGGCCAGCGCCTGTACCCCAAGGTCGGTCTGGGCGATCACATCGACGTCACGGATGCAGCCATAGATCACCACCCCTTCCCAACCGTTCTTCGCGGCTTTCTCGGCGATCATGTCGCCCAGCAGCGCGCGGCGCAGGGAACCACCACCGTCGACCACCAGCACCTTGCCGGCGCCCGGCTGGTCGGCCTGCTCCTTGACGAGGGAGTTATCTTCGAAACATTTGATGGTGACAATCTCGCCGCCGAAGGAATCTCGGCCGCCGAAGTTGCTGAACATCGGCTCGACCACCTGCACCAGGTCCGGGTAGGCGTCGCACAGGTCGGGGGTCACGTAATGGTTCATTGAAAAATTCCTTTCCGTCAAAGAAGTGTCTTTCGAAAGAAGCGCCAGCAGGAGCCGGTGCGCAACATCCCATCCGCTTCATCGCAACGCAATAACCACTGCGCGACTGAATATGACCAGAAGCGTTTAACGCGTCATATATTAGCCGCAACCACACACGAGCGAAACGCCCTTGGCAGAGCCCTGGTTCAAACTACGACCAATGCCTCGGGCTTGGCAGCCAATAAAGGTGCCAGCGGGTCGTTCAACCATTGCTCAACCAGCGGCCAGACCTCGGCCTGGGCGGCCTTGCTGACGAGCATTTCCACATGCCCGAAATCACCGCTGAACCCTTGCTGGCGCCCCAGGCACAGGTACTGACGGTGCTCGGAGCCGATCTGCTCGAACAGCTTACGGCACGCCCAGTCCGGATCCTGCCGATCGCCCGCCGCGCTGACGGCCAACAGCGGCACATCGACGTCCGCCAGGCCTTTCCACCAATCGCGCTTACCTTCGCCAAAGCGACCGAACAGGCCATTCCAGCGCATGGCTTCGATCAGCACGCCCGCCGGTTCGTCCTCCGGGCCCCGCTTGAGCCGCGAGCCGGACACTCCGCCGAAACGCTTCAACAGCAGACGGCCGGTCCACTCCACCGGAGGAAGTTTCAAGGGCCAGTGGCTGCGACTGACCTGACAGCCAAACAGCGCCACCGAGGCCACTGCCGGCGCACCCAGGTGCTGCCCACCCAGGGCCGCCGCCAGGGTTGTAGCGCCGAGAGAATGACCCATCCAATGGGGAATCTGCGCACTTTGCTCACGCACAAAGGCGCCAATGGCCGGCAGATCGTAACGCGCGTAGTCGGCGACGCGGTTGCGGGCGTAGTCCTGGTTGCGCCGGGACAGCCCATGACCGCGCATTTCCGGGATCCACACATCGAACCCCTGGCGTGCCAGGTAGGCGCCCAGGCCGATCCCCTTGGGCGAATACCAGAAACGCCGGTTGGAAAAACTGCCGTGCAACAAAATAACCGGTATGCCCCGGTTTTCCGGGACATCGGCCAGGCCCAAACGGGTCACAGCCAGCTCGACGGTTCCGTCGGGGCTGTTACCGGGCTTGAGGCGATACACGTCTTCACTCAGGTCGCCACGACGCTCAGCGCTGATCAGGGCGACAGGAAACAGGTTGCTGCTGCTTTGCATAATGCTCTTGCACAAAAAAGGGCGACGTCCGCAAGGATTCCGCCCTGTACAGATAAGAATGCCGGTCACCCTGGCGGGGGACCGGCACTTTTGACATGGCGACCTCAGGCGGACGCTTGGCCTTCCGCCAGGAAGAACCAGGTTTCCAGCACGGAGTCAGGGTTCAGCGAGACGCTTTCGATACCCTGCTCCATCAGCCATTTGGCCAGGTCCGGGTGATCGGAAGGGCCCTGGCCGCAGATACCGATGTACTTGCCGGCCTTGTTGCACGCCTGGATGGCGTTGGCCAGCAGCTTCTTGACCGCAGGGTTACGCTCGTCGAACAGGTGGGCGATGATCCCGGAATCGCGGTCCAGGCCCAGGGTGAGCTGGGTCAGGTCGTTGGAACCGATGGAGAAACCGTCGAAGAACTCCAGGAACTCTTCGGCGAGGATGGCGTTGGACGGCAGTTCGCACATCATGATCACGCGCAGGCCGTTTTCGCCGCGGGACAGGCCGTTTTCGGCCAGCAGGTCGACGACCTGGCTCGCTTCGCCCAGGGTGCGCACGAACGGCACCATGATCTCGACGTTGGTCAGGCCCATCTCGTTGCGCACACGCTTGAGGGCACGGCATTCGAGCTCGAAGCAGTCACGGAACGCTTCGCTGATGTAACGCGAGGCGCCACGGAAGCCCAGCATCGGGTTCTCTTCTTCCGGCTCATAGAGCTTGCCGCCGATCAGGTTGGCGTATTCGTTGGACTTGAAGTCCGACAGGCGCACGATGACCTTTTTCGGGTAGAACGCCGCCGCCAGGGTGCTGATGCCTTCCACCAGCTTCTCGACGTAGAAGCCCACCGGGTCGTCGTAGCCGGCGATGCGCTTGTCCACGCTTTCCTTGATGTCCAGCGGCAGGCCGTCGTAGTTCAACAGGGCCTTGGGGTGCACACCGATCATGCGGTTGATGATGAACTCCAGGCGGGCCAGGCCCACACCGGCGTTCGGCAACTGCGCGAAGTCGAAGGCACGGTCCGGGTTGCCGACGTTCATCATGATCTTGAACGGCAGGTCGGGCATGGCGTCGATGGAGTTTTGCTTGATGTCGAAGCCCAGCTCGCCTTCAAAGATGAAGCCGGTGTCGCCTTCGGCACAGGACACGGTCACGCCCTGGCCGTCCTTGAGCAGTTGGGTGGCGTTGCCGCAACCGACCACTGCCGGGATCCCCAGTTCGCGCGCGATGATCGCCGCATGGCAGGTACGCCCGCCACGGTTGGTCACGATAGCGCTGGCACGCTTCATCACCGGTTCCCAGTCCGGGTCGGTCATGTCGGAAACCAGCACGTCGCCAGGCTGGACTTTGTCCATCTCGGACACGTCCTTGATGATCCGCACCTTGCCGGCGCCGATGCGCTGGCCGATGGCACGGCCTTCCACCAGCACGGTGCCGGTTTCTTTCAGCAGGTAGCGTTCCATGACATTGGCCGAGGTGCGGCTCTTCACGGTTTCCGGGCGGGCCTGCACGATGTACAACTTGCCGTCGTCACCGTCCTTGGCCCATTCGATGTCCATCGGGCACTGGTAGTGCTTTTCGATGATCATCGCTTGCTTGGCCAACTCGCTGACTTCCGCGTCGCTCAGGCAGAAGCGCGCGCGCTCGGCCTTGTCGACGTCCACGGTTTTCACCGAACGACCGGCCTTGGCCTCGTCGCCGTAGATCATCTTGATGGCCTTGCTGCCCAGGTTGCGGCGCAGGATGGCCGGACGGCCGGCTTCAAGGGTGTGCTTGTGCACGTAGAATTCGTCGGGGTTGACCGCGCCTTGTACAACGGTTTCGCCCAGGCCGTAGGCGCCGGTGATAAACACCACGTCACGGAAGCCCGACTCGGTGTCGAGGGTGAACATCACGCCGGCGGTGCCGGTTTCCGAACGCACCATGCGCTGCACGCCGGCAGACAGGGCCACCAGCTTGTGGTCGAACCCCTGGTGCACACGGTAGGAAATGGCGCGGTCGTTGAACAGCGAGGCAAACACTTCCTTGGCGGCGCGGATCACGTTTTCCACGCCGCGGATGTTAAGGAAAGTCTCTTGCTGGCCGGCGAAGGAGGCGTCGGGCAGGTCTTCGGCGGTGGCCGAAGAGCGCACGGCGACGGCCATGTCCGGGTTGCCGGCCGACAGAGTGGCGAAGGCGGTGCGGATTTCTTCGTTGAGCTTCTCGGGGAACTCGGCTTCCATGATCCATTGGCGGATCTGGGCGCCGGTTTTGGCCAGGGCGTTGACGTCATCGACGTCCAGGGCATCCAGCGCGGCGTGGATCTGAGCGTTGAGGCCGCTCAGTTCGAGGAAATCGCGGTAGGCCTGGGCCGTGGTGGCGAAACCACCCGGCACCGACACACCTGCGCCTGCAAGATTACTGATCATCTCGCCGAGGGATGCGTTCTTGCCCCCTACGTGCTCTACATCATGGACGCCGAGCTTATCGAGGGAAACTACGTACTCTACCAAGGTGATCTCTCCACTAACTGTGTTGGAAAAGCTCAGGACGCCGGCTGCTCGTAGGAGCGATTACCCGCGTTTGTGGCCTGGACCTGGAAAATAAGTGAGAATGCGGCCCACTATGGGACGGCAAAATCGCGCCTATCATATCCAAGATTCGTCATCAGCTTAAGGCCCAGGGCTCAAATGAAACGATCTGCTTTCTTTATCTCCGACGGCACCGGCATTACCGCCGAAACCCTGGGTCAGAGCCTGCTCGCGCAGTTCGAAAACAATACCTTCGCCAAATTCACGCGACCCTATATCGACAGCGTGGATAAAGCGCGGGCCATGGTACAACAAATCAATCTGGCGGCTGAAAAAGACGGCTTTCGGCCGATCATTTTCGACACCATCGTCAATCAAGACATCCGTGAGATTCTCGCAACGTCGAATGGTTTCATGATCGACATTTTCTCGACGTTCCTGGCACCGCTGGAGCAGGAGTTGAGCGAACACTCCTCCTATTCGGTCGGAAAGTCCCATTCCATTGGGCACAACTCCAATTATATGGAGCGTATCGAGGCGGTGAACTTCGCCCTCGACAACGACGACGGCGCTCGCACCCACTACTACGACAAGGCCGACCTGATCCTGGTCGGCGTGTCGCGCTGCGGCAAAACGCCCACCTGCCTGTACATGGCCATGCAATTCGGCATCCGTGCGGCCAACTACCCGCTGACCGAAGACGACATGGAGCACCTGACGCTGCCCGCCGCGCTGCGCGCCCATTCGCACAAGCTGTTCGGCCTGACCATCGACCCAGACCGTCTCACCGCCATCCGCAACGAGCGCAAGCCCAACAGCCGCTACTCCAGCTATGCCCAGTGCGAGTTCGAAGTGCGCGAAGTAGAAAATCTGTTCCGTCGCGAGAACATTGCGCATATCAATTCCACGCATTTTTCGGTGGAAGAGATTTCGGCGAAGATTCTGGTGGAGAAAGGTGTGGAGCGGCGCTTCAAATAATGCCTTGAGACACTGCTTTACTGTGGTGAGCGGGCTTGCCCCGCGCTGGGCTGCGAAGCAGCCCCAAACCAGTCAGCGAGAACTGGCTGACACACCGCATTTATCTTGATTGGGGCTGCTGCACAGCCCAGCGCGGGGCAAGCCCGCTCACCACAACGAGCCTGCTCACAGCATGGACGTCCACTCGCTATAGGTGAAACCGCCCTCCCCCTTGCCCCAACGCCGTCGCCAATGCATCAAACCCCGCCCGCAACAACTGATCATCCCCCGACGTATTGCAGATACTCGCCCGAATGAACTGCGGCACCGCCGTCTGCCCTACGGCAAACGCCTCGGCGGTGGCGATCAGGTAATTATTCTGCTTGAGCTCCGCCTCGATTTCCGACGCGCGCCAGGGCTCCGGCACTTCGATCCAGAAGTGCGGGCTGTTCAGGTGGGTGCGGTACGCCAGGCCGGCCAACAGGTCCTGCACCAGGGTCTTGCGGCGGCTGATCTCGTTGATCTGTTGGCGCAGCAGGTATTCCGCCGTGCCGTTTTCGATCCACTGCGTCGCCAGTTCCAGGGTCACCGGCGTGGCCATCCAGCAGGTGGAGCGCAACGCCGCCGAGATACGGCTGACCAGCGCCGGGGGCGCATGCACATAGCCCACACGCAGCCCGGCAGACACGGCCTTGCTCAGGCTGCTGATCAAAATCGTACGTTCGGGGGCAAAATGGCTGAGGGGCGGTGGACGGTCTTCAACCAACACGCCGTGGGCTTCGTCCTCAAGAATCAGCAGATTATGTTCCCGGCACACCTTCACCAGGGCTTCGCGGCGCGCCACGGACAACACCGCCGTGGTCGGGTTCTGGATGGTCGGCGTGCAATACAGCGCTGAAACCCGGTGATTACGACAGACTTCATCCAGCGCGCTCGGCAGCACGCCTTCTTCGTCCATCTCCAGGCCGATCAGGCGGATACCCAGCATGCGAGCCGCGGTGATCAGCCCCGGGTAAGTCAATTGTTCGGTGACCACCGTATCGCCGGCGCGCAACAGGGCCATCATCGCGCACAGCAGGCCATGCTGGCCGCCGTTGACGCAGATCACCTGCTCGGGGATCGGATGAAAATCACGCTGCACCAGCCACTGCGCGCCCGCGTCGCGATAACGCGGCAGGCCGGCATCGGGGGTGTAGGCGCTGATGTCCTGGAGGAACTTGGCGTTGGTCGACAGGGTTTGGAAGCTCTGTGCCAGGAAGGTGGTTTCCTGACCCGGGATATGCATGTTGCGACTCATGTCGAAGTACTGGCGCGGCTCCTCGCTGAAGTTACGAAAGCCTTCATCACGCTGGCGCTCCATCCCACGCTTGCGGACGAAAGTGCCGTCACCCACTCGCGCTACTACCAAACCCAGACGCTCCAGCTCACCGTAGGCCCGGCTGATGGTGCCGATGGTCACCCCCAGATTGTCGGAAAGCACCCGATGAGGCGGCAGTTTTCGTCCCGGCTCAATCAAGCCTTCGAGGATGCCCCGTTCCATGACATCGGACAGGCGCTTGTACTTCACGCCCTGCCCGTTGGACAACCCCTCACGCATAATTGACACCATGTCAATATTTGTTTTGACAGCCATCTTTCGCCCTAATAGTGTGCTTTTACGGGTTCAATCGCCGAATTTCATGACTCATTACAAGTTCAATATAGAGTTCAATTCAGGCTCAGGGAAGCAATAAACGATGCCAATGTCCGCCGTTCTCGAAAACACCGCCAAAACCAAAACGCAAAAACAGTGGCTGGCCGGGCTGGTGACCAGCGTGATGTTCCTGATCGTGTGCCTGAGCTGGGGCACCACGTGGCTGGGGATCAAGATTGCCGTGGAGAGCGTGCCGCCGCTGACGTCCGCCGGCCTGCGCTTCCTGATCGCCTTCCCGCTGTTCCTGTGCTTTGCCAAGGTGCGCCGCGAGCCCATCCTGTTTCCCCGCGAGAGCCGCTGGTTCTTCGTGTTCGTGACCCTGTCCTACTTCAGCGTGCCCTACTACCTGCTCAACTACGGCGAGATGCATGTGTCATCCGGTCTCACCGCCCTGCTGTTCAGTTGCATGCCGGTATTCATCCTGATTTTCTCCGCGTTGTTCCTGCGCGAGCGCATCTACTTTTCCCAGGTGGTCGGCATCGGTATCGGCTTCGGCAGCCTCTACATGATCATCAGGAGCCAGGGCCTGCACCTGGACCACGCCGAGTTCCTGGGGGTACTGGCGATCCTGGCGGCCGCGATCATGCACGCCTTGTGCTACGTCATCACCAAGCAAAAAGGCAGCGCCATCAGCGTGATCACCTACAACACCCTGCCCATCGGCATTGCCGGGCTGATGCTGTTCGTGGCCGGGTTGTGGTTTGAAACACCGACCTTTGAAGCCATCACCCTGCGCTCCTGGAGCGCGCTGTTCTACCTGGGGCTGGTGGCCTCGGTGGGTGGGTTCATCGTGTATTTCATGCTGCTCAAGCGCTTGAGCCCGATCATCCTGTCGTTCGTGTTCATCATCTTCCCGGTGTTCGCGGTGATCATCGGCGCCTGGTACGAAGGCGTGGCGATTTCCCGCGACCTGATGCTGTATTCGGCCATCCTGCTGGCCGGCTTTGCGATCACCAAATTGCCCATTGAAAAACTCCTGGCCAAGAAAAATTGACCCGCCATCAACGCGAGAGAAACATGGACGTCCTCCGCCCAAAAGCCCTGGAACAGATCTACGCCCACGCCAGCCGCAGCTACCCCGAGGAATGCTGCGGCTTTGTCTTCGCCGACGGCAGCGTGTACCTGGGCAGCAACATCCAGAACGAACTGCACCGCAAAAACCCCGAGATGTACCCGCGCAGCGCGGCCAATGGCTACACCTTCTCGGTGGCCGACACCCTGCTGATGAACAAGGCGTTTCGCAGCGACAACCCGGTGGTGGTGATCTACCACTCCCACCCGGATGTCGGCGCCTATTTCAGCGATGAAGACCAGGACAAGGCCCTGTTCATGGGCGAGCCGATCTACCCCGTCAGTTACCTGGTGGTCGACGTTCGCCAGGGCCAGGCCCTGGGTTCAAAACTGTTTGCCTGGGATGGCGAGCATTTCACCCTTAACCCCTTCAACGACCTGCACACGGAGTTGTCCATGAACGCTGTCTCTTTCCCCGACATTCTGGTTCGCGTGGCCAAGCTGCCGGAATCGACCCTCGAGGGCGCCGGATCGACATTGCGCGAAGTCATTGAAAACCTCTGCAGCAGCCACCCGCAGTTGCGCGCCCATCTGTTTCACGAAAAGAACAACCAGCTCAAGGAACACTTCCTGTTCACCGCCGAGGAAGAGCTGATCGGCGCCGATGACCGGCTGCCGGAAAAAGCCCGCATCGAAGTGCTGCTCGCCACCTCCGGCGGTATGGACGTCGACAGCCTCAGCAACGAGGAAGTGCAACGTTACGTGCGCCATATCACCCTGCCCGGCGTCGGCCGCGAAGGCCAGTTGAACCTCAAGAAAGCCAAGGTCCTGATCATCGGCACCGGCGGCCTGGGCTCGCCCATCAGCCTGTACCTGGCAGCGGCCGGTGTCGGTACCCTGGGGCTGGTGGATTTCGACGTGGTGGAAAGCAGCAACCTGCAACGCCAGATCGTCCACGGCAACAGCACCCTGGGCATGCCCAAGGTCGACTCGGCCAAGCAGCGCTTGCAGGACCTCAACCGCCATATCCAGATCAACGCCCACGACACCGCCCTGAACGCCGACAACGCCCTGGAACTGGTGGGCGCCTATGACCTGGTCATCGACGGCACCGACAATTTCGATACCCGCTACCTGGTCAACGACGCCTGCGTGCAGCTGGGCAAACCCCTGGTGTACGGCGCCATCTACCGTTTCGACGGGCAGATCAGCGTGCTCAATTACCAGGGCGGGCCGTGCTACCGCTGCCTGTTCCCCAGCGCACCGCCCGCGGAACTGGCGCCCAATTGCAGCGCCGGAGGGGTGATCGGCGTGCTTCCCGGGGTGGTCGGGATGATCCAGGCCACCGAGGCGATCAAACTGTTGATCGGCATTGGCGAGCCCCTGTCCGGCCGCCTGATGCGCTTCGATGCACTGGCGATGAAGTTCAGCGAAATCCGTTTCAAGCGCCGTGCCGACTGCCCGTGCTGCTCCGACCTGCGCCACAGCGAAACCCTGGCGCCAGCCGTATGTGCGGACGCCGTGCCCAGCCAACCGTCCCTGGCCGAAGAGCGCTACATCAAGCCGCGCGGACTCAAGCAGGTACTCGAACACCCCAGCAGCGCCGACGTGCTGCTGGATGTGCGCGACGCCAGCGAACTGGAGGTGTGCAAATTACCGGGGGTGGTGCACATCCCCCTGGCCGAGCTGGATGGCCAGCTCGGGCGCCTCAGCCGCGACAACACCCATTACCTGATCTGCTACGCCGGCACCCGCGCCGAGCAAGCGGCCAGCACCCTGTTGGCGGCGGGTTTCGCCAACACCAAAGTCCTGCAAGGTGGCATGAAGCACTGGGTTCGCGACGTCGAACCCGACATGCCGCTGTACTGACCCGGGGGCTGACCGATGTTGCATAACTCTATCCTCGACGCCATCGGCCATACGCCGATCGTCCGCCTGGCGCAGTTTTCCGAAGACCTCGGCATTGAGGTCTACGCCAAGCTCGAATCCCTCAACCCGGGAGGCAGCCACAAGGCGCGCATCGCCCTGGGCATGATCCTCGACGCCGAGCGGCGCGGCGTGCTGATCCGTGACTCCGGGCAAACCATCATCGAACCCAGCGGCGGCAATACCGGTATCGGCCTGGTGATGGCCGGCAACGTGCTGGGCTACAAGGTGGTGCTGGTGATCCCGGACAACTACAGCCCCGAAAAACAGAAGCTGCTGCGCCTGTACGGCGCCAAGGTGGTGCTCTCCGACAGCCGCCTCGGCAACAATTCCCACGGTGAAAAATGCATGGAGTTGCAGCTGGAAAACCCCAGCTACGTGATGCTCAACCAGCAACGCAACGGCGCCAACCCGCAAACTCACCGTGACACCACCGCGCCGGAAATCCTCCGCGCCTTCGGTGATCGCCGTGTTGACTATTTCGTCAGCGGCATCGGCACCGGCGGCCATATCACCGGTATCGGCGAAACCCTCAAGGCCGCCTGGCCAGCCCTGCGCGTGATGGGCGTGGAGCCCGAAGAATGCGACCTGCTGAAGAACCAGCACGCGCCGCACCATATCCAGGGCCTGTCCATCGGCCTGATCCCGAGCATCCTCAACCTGGAGGTGATCGACGGCATGCTCAAGGTCTCGCGCCAGGACTGCATCGACATGATGAAACGCATCATGCGCACCGACGCCATCAGCCTGGGCCTGTCCTCCGCCGCCAACATGGTGGCCATCGCCAGGCTCGCCCCCGAATTGCCGCCCGAAACGGTGGTGTTGACCATGGTCTACGACAATGCCGACAGCTACCTGCCCAGTTTCGAATAACGGGTTTTCCAACCAGCCAGAATGCGGGGGTGCCTCCATGGGCGGCTTTATCGACATGCAACAGTTGCACGATGAGTTGCTCACCCAGCTCATCAAGACCCTCACCCCCATGCAGATGAAACAGCTGGAGCCGCACCTCGCGCCGCTGATCCAGAATGCCGCCCAGGCGGTGGCCGAGGACTTGATCGCCTATGCCTATCGCGACCCGGCATCCCGTGGCCGCGGCGAACTGATCCTGGAGTCCTACGCCTCGTTCAAGGCGGTGCTCTATTACCGGCTTGCGCATCAGGTGTGGAATTTCCCCGACCAGACCAACGGCGTGTTTTCACGCATCGCCCTCAAGCTGAGCAACCAGGGCAAGGTCCTGTCCGGGGCCGAAATCCACCCGGCGGCGCGTATCGGCCGGCGCTTTGTGCTCGACCACGGCTACGGCACGGTAATCGGCGAGACCTGCGAGATCGGCAACGACTGCTACATCCTCTGCGGCGTGACCCTGGGTGCCCGCGGCATCGCCAACAACCCCGATGGCAAGCGTCATCCGCGCCTGGGTAACAATGTCGAAGTCGGCTCCGGCGCCCGGGTGCTGGGCTATGTGCTGATCGGCGACAACGTGTTTATCAGCCCCTCCTGTGTGATCACCCAGGACGTCCCCGCCGGCACCAAGGTGAAGGTGGTGAACCAGATCCAGCTGCAAAAAAACGATGAATCGGACCACAGCAACTACCTTGGGGCCTTCGCCCTGGATGAGCGCCTGCACGTGGTCGGCGAGGTCAATGCCAGCCACAAGGTCACGGTGCTGGACGCCGACTTTCATCCGTTGCAAGGCCTGATGCTGGAGCCGACGGTGAAGGAACGTCACCACCTGCAATTCAGGCTGCACCGCCTCGAATCCGGCAACCACCTGCCGCGCCTGCCGCTGAACCTGAAAGTCTGCGGACCGGAATTCGAAATCACCCTGCTCTCCCCCCCTGGCTTGAGCGCGATGGTGCGCCACCTGCTGCAGGCCAGCCCACTGATCGTCGGAGGTTGAACATGTCCGTGCATACCATGGAAACCCTGGCGCTGTTTGACAGCGCGCCCTACCAGAACGCATTCAGCGCCCGGGTGATTGCCGTCAGCGAACACGGCATCGCCCTGGAGCACACCCTGTTCTACCCCACCGGCGGCGGCCAACCCGGCGATACCGGCCACCTGACCCTGGCGGACGGTACCCGGGTCGACGTGACCGGCACGGTGCGCGACCCGGTGCTGCGTTCGATCATCTGGCACCAGGTGGAACACTGCCCGGAGCAACTGGTCGCCGGCGTGATGGTGAACGCCGGCCTGGATTGGGAGCGGCGCTACCAGCACATGAAAATGCACACCTGCCTGCACCTGCTGTGCTCGCTCATCGACGCACCAGTGACCGGTTGCAGCATCAGTGCCGACAAAGGCCGCCTGGATTTCGACCTGCCGGAAATGACCCTCGACAAGGACAGCATCACCCGTGAGCTCAATGCGCTGATCGAACAGGCCCACGAGGTGAAGACCCTGTCGATGCCGGCTTCGGAGTACGCCACCCTGCTGCAGATCACCCGCACCCAGGCGGTTGCGCCGCCGGTGATCCAGGGTTCGGTACGGGTGATTGAAATCGGCGGGATCGATATCCAGCCATGCGGCGGTACCCATGTGCTCAACACCGAGGAAATCGGCCGGGTGTTCTGCGAGAAGATCGAGAAGAAGAGCAAGCACAACCGCCGGGTGATTCTGCGGTTTGAGTGAACGCAACAACTGTGGGAGGGGGCTTGCCTCTCCCACATTTTTGCTTTTGCGGCGCCTGCTAGATGACGAACAGGTCCACGAAGCGATTGACCGGCGTGGCCTCGAGCTTCGCCTGGTCCGTGCACAACGCAAAGATCTCGGCACTGCGTTGCGCGGTAAAGCGCGTGGCCAGGTTGGCCTTGAACTTGTCTTCCAGCAACGGAATGCCCTCCACTCGACGACGGCGATGGCCGATCGGGTATTCCACCGCCACTGGCTCGGTGCTGGAGCCATCCTTGAAGAACACCTGCACGGCATTGGCGATGGAACGCTTGTCGGCTTCCAGGTATTCATGGCTGTAGCTCGGGTCTTCGACGATGACCATCTTGTCGCGCAACTGATCAATGATCGGGTGAGCGGCGTGAAATTCATCCTCGTAGTGCTCGGCCACCAGGTTGCCGAATGCCAGGGGCACGGCGGTCATGTATTGCAGGCAATGGTCGCGGTCGGCCGCATTGGCCAGTGGCCCGACCTTGGAGATGATGCGAATCGCCGACTCATGGGTGGTGATCACGATGCGCTCGACGTCGTGCAGGCGATCCTTGACCAACGGATGCAAGGTCACCGCGGCTTCACAGGCGGTCTGCGCGTGGAACTCGGCGGGGAAGCTGATCTTGAACAACACGTTTTCCATCACGTAGGTGCCATACGGCTGGGACAGGCTGAACGCACGCTTGTCCTCGGGCTTGAGCGCCAGGTCTTTGTTGGTGTGGCTGAACAGCACGTCGTAGAAGCCCCATTGCGGCGCGCTCAGCACACCGGGGATGCCCATTTCGCCGCGCAGGGCGATATCCGCCAGGCGCACGCCGCGACTCGACGCATCCCCCGCCGCCCAGGATTTGCGCGAGCCGGCATTCGGCGCATGGCGATAAGTGCGCAAGGCCTGGCCATCGACGAAAGCGTGAGACAGTGCCGACAGCAATTGCTCACGGTTGGCGCCCATCAGCTTGGCGGTAACCGCCGTGGAGGCGACTTTCACCAACAGCACATGGTCGAGGCCAACGCGGTTGAACGAGTTTTCCAGGGCAATCACACCCTGGATTTCGTGGGCCATGATCATCGCATCCAGCACCGCGCGCACGGTCAGCGGCGCGTCGCCATTGGCCACACGCTTTTGCGACAGGTGATCCGCCACGGCGAGGATGCCGCCGAGGTTATCCGAGGGATGCCCCCACTCGGCGGCGAGCCAGGTGTCGTTGTAGTCGAGCCAGCGCACGATGCAGCCAATGTCCCAGGCCGCCTTAACCGGGTCCAGACGAAACGACGTGCCCGGCACCCGCGCGCCAAACGGCACCACCGTGCCTTCAACCATCGGTCCCAGGTGCTTGGTGCACTCGGGAAAACGCAGGGCCAGCAGGCCGCAACCGAGGGTGTCCATCAGGCAGTTACGGGCGGTGTCCAAGGCGGCCTGGGACTCGATCCGGTAGTTGAGGACATAGTCGGCGATGTCCTGCAAAACCTGGTCGTAGTCGGGGCGGTTGTTCTGGTCGACGTTGGTGCTCATGGCGGATCTCCAAAAATGGGTGGGGTCAATCCTCGGGCTAACGGTTATGGGAAGCAGATCTTGGATGCCTGCCTTTTGGAATAGAGATCCTCTGTGGGAAGGGCTTACCCTGATGCCAGTTCACATCGCCTCTTGTAGGAGCGAGCTTGCTCGCTCCTACAAAAAGCCTCCTCCCACATTGGATCTGTGCAGGGTTTTAGAAGGCGTCGCCGGGTACGCGGACGAAACCTTCCATCAACACCCGCGCACTGCGGCTCATGATGGCTTTCTTCACCACCCACTCACCGTCCACCTGGGTGGCTTCAGCCCCCACGCGCAAGGTGCCGGAGGGATGCCCGAAGCGCACGGCATTGCGCTCCACGCCGCCTGCAGCGAGGTTGACCAAAGTGCCGGAAATCGCCGCCGCCGTGCCGATCGCCACCGCCGCCGTGCCCATCATCGCGTGGTGCAGCTTGCCCATGGACAGGGCGCGCACCAGCAAATCCACATCGCCGGCCTTGATCGCCTTGCCACTGGACGCCACGTAGTCGGCAGGCTTGGCCACGAACGCCACCTTCGGCGTGTGCTGGCGCTGGGCCGCTTCGTCGAGGTGCTTGATCAGCCCCATGCGCAACGCGCCATAGGCCCGTACGGTCTCGAACATCGCCAAGGCCTTGGGGTCGCCGTTGATCGCGCCTTGCAGCTCGGTGCCGGTGTAACCGAGGTCTTCGGCGTTGATGAAAATCGTCGGGATGCCGGCGTTGATCAGCGTGGCCTTGAAGGTGCCGACGCCGGGCACTTCCAGGTCGTCAACCAGGTTGCCGGTGGGGAACATCGAGCCGCCGCCGCCCTCTTCTTCCGCCGCCGGGTCCATGAATTCCAGCTGCACTTCGGCCGCCGGGAAGGTCACGCCGTCCAGCTCGAAGTCGCCGGTTTCCTGCACCGCCCCGTCGGTGATCGGCACGTGGGCGATGATGGTCTTGCCGATATTGGCCTGCCAGACCCGCACCACGGCCACGCCGTTATGGGGCACGCGGGCCGCATCGACCAGCCCGGCGCTGATGGCGAACGAACCCACCGCCGCCGACAGGTTGCCGCAGTTGCCACTCCAGTCGACAAAGGGTTTGTCGATGGAGACCTGGCCAAACAGATAGTCCACGTCATGATCGGCGCGGGTGCTTTTGGCGAGGATCACGGTTTTGCTGGTGCTCGATGTGGCGCCGCCCATGCCGTCGATTTGCTTGTCGTAGGGATCGGGGCTGCCGATCACCCGTAGCAGCAAGGCATCCCGCGCCGCTCCCGGCACCTGCGCCGACTCGGGCAGGTCCTGGAGGCGGAAAAATACGCCCTTGCTGGTGCCGCCACGCATATAGGTGGCGGGGATCTTGATTTGCGCTGCGTGTGCCATGGTCATCCTCTTCAGGCAGTGGTCGCCGATTCCAGGAAATCCTGGGCAAACCGTTGCAATACGCCGCCGGCTTCGTAGATCGACACTTCTTCGGCGGTGTCCAGGCGGCACGTCACCGGCACCTCGACACGTTCGCCACTCTTGCGGTTGATCACCAGCGTCAGTTGCGCACGCGGGGTGCGTTGGCCGATCACGTCGTAGGTTTCGCTGCCATCAATCTGCAAGGTGTGACGGTCGGTGCCCGGCAGGAACTCCAGGGGCAACACGCCCATGCCCACCAGGTTGGTGCGGTGGATGCGCTCGAAACCCTCGGCGGCAATCGCTTCCACACCCGCCAGGCGCACGCCCTTGGCCGCCCAGTCGCGGGACGAGCCCTGGCCGTAGTCGGCGCCGGCAATGATGATCAGCGGCTGCTTGCGCTCCATGTAGGTTTCGATGGCTTCCCACATCCGCGTGACCTGGCCTTCCGGCTCGATCCGCGCCAGGGAGCCCTGCTTGACCTTGCCGTTCTCCCGCACCATTTCGTTGAACAGTTTCGGGTTGGCGAACGTCGCGCGCTGGGCGGTCAGGTGGTCGCCACGGTGGGTGGCGTAGGAGTTGAAGTCGACTTCCGGCAGGCCCATTTTCGCCAGGTATTCGCCGGCGGCGCTGTCGAGCATGATCGCGTTGGACGGCGACAGGTGATCGGTAGTGATGTTGTCCGGCAGCACCGCCAGCGGGCGCATGCCCTTGAGCGGCCGCGCACCGGCCAGCGCACCTTCCCAGTACGGTGGGCGGCGGATATAGGTGCTCTGCGGGCGCCAGTCGTACAGCGGCGCGACTTTCGGGCCGGTGTCTTCGTGGATCGCGAACATCGGGATATACACCGCGCGGAACTGCTCCGGCTTGACCGAGGCCTTGACCACCGCGTCGATCTCTTCGTCGCTCGGCCAGATGTCCTGCAGGCGGATTTCCTTGCCGTCGGCGTCGAGGCCGAGCACGTCCTTCTCGATATCGAAACGGATGGTGCCGGCAATCGCATAGGCCACCACCAGCGGCGGCGAAGCCAGGAACGCCTGCTTGGCGTACGGGTGGATACGCCCGTCGAAGTTGCGGTTGCCCGAGAGCACGGCGGTGGCGTACAGGTCGCGGTCGATGATCTCTTGCTGGATCGCCGGGTCGAGTGCACCGGACATACCGTTGCAGGTGGTGCAGGCAAACGCCACCACGCCAAAGCCGAGCTTTTCCAGCTCATGGCCCAGGCCGGCGTCTTCCAGGTACATGGCCACGGTTTTCGAACCCGGCGCCAGGGACGACTTGACCCAAGGTTTGCGCGTCAGCCCTAGCCTGTTGGCGTTGCGCGCCAGCAGCCCGGCGGCGATCACGTTGCGCGGGTTACTGGTGTTGGTGCAGCTGGTGATGGCGGCGATGATCACCGCGCCGTCGGGCATTTGCCCCGGCACTTCATCCCACTGGCCGGAGATGCCCTTGGCGGCCAGGTCGCGGGTGGCGACGCGAGCGTGCGGGTTACTCGGGCCAGCCATGTTGCGCACCACGCTGGACAGGTCGAAGGTGAGGCCACGCTCGTATTGCGCACCTTTGAGGTCATCCGCCCACAGGCCGGTATGACGGGCGTACTGCTCGACCAGGGCGACTTGCTCGTCTTCGCGGCCGGTGAGTTTCAGGTAGGCGATGGTCTGCTGGTCGATATAAAACATGGCCGCCGTGGCGCCGTATTCCGGGGCCATGTTGGAGATGGTCGCGCGGTCGCCGAGGGTCAGTTTGGACGCGCCTTCACCGAAGAACTCCAGCCAGGCGCCGACCACTTTCTGTTGACGCAGGAACTCGGTCAGGGCCAGCACCATATCGGTGGCGGTGATGCCCGGCAGCAACTGGCCGGTCAATTCGACACCGACGCTTTCCGGCAGGCGCATCCACGACGCGCGGCCGAGCATGACGCTTTCGGCTTCAAGGCCGCCGACGCCAATGGCGATCACGCCCAACGCATCGACATGGGGGGTATGGCTGTCGGTGCCGACGCAGGTATCCGGGAAGGCCACACCGTTACGCACCTGGACCACCGGGGACATTTTCTCCAGGTTGATCTGGTGCATGATGCCGTTGCCCGGCGGGATCACGTCGACATTCTTGAAGGCCTTTTTGGTCCACTCGATAAAGTGGAAGCGGTCTTCGTTGCGACGGTCTTCGATGGCGCGGTTTTTCTCGAACGCGTCCGGGTCGAAACCACCGGCTTCGACGGCCAGGGAGTGATCGACGATCAACTGGGTGGGGACCACCGGGTTGACCTGAGCCGGGTCGCCGCCTTGCAGGGCGATGGCGTCACGCAGGCCGGCGAGGTCGACCAGGGCGGTCTGGCCAAGAATGTCGTGGCACACCACGCGGGCCGGGAACCAGGGGAAGTCGAGGTCGCGTTTGCGTTCGATCAACTGGCTCAGGGATGCGTTGAGGGTGGCCGGGTCGCAGCGGCGCACCAGGTTCTCGGCGAGCACACGAGAGGTGTAGGGCAAGGTAGCGTAGGCGCCGGGGCTGATTGCATCGACAGCCGCGCGGGCGTCGAAGTAATCCAGGCGGCTGCCGGGGAGTGGTTTGCGAAATTCAGTGTTCATCGTCAGGACTCGGTCACGGTGATTGCAAAAGGAAGACCTGGGCCGATCCGGAATTGAAATGCGATCCAAATGTGGGAGGGGCGGTGCGACGATTCGACTTGCCCCCGATGGCGGTGTATCAGTTGCTATAGGTCTGAATGACACACCGCTATCGGGGGCAAGCCCCCTCCCACACTTTGACCTCCTTCCAGTCCAGGGATCGTCGGTCTTCAGCGACGTTCGATTGGCACGAACTTGCGCTGTTCGACGCCGGTGTACTCGGCGCTTGGACGGATGATGCGGTTGTTGGCGCGCTGCTCAAATACGTGGGCCGCCCAGCCTGTAAGCCGCGAGCAGACGAAGATCGGCGTGAACAGCTTGGTCGGGATGCCCATGAAGTGGTACGCCGAGGCATGGTAGAAATCGGCGTTGGGGAACAGTTTTTTCTGTTCCCACATGGTCTTGTCGATGGCCTCGGAGACCGGGAACAGCACGGTGTCGCCCACTTCGTCGGCGAGCTTTTTCGACCAGCCCTTGATCACTTCATTACGCGGGTCGTTGTCTTTGTAGATCGCGTGGCCGAAGCCCATGATCTTGTCCTTGCGAGCCAGCATGCCGAGGGTGCCTTCGACAGCTTCCTCTGCCGAACCGAAACGCTCGATCATTTCCATCGCCGCTTCGTTGGCACCGCCGTGCAGAGGGCCGCGCAGGGAGCCGATGGCGGCGGTGACGCAGGAATACAGGTCGGACAGGGTCGAGGCACACACCCGCGCGGTGAAGGTCGAGGCGTTGAACTCGTGCTCGGCGTAGAGGATCAACGACACGTTCATGACTTTTTCATGCAGTTCGCTCGGCTTCTTGCCATGCAGCAGGTGCAGGAAGTGGCCGCCGATGCTCGGCTCGTCGGTCACGCAGTCGATGCGCTTGCCGTCATGGCTGAAGCGGTACCAGTAGCACATGATCGCCGGGAACGCGGCGAGCAGGCGGTCGGTCACGTCGCGTTGCACGCTGAAGTCTTTTTCCGGCTCGATATTGCCGAGGAACGAGCAACCGGTGCGCATCACATCCATCGGGTGGGCGTCGGCGGGGATGCGTTCGAGCACTTCTTTCAGCGCCTGCGGCAGATCGCGCAATTTGCTCAGCTTGGCGCTGTAGGCAGCCAGTTCGGCCTGGGTCGGCAGTTCGCCGTACAGCAGCAGATAAGCGACCTCTTCAAACTGTGCATCGGCAGCCAGTTCGCGCACGTCGTAGCCACGATAAGTCAAGCCGGCTCCGGCTTGGCCCACGGTGGACAGTGCGGTCTGCCCGGCGACCTGGCCACGCAGGCCGGCACCACTCAGTACTTTTGCTTCAGCCATGGTTGTTCTCCAATTTTGTCGTTATTCAGGGAGGCGTGTTCGTCACTTTTTCGCGGCGAACAGCGCGTCAAGCTTCTGCTCGAAGGTGTGGTAGTCGATGCGATCGTAAAGCTCCATGCGGGTTTGCATGGTGTCGATCACGTTCTGTTGAGTGCCGTCGCGACGGATCGCGGTGTAGACGTTCTCGGCGGCCTTGTTCATGGCACGGAAGGCCGACAGCGGGTACAGCACGATGGAAACATCGGCAGATTTCAACTGTTCGGTGGTGTACAGCGGCGTGGCGCCGAACTCGGTGATGTTGGCCAGGATCGGCGCCTTCACACGGGCGGCGAACAGTTTGTACATCTCAAGCTCGGTAATGGCTTCCGGGAACACCATGTCGGCGCCGGCTTCGATGCAGGCGGCGGCACGCTCCAGGGCGGACTCCAGGCCCTCCACGGCCAGGGCATCGGTGCGCGCCATGATCACGAAGCTGTCATCGGTGCGCGCGTCCACGGCGGCCTTGATGCGGTCGACCATTTCCTGCTGGGACACGATTTCTTTGTTCGGACGATGGCCGCAGCGCTTGGCGCCGACCTGGTCTTCGATATGGATGGCGGCGGCGCCGAACTTGATCATTGATTTGACCGTGCGCGCGACGTTGAACGCCGAGGAGCCGAAGCCGGTGTCCACGTCCACCAGCAGCGGCAGGTCGCAGACGTCGGTGATACGGCGCACGTCGGTGAGTACGTCATCCAGGCCGGTGATGCCCAGGTCCGGCACGCCGAGGGAACCGGCCGCCACCCCGCCACCCGACAGGTAGATCGCCTTGAAGCCGGCGCGCTTGGCCAGCAGCGCATGGTTGGCGTTGATCGCACCGACCACCTGCAAGGGGTGCTCGCTGGCGACTGCGTCACGGAAACGCTGGCCGGGGGTGCTTTTATTGTTCGAACTCATGACTCACCTCTATCAGGGGCGCCGCCTGGGAAATGACGGGCAATATTGCGTTTGGAAGCACCGATATGCCGGCGCATCAACAACTCGGCCAGTTCACCGTCGCGATCGGCAATCGCATCAAGAATGCGGTGATGCTCGGCAAAGGCCTGGCGTGGACGATTGGGGGTGGCGGAGAACTGGATGCGGTACATGCGCACCAGCTGGTACAGCTCGCCGCAGAGCATCTGGGTGAGCGTGCGGTTGCCCGCACCTTGAATGATCCGGTAATGAAAATCGAAGTCGCCTTCCTGCTGGTAATAGCCGACACCCGCCTGGAACGCGGCGTCGCGCTCATGGGTGTGCAACACCTGGCGCAATTCTTCGATTTCCGCGTCGGTCATGCGCTCGGCGGCCAGGCGACAGGCCATGCCTTCCAGGGACTCGCGGATTTCATACAGTTCAACCAGCTCGGCGTGGCTCAAGGACACGACCCGGGCGCCCACATGGGGCACGCGCACCAGCAGGCGCTGGCCTTCCAGGCGGTGGATCGCCTCGCGCAGCGGGCCACGGCTGATGCCGTAGGTGCGGGCCAGTTCCGGCTCGGAAATCTTGCTGCCGGGAGCGATCTCACCCTTAACGATGGCTGCCTGGATGCGTCGGAAGACGTTCTCGGACATCGTTTGGGATTCGTCCGACGCCATTATCGGAGCTTCTGATTGACCCAGCATATTGTCGACACCTTTGAAAGCAATGCGGCAAAAACTAGCCAATAAACCGCGGCCAGTCAAAGAATAAATCGATATTGTCGACAATCGTCTAATAATCCCGGCTGTATCCCCTCAAGGCATGGCCGGCTGCCAGCGCTGGCGCCAGAAAAGCATCATGTTAGAATGCCCGCCGCATTTGCCTGACATCACTTGATGAAACGGCGCACGAAGGGAGCTTGCGCAGCAATGCCAGTCGCCTTGAATTGAACATCGCACTGCACCGCCTCAGGATCTATGAGACTCAAGCCCTTCCCCCTGTTGTTTTGCCTATTGTCCATACCGAGCCTTGGCGCTGCCGCCGAGAAGACCGTGTATGGCCTCAATGAATACGCGCAATTGGCCGGCATCGACCTGGAAGTAGCCGCCAAGCTCGACACCGGCGCCAAGACCGCTTCCCTCAGCGCCCGTGACATCAAGCGTTTCAAGCGCAACGGCGAATCCTGGGTGCGCTTCTACCTGGCCATCGACACCGCCCATTCCCATCCCATCGAACGGCCCCTGGCCCGCGTCAGCAAAATCAAGCGTCGCGCCGGTGACTACGACCCCGATGAGGACAAGAACTACACCGCCCGTCCTGTGATTGCCCTGGATATCTGCATGGGCACCGCTTTACGCAGCATTGAAGTGAACTTGACTGACCGCAGCGCTTTCCAATACCCGCTGCTGATCGGCTCCGAAGCGCTCAAGCGCTTTGATGCGCTGGTCGACCCCAGTCTTAAATACGCAGCAGGCAAACCTGCCTGCGCCGCCGACGCTCATACCGCCGAGTAAACCGAATGCGCGCTCTAACCCTGCACCTGAGAATCCTGATCGCCATCCTGGTGGTGTTGGGTATTTCGGTCACCGCCTACCAGATCTTCGTGCTGGGCATTCCCGTCACCGAGGACGCCACCGACGATTTGTGGAACATCGACGCCAAGGTCGAGTTCGTCGCCAACCCCAAGGACCCGGTGAAGATCCAGATGTTCGTGCCGCCCTTGAGCCGCGACTTCGTCAGTCTTAATGAGAGCTTTATCTCGAATAACTACGGGGTGAGCGTCAACCGCATCGACGGCAACCGCAAGGTCACTTGGTCAGCACGCCGCGCCAAGGGCAACCAGACCCTGTATTACCGCCTGGTGCTGACCAAGCGCTACAGCGGCGAAAAAACCAAGATCAAGGGCCCGACCTTCCGCGACAGCATTGCCGTGGAAGGCCCGGAGAAAATCGCCGCCGAAGCCCTGCTGGCGCCGATCCGCCAGCATTCGGCCGACGTCGAGACCTTTATCACCGAAGCCATCAAGCGCACCAACAACCTCAACGACGACAACGTGAAGCTGTTGCTGGCCGGCGACCCGTCGACGCCGCACAAGGCCAAGATCGTCGAGCTGCTGCTGTCCATCGCCCACGTGCCGGTGGAAAAGGTCCACACCATCCGCCTGGTGGCCGACCAGCCGCAGCCCCCGGAACTGTGGCTGCGCAGCTTCAATGGCAACGACTGGCTGTACTTCAACCCGGAAACCGGCGAACAGGGCCTGCCCGCCGACCGCCTGCTGTGGTGGACCGGCGATGAAAACCTGATCACCGTCGATGGCGGCAAGAAAGCCATGGTCACCTTCAGCCTCAATAACAGCGAAATGAACGCCATTCGCCTGGCCAAGCTGACCGACGAGAACACCGACGCCAACTTCCTCGAATACTCGCTGTACGGCCTGCCGCTGCAAACCCAGCAGACCTTCATGATCATGGTGATGATCCCGATTGGGGTGCTGGTGATCCTGATCCTGCGCAACCTGATCGGCCTGCAGACCCTCGGCACCTTTACCCCGGTACTGATTGCCCTGGCGTTCCGCGAGACGCAGCTGGGCTTCGGGATTGTGCTGTTTACGATTATCACGGCACTCGGCCTGTCACTCAGGTCGTACCTGGAACATCTGAAGCTGCAGATGCTGCCGAGGTTGTCGGTAGTGCTGACCTTCGTGGTGGTATTGATCGCCGCCATCAGCCTGTTCAGCCACAAGCTGGGGCTGGAGCGCGGGCTGTCGGTGGCGCTGTTCCCGATGGTGATCCTGACCATGACCATCGAACGCCTGTCGATCACCTGGGAAGAGCGCGGCGCCAGCCATGCCATGAAAGTCGCGATTGGTACGCTGTTCGCCGCGTCCCTGGCGCACATCATCATGAGCGTGCCGGAGCTGATCTACTTCGTCTTCACCTTCCCGGCGATCCTGCTGATCCTGGTGGGCTTCATGCTGGCAATGGGCCGCTATCGTGGCTACCGCCTGACCGAGCTGGTGCGCTTCAAGGCCTTCCTCAAGGCTGACTCGTAATGTTCGGCTTCTGGAAGACCTGGAAGGCCCTGGAAGCGCGGGGGATCATGGGCATCAACCGGCGCAATGCCGACTACGTGCTCAAGTACAACAAGCGCAGCCTGTACCCGATCGTGGATGACAAGATCATCACCAAGGAGCGGGCCATCGCCGCCGGCATCCATGTGCCGGAAATGTACGGGGTGATCTCCACCGAGAAGGAAATCGACAAGCTCGACGAGATCATTGGCGGGCGCAGCGACTTCGTGATCAAGCCGGCCCAGGGTGCCGGCGGCGACGGCATCCTGGTGGTGGCGGACCGTTTCGAGGGGCGCTACCGCACGGTGTCGGGCAAGATCATCAGCCATGAAGAGATCGAGCACCAGATTTCCAGCATCCTCACCGGCCTGTACTCCCTGGGTGGACACCGCGACCGTGCGCTGATCGAGTACCGCGTGGTGCCTGACCAGATCTTCAAGAGCATCAGCTACGAAGGCGTACCGGATATCCGCATCATCGTGCTGATGGGCTACCCGGTGATGGCGATGCTGCGCTTGCCGACCCGCCAGTCGGGCGGCAAGGCCAACCTGCACCAGGGCGCGATCGGCGTGGGCGTCGACCTCGCCACCGGCCTGACCCTGCGCGGTACCTGGCTGAACAACATCATCACCAAGCACCCCGACACCACCAACGCGGTGGACGGTGTGCAACTGCCCAACTGGGACGGGTTCATGAAGCTCGCGGCCGGCTGCTACGAGCTGTGCGGGCTGGGGTATATCGGCGTGGACATGGTACTCGACCAGGAAAAGGGCCCCCTGATCCTGGAGCTGAATGCGCGGCCGGGGCTGAATATCCAGATCGCCAACGACTGCGGCCTGACCTTGCGCACCCATGCGGTGGAGGCGCGACTGGAAGAACTGAAAGCCGCCGGCGTGACGGAAACCCCGGAAGAGCGGGTGAAGTTCGTGCAGGAGATGTTCGGGCATATTCCGCCCGTGGAAGGCTGATCCGGTCTTCGAACTGTCTATCCCCGACATCCCCCTAGGAGCAAATCCTACGGGGGACTACAATCCCTCTCCCCCGCGCCATTGGCTGATCCAACCCCGCATGTCGACCTGCTCCGTACACCCATTGCCCTACCGGGCCAACCCCGCCGAGTATTTTGCGGCGATTCGCCACGCTCCCGGCGCGGTACTGCTCGACAGCGGCCGCCCGGCGGCCGAGCGTGGGCGTTACGATCTGCTCAGCGCCTGGCCCGAAGCAACCTTGACGGTAGCGCCTGACGAAAGCGGCGCTGCTTTCCTGCAACGCCTGCGAGAAAACCTGACGCGATTGGGTGAAGCAGCAATCCCCGCCGGTTTGCAGTTGCCGTTCGCCGGTGGCTTGATCGGCTACCTGAGCTACGACTTCGGTCGGCACCTGGAGCCCATGCCGCACCTGGCGGTGGATGACCTGCACCTGCCGGACGCGCGCTTCGGGCTGTACGCCTGGGCGCTGATCAGTGACCACCAGGCCCGGAGCAGCCAACTGGTGTTTCACCCTTCACTGGCAGACAGCGAACGGCAACGGCTGATCGCGTTGTTCGGCCATGGGGCGGTCGACACCTCTGCGACGTTCAAACTCCTGGGCCCGATGGCGCCCGACCTCACTGCCGAGGCCTACCGCCTGGCCATCGTGCGGATCCAGGATTACATCCAGGCGGGCGACTGCTACCAGGTCAACTTCGCCCAGCGTTTCCGCGCGCCGTGCCTGGGCGATCCCTGGGCCGCCTACTGCGCGTTGCGCGAAGCCTGCCCGACGCCGTTTTCCGGGTTCCAGCACCTGCCGGACGACGGCGCGGTGCTGAGCCTGTCGCCGGAGCGTTTCGTGCGCATCAGCGAGCGCCACGTCGAGACCCGCCCGATCAAAGGCACCCGCCCCCGCGGCCTTACGCCGGAAGAAGACGCGGCGAATGCCGCCGAACTGCTGGCCAGCCCCAAGGACCGCGCCGAGAACCTGATGATCGTCGACCTGCTGCGCAACGACCTCGGCCGCACGTGCCGCACCGGCTCGGTCAATGTACCGGAATTGTTCAGTCTGGAAAGCTACCCCAATGTGCACCACCTGGTCAGCAGCGTGACCGGCGAGTTGGCCGACGATAAAGACGCCCTCGACCTGATCGCCGGCAGCTTCCCCGGCGGCTCGATCACCGGCGCGCCGAAGATTCGCGCGATGCAGATCATCGACGAACTGGAGCCCACACGCCGTGGGCTGTACTGCGGTTCGCTGGTGTACCTGGACGTACGCGGTGAGATGGACAGCTCCATCGCCATTCGCAGTTTGCTGGTCAAGGAGGGACAGGTGTGTTGCTGGGGCGGCGGCGGGATTGTCGCGGATTCGCAGTGGGAGGCGGAGTACCAGGAGTCGCTGACGAAGGTGCGGGTGTTGTTACAAACGCTGGAAAGCCTGTAGCGCACAGTGCCTTCCTGGTTCTCAGACGCAGCGCCGAGCAGTAGAAAAAACCTGAATCAGAACCGCAGTAGACGTAGTTGAACGTCGGAAGATAGCGTCCGGCTTCAACCGTCCACCCGCCGTCTGTGAAGGATCACATGAAGCGACTGCCTACCCGTCAGGAAATATTTCCGAGATTGCGCCCCCTCTCAACCGCGCCTATCATCTCCCAAATTGGGAGGTTGCAGCGATGCGGATAATCGCCCTCTCGACCTTACGAATATTCTGGGAAAGCCAACCCGCCTATATCGATGCAAAGGCACCGCTTATAGAACTGTATCGCCATATGGAAAAGGCCATTTACCCGACGCCACAAGCACTCAAGGCAGCGCTCAGGACCGCGAGCATTCTCAAAGGT
Source organism: Pseudomonas sp. GW821-FHT09D08 (assembly GCF_059416305.1). NCBI lineage: Bacteria > Pseudomonadati > Pseudomonadota > Gammaproteobacteria > Pseudomonadales > Pseudomonadaceae > Pseudomonas > Pseudomonas sp. GW821-FHT09D08. Next base: position 144,730 of record NZ_JBWKOX010000003.1, read on the forward strand.
GGCAGGGTTGTATTCAACGTGGGCGGCAACAAATATCGAGTGATCATGGCGATCGATTACCAGCGACAGCTTGGGTTCATACGGTTCGTAGGGACTCATGGGCAGTACGACCAGATCAACGCGGAGACCGTGCAATGAACATCAAACCCATACACTCCCAGGAAGACCTCACTGCTGCACTCGCGCGGGTACAGCAGCTCTGGGGAGCGGACATCGGCTCGACTGAAGGCGATGAGCTGGAAATTCTTGCAGTACTCATTGAGAAGTACGAAGCCGAACATTACCCAATGCCACCTTCCGATCCGGTGGAAGCCATTAAATTTCGCATGGAGCAACTGGGCATGACTGCCCGCGACCTGGAGCCATTTATCGGCACCAGCGGACGGGTGTCAGAGGTGCTGAACCACAAGCGAAAGCTGAGCCTGTCGATGATCAAGCGGCTGCATGAAGGCTTGAGTATTCCTTATGAGCGGTTGCTTGCAGGGAGCTGACAGAAACATGGGTAGTGGCGCTACTTTCCCCATCGGGAGCAAGCCCCCGATAGGGCCCTCAGCCGGACCGAAAGAAATTACAGGCTCAACGGCCGATTCGACGCCCTGATGAACTCTTTCTTCAAATCCTCAAACGTATGCACCGCCGGGAATTGCGGGAACTCTCGAATCACATTGTCCGGCGCATGGAACAGAATCCCACGGTCGGCCTCGCCCAACATGGTGGTGTCGTTGTAGGAGTCGCCCGCGGCGATCACGCGGTAGTAGAGGGTCTTGAACGCCAATACCGACTGGCGCTTGGGGTCTTTCTGGCGCAGTTGATAGCTGACCACGCGGTCGTTTTCGTCGGTGATGAGACGGTGGCACAACAAGGTCGGGAAACCCAACTGGCGCATCAGCGGCTGGGAGAATTCGTAGAAGGTGTCGGACAGGATCACCACCTGGAAGCGCTCGCGCAGCCAGTTGACGAACTCGATGGCGCCGTCCAACGGCTTGAGGGTGGCGATCACTTCCTGGATGTCGGCGAGCTTGAGCCCGTGTTCGTCGAGGATGCGCAGGCGCTGCTTCATCAGCACGTCGTAGTCGGGAATGTCCCGAGTGGTGGCCCGCAGAGATTCAATACCGGTTTTTTCGGCGAAGGCGATCCAGATTTCCGGCACCAGCACCCCTTCCAGGTCGAGACAGGCAATTTCCACAAGACACTCCCATTAGATGTTGTTAGTTGAGCGAGCAAAAGGACTGCCGAACTCTAGCGATTCAAGCCCGCCGCCGCAACGCAAGGCGGATTTTGATACCATCGCTCCCCTATAGAGCGCTCAGCGCCATTGAACTGTAGGAACCGTCCTGATGAACCAAGCCTTCGACGTCGTTGAACTCGCCACGACTTATGCCAACAAGTCTGCCCAGGACATTCTCAAGCTGGCGTTCAGCCAGTTCGGTGATGACCTGTGGATTTCCTTCAGCGGCGCCGAGGATGTGGTGCTGGTGGACATGGCCTGGAAGCTGAACAAGAACGTCAAGGTGTTCAGCCTCGACACCGGCCGCCTGCACCCGGAGACCTACCGGTTTATCGAGCAGGTGCGCGACTTCTACAAGATCGATATCGAACTGATCTCGCCGGACCAGAGCAAGCTGGAACCCTTCGTCAAGGAAAAAGGCCTGTTCAGCTTCTACAAGGACGGCCATGGCGAATGCTGCGGCGTGCGCAAGATCGAACCGCTGCGCCGCAAGCTTTCCGGCGTCAGCGCCTGGGCCACCGGCCAGCGCCGCGACCAGAGCCCCGGCACCCGCAGCCAGGTGGCGGCGCTGGAAATCGACACGGCCTTCTCCACCCCGGAACGCACCCTGTACAAGTTCAACCCGCTGGCGCAGATGACCAGCGAGGAGATCTGGGGTTACATCCGCATGCTGGAGCTGCCGTACAACAGCCTGCATGAGCGCGGCTTTATCAGCATCGGCTGTGAGCCGTGCACCCGGCCCGTGCTGCCGAACCAGCACGAGCGCGAAGGTCGTTGGTGGTGGGAGGAAGCCACGCAGAAGGAATGCGGGCTGCATGCCGGGAATATCATCAGCAAGGCCTAAGGGCGGACGCGATTAGAAAATGTGGAGGGGCGGGGCGACGATTCGACTTGCCCCCCTCCCACATTTTGTCTTGTGTTGAATGTTAGAGATGTACACATAGATGTAACCATCGGTGCCATTTATGTGTGCAATTTCTCTTCAGCCGCACCATAACGTAACACCTCTCCCCTCCCCTCGATTGGCCTGGCGAATCACAGGCTGACAGCGAAAAAATAAATAGCTGTTCAATCGGTCAATTTATATTTCTTCAAATTCAGCCAGTTATTTAACCAACCTATAAAAACGAAATTACCCAGGACTTTCATAGATCCAAAGCTGGCACGCATGTGGCTTAAGGTGAAATACGCTTTGTATACAATAAATACAAAACCTACATACACTTTGCCATCTGCAGCGCCCCGGCAGATGTGCTGGAGCCTGCCGGAATGCGTACAAGCCTCTCGAATAACATCGCACTGGATCTGCCCTCCTCCGCCCTGAACCCGGACGCCACAAGCCCCGGCCCCCTGGTGCTCAGCCCGCGCCTGCACAACAAGGACCTGGCGCCCACCAAGGTCGAAGGCCGACGTTGGGGGCGCTACAGCATCTTCGCGCTGTGGACCAATGACGTGCACAACATCGCCAACTATTCGTTCGCCATCGGCCTCTATGCGCTGGGCCTGGGCGGCTGGCAGATCCTGTTGTCCCTGGGCATCGGCGCGGCGCTGGTGTACTTCTTCATGAACCTGTCGGGGTATATGGGCCAGAAGACCGGCGTGCCGTTTCCGGTGATCAGCCGCATCAGCTTCGGCATTCACGGTGCGCAGATCCCGGCGTTGATCCGCGCGGTAATCGCGATTGCCTGGTTCGGTATCCAGACGTACCTGGCGTCGGTGGTGTTCCGCGTACTGTTGACGGCGATTCATCCGGGCTTTGCCGACTATGACCACAACTCGATCCTGGGATTATCGACCCTGGGTTGGGCCTGTTTCGTGGCGATCTGGTTCGTGCAACTGGTGATCCTGGCCTATGGCATGGAGATGGTGCGCCGCTATGAAGGCTTCGCCGGACCGGTGATTCTGCTGACGGTGGCAGCGCTGGCCGGCTGGATGTACTTCCAGGCCGGTGGCCACATCGCCTGGTCGATCCGCGAACCGCTGAGCGGCGGCGAGATGTGGCGCAATATCTTTGCCGGTGGCGCGTTGTGGCTGGCGATCTATGGCACGCTGATCCTCAACTTCTGCGACTTCGCGCGCTCATCGCCGTGCCGCAAGACCATCCTCGTCGGCAACTTCTGGGGCCTGCCGGTGAATATCCTGGTGTTCGCCGCCATCACCGTGCTGCTGTGCGGCGGGCAATTCCAGCTCAATGGCCGGGTGATCGAAAGCCCGACTGAAATCATTGCAGCCATTCCCAATACCTTCTTTCTCGTGCTGGGCTGCCTGGCGTTCCTGATCGTCACCGTGGCGGTGAACATCATGGCCAACTTCGTCGCGCCGGCCTTTGTGCTGAGCAACCTGGCACCCAAATACCTGAACTTCCGCCGCGCCGGCTTGATCAGCGCCACCGTGGCGGTGCTGATCCTGCCGTGGAACCTCTACAACAGCCCGCTGGTGATCGTGTATTTCCTCTCCGGCCTGGGCGCGCTGCTGGGGCCGCTGTACGGGGTGATCATGGTCGATTACTGGCTGATTCGTAAAAGCCAGGTAGACGTGCCGCAGCTGTATAGCGAAAACCCGAATGGCGTTTATTACTACAGCCGTGGGGTGAATATGCGTGCCGTGGCGGCGTTTATTCCTGCAGCCGTGATCGCCATCCTGCTGGCGCTGTTGCCCGGATTTGCCAGCGTCTCACCGTTTTCCTGGTTGTTTGGCGCCGGTATTGCAGGGTTGCTGTACCTGCTGATCGCCAAGCGCCAGCCGTTCTACGCCGATGTCAGCGGCGAAAGCATTGCCGTCGATAACGTCAGTCACTGAGTAAGGACCTTCCATGCGTATCCTCGTGGTCAACGTCAACACCACCGAATCCATCACTGAAACCATCGCTCAACAGGCGCGGTCCGTGGCCTCGCCGGGCACCGAGATTGTCGGGCTCACGCCCTACTTCGGCGCGGAGTCAGTGGAGGGCAACTTTGAAAGCTACCTGGCCGCCATCGCCGTGATGGACCGGGTGATGGCCTACGACCAACCCTTCGATGCGGTGATCCAGGCCGGCTACGGCGAGCACGGCCGGGAAGGCTTGCAGGAATTGCTGAATGTGCCGGTGGTGGACATCACCGAAGCAGCAGCCAGCACCGCAATGTTCCTGGGCCACGCCTACTCCGTGGTCACCACCCTGGACCGCACCGTGCCGCTGATCGAAGACCGCCTGAAACTCGCCGGCCTGTACCAGCGCTGCGCCTCGGTGCGCGCCAGCGGCATGGCGGTGCTGGAGCTGGAAGAAGACCCGCTGGCCGCCATGGAAGCCATCGTGCGCCAGGCGGAACTGGCCATCCGCGAGGACAAGGCCGAAGTGATCTGCCTGGGTTGCGGCGGCATGGCCGGGCTGGATGAGCAGATTCGCCAGCGCACCGGCGTGCCGGTGGTGGATGGGGTGACGGCGGCGGTGACCATTGCCGAATCCCTGGTGCGGCTGGGGTTGTCGACGTCGAAGATCCGCACTTACGCGACGCCACGGCCGAAGCAGGTAATTGGCTGGCCGACTCGGTTCGGCCGCTGACCGGCACCTGGTTTCAGATTGCGCTGAACCTCTGGCCCAGCTTCCTCTCGGCAAACTGCTCGATGATGAAATCCACAAATGCCCGGGTCTTGCCGGGCAGCAGTTTGTGCTCGGCGTAGTAGATGGAAATATTGCCGTCGTCGACACACCAGCCGGGCAACACGCGCACCACCGCGCCACTGTCGAGGAACGGCACGGCCATGGGCATGCTCACCAGCGCAATCCCCAGGCCCTGGGCGCTGGCACAGCAGGCGGCTTCGGAGTCGCTCATGGTCATGCCGGGCTTGAGCACCAGCGGGCGGTGTTCACGCTCGACACTGGTCAATTGCCAGGACCGGATACGCCCGGTTTGCGGCGAGCGGATCAGAATGCCCTTGCAGCGCGACAAGTCTTCGGGCTCGCGCACCGGCGGGCGTTGCGCCAGGTAACCCGGCGAGGCCACCAGCACCCGATGCGCCGGCGCCAGCTTGCGCGCCACCACCCCTTGAGGCAGCTCAAAACCGCCACCGATGGCGGCATCGAAGCCCTGGCCGATCAGGTCAACCTGGCGGTTGTCGAAATGCCAGTCCGGGCTGATATCCGGAAAGCGCGCCATGAACGCCCCCAGCAACGGCACCACATAGCGATTGCCAAACACGGTGCCCATGCTGACCTTGAGCGTGCCCACCGGCCGCCCTTCGGCGCTGGCCAGGTTAGCCACGGCATTCTGGATGGTGGTGAGGCTGCCGCTGACTTCGGCCAGGAACAGCTTGCCGGCTTCGGTCAGGGCCAGGCGCCGGGTGCTGCGCTGGAACAGCCGCACGCCGAGGCGCGCTTCGAGCTTGGCGACGCTTTTGCCGACCGCCGCCGGGGTCAGGCTCAGGTGCCGGGCGGCCTCGGCAAAGCTGCCACCTTCAGCACTGCGCACAAAGCATTCGATACTGCCAAAGCTTTCCATGTCGCCCCACTCTAAACTTTTGGTTTACACAGACTATAGCAATCACGGTCTACCGGCAGCGGCGAGCGAGGTCGATACTCGGCTCCAACAACAGGGCATTGCGCCTTGAATGACCAGGAGATCGACATGACCACACACAACCTCAGCGGCAAAGTCGCCTTGATTCAAGGCGGTTCCCGCGGCATCGGCGCCGCCATCGTCAAGCGCCTGGCCGCCCAGGGTGCAGCCGTTGCCTTTACCTACGTCAGCTCGGCCGCCAAGGCTGAAGCCCTGCAGCACAGCGTGATCAGCGAAGGCGGCAAAGCCCTGGCGATTCACGCCGACAGCGCCGATGCCACTGCGATCCGCAACGCGGTCAACGCCACCGTGGAAGCCTTCGGCCGCCTGGACATCCTGGTGAATAACGCCGGCGTGCTGGCCATCGCACCGCTGGAAGACTTCAAGCTGGAAGACTTCGACCAGACCCTGGCGATCAACGTACGCAGCGTGTTTATCGCCACCCAGGAAGCCGCCAAGCATATGGGTGAAGGTGGCCGGGTGATCAACATCGGCAGCACCAATGCCGAACGTATGCCGTTTGGCGGTGGTGGCCCGTACGCAATGAGCAAGGCGGCGCTGGTCGGTTTGACCAAGGGCCTGGCGCGGGATCTTGGGCCGCGTGGCATCACGATCAATAACGTGCAGCCTGGGCCGGTGGACACGGACATGAACCCGGCAAACAGCGATTTTGCCGAGAGCCTGATCGGGCTAATGGCGGTGGGGCGTTACGGGCATGTGGAAGAGATTGCCAGTTTTGTGGCGTATCTGGCCGGGCCGGAAGCGGGGTATATCACCGGTGCCAGCCTGACTATCGACGGTGGGTTCAGCGCTTAAGCAATGTGGGAGCGGCTTGCCCCCTCCCACAGGTTGACCTTGTTGGTTCAGGAGATGGGCGGCAGGCCATAGGCCGCCAGGTCGAAGTCCGCAAGCTTGCGGATGATCTGGTCGGCATGCTGGTACTTACTGTCGGCCATGGCCTCATCGGGTACGGCGATGGCGGTCATATGGGCGGCCTTCGCCGCCGTCACACCAAACGGCGAGTCTTCGAACACCAGGCAATCTTCGGGCGCAACGCCCAGGCGGCGCGCGGCGGTGAGGAAGATGTCCGGCGCAGGCTTGGCGGCGCCGACTTCCGGGTCGTCAGCGGTGACGATGGTGTCGAACAAACCAAACCACTCGCGGTGCAGGGTGGTCTTGTGGCCAAACGAATTGCGCGACGAACTGGTGCCCACGGCAATCGGTATGTTGTGCGCCTTCAAGTGCCGCACCAGCGCCTCGGCGCCGGGCATGCCCAAGGCCTTGGGAAAGCGCTCGCTCATCAAAGGCTCGCGAATCTCGAGGAATTCAGCCGGGGTAATCGGCAGGTCCAGCGCCTTGACCACATAGTCGGCCAAATCCTGGGCGCCGCGCCCGATGATATGCTGCTTGATGCCCCAGTCGTAGGTTCGGCCGTAGCGTTCAGCGATGATCTGCGTGACTTCGGTGTAGATGCCTTCCGTATCCAGCAATAACCCGTCCATATCAAAAATCACGGCCTTGATCGGACCGACTGCGGTACGCGGTGCATTCATCACAACAAAACCCTGGAGGAAGGACTAAAAGGATTCAGCACAATAACGGCCACGCTTGCCCGCTAGCAACCCTTTAGACTGTGCTCCCCCTCCTTTCGATGCGCGCGCAATGCTCTATCGTCTAGCCGCAGACAGCCTCGTGCTGTTCCACCTGTGTTTCATCCTGTTCGTACTGTTTGGTGGGCTGCTGGCGCTGAAATGGCGCCCGGTTATCTGGCTGCACCTGCCCGCCGCTGCGTGGGGCGTGGCGGTCGAAGTGTTCCACCTGCCCTGCCCGCTGACCCGCTGGGAAAACCTGTTTCGCCACCTCGCCGGGCAGGACGGTTATGGCGGTGGGTTTATCGAGCATTACATCCTCACGCTGATCTACCCGGCCGGGCTGACGCCACAGATCCAACTGGGCCTGGGCGGGTTGGTGCTGGCGATCAATATCGCGGTGTATGTACGCTTGATCAGGCAGCCGCGGGGTTTGCCGCAGTAGCCAGGTTGCCCATGCCGACCAGCGTGGCCTCCACCGCCTCATCCAGCGGCGTATGGGGTTCACTGCCCAGGGCTTGCAGGAGCCGACAATTGTCCAGGAGCAGCGGGGTTTGCCACAGGTAACGCATCTCCTGCAGTTCGCGGAAGGTGACGACAAAAGGCGCAACCAGCTTCAGCAGCCACCAGGGGAACGCGCCCACGCGGGGTGTGGTGCCCGTCCTGCGTTGGACGACTCGGCGGATGGCCTCAACCATCTGGGTGCCATCGGTGTCCACATACCCGACCATATGAAAACGCGCAAACGGTTCCAGGCGATCGCGACGCTCCAGCAACTGGACCATCGTGCGTGCCACATCCGGCAGGTAGGCCCACTGGTGCGCCATACCCGGCGCGCCGGGGTAACTTACCGTGGCCACCGGTTTGCCCGGTTTGACCAGGCCTTGGGAAAACCAGCTGTTGGCCGCCCTGGGGCCGAAAAAATCCCCGGCCCGCACAATCAGCACCCGCGCACCGTTACGCGATGCGTCCAGCAGGTGCCGCTCCATCTCGACGCGAATCGCACCTTTGCGCGTGTGCGGGTGCTGGGGCGAATCTTCGCCAACCCGTGAGAAAACATCCGGCCCATAGTTATAGACGGTGCCCGGCAACACAATGGTCGCCCCTTCTGCGATCGCCGCGGCAATGCTGTTATCCAGCATCGGCAACACCAACTCGGCCCAGCGGCGATAACCGGGCGGGTTCACTCCATGCACGATCACAGAACACCCTTTGGCCGCCGCGAGCACATCCGAACGGTTCATCGCATCACCCTGTACCCAGGTGAAATTGCGGCTGTGGCGACGGGCCTTGTCCACCTCCCGCGTCAGCGCTATGACCTGCCACCCTTTGGCGAATAACTGGCGTGCCACTTCACCGCCGATCCCACCGGTCGCGCCGAGTACCAATACCTTGTCCATGCCCTGCCTCCCGCACTGAGTTAATGGGGTCATCCTGAACGCCGGCACGCTATAGATAAATTACCCAAGAGCATCCAGCCGCTATACATTTATGCATGGCATTGACTATCGGTTGGGAGCTTTACCGAACCTTCCTCGGTGTACTCAAGGAGGGCTCGTTGTCGGGGGCCGCACGGCAGCTCGGCATCACGCAGCCCACGGTCGGTCGGCATATTGCCGCCCTGGAAACGGCGCTGGGCGTTGTGCTGTTTACCCGCTCACCGACCGGTTTGTTGCCGACGGCGGTCGCCCACACGCTGCGCGCCCACGCCGAAACCATGGCGCGTACCGCCGCCGCCCTCGAGCGCGCCGCCTCGTCACAAGGCGATGAAGTACGCGGCGTCGTGCGGGTGTCTGCCAGTGAAGTGGTCGGCGTTGAGGTACTGCCGCCGATCCTCAGCCAATTGCGCCAGCAACAACCCCATCTCAAGGTCGAACTGATCCTGACCAACCGCCTGAGCGACCTGCTGCAACTGGAAGCCGACATCGCCGTGCGCATGGTCCGCCCGAGCCAGGAACAACTGCTGGCACGGCGTATCGGCCTGATCGAAGTGGGTTTGCACGCCCGCGACGACTACCTGCAACAGCACGGTATCCCGCAGCAACTGCAAGAACTGGCGGCGCACTCGGTGATCGGCTTCGACCAGGAAACCGCGTTTATCCGCAGCCTGGCTATTCCTGGCTTCGAGCGCAGCGCGTTTGCCCTCAGCAGCGACAGCGACCTGGCACAACTGGCGCTGATTCGCGCCGGTGCCGGCATTGGCGGCTGCCAGGTGCAACTGGCCAAGCGCGACCCACGCCTGCAACGCGTTCTGCCAAATGCCTTTGCGTTCAAGATGGACACCTGGGTCACCATGCACGAAGACCTGCGCAACAGCCCGCGCTGCCGAGTGATGTTCGATGCCCTGGTGCAGGGTTTGCAGCGTTACGTACAGGATTGAGACAGCTTCTCTGGTGAAGAATCAGACTCCCTCAGTCCGTTCACCGGCGCGCCCCCATGTCCGAAGCCTTCGAAGTCCCCAGCCCCCACGAAAAACACCTCGAACACACCACCGAACATGCCCACGCCCGTGGTGACAGTTTCGCCAGCCGCATCGCCGTCATGACCGCGCTGATGGCCACCCTCGGCGCCATGCTCAGCTACCAGGCCGGCTCCACCGAGAGTGAGGCGGCGATGGACAAGAACAACGCAGCCATCATCAAGACCGACGCCGCCAACCAATGGAACTACTACCAGGCCAAGTCCAGCCGACAGAACCTGGCGGAACTCGCGACCCATATTCCCGGCGTGGATGCCGCCCATTACAAGGATGAGATCGAGCGCTACAAAAGCCAGAAGGAAGAGGTACGCAAGCAAGCGGAAAAACTGGAAGCGACCTCAAAGGAATGGGATGAAAAATCCGAGCAGGCCCTGCACCAGCATCATCGTTGGGCGCAGGCAATGACCGCGATTCAGATCGCGATTTCGCTGGCGGCGATTACGTTGTTGACGAGAAGGGAATGGTTGAAGCGCATGTCCTATGCGGCGGCGGGTGTGGCGGTGGTGTTAGGTAGCCTGGCGTGGTTGCATATCTGACGGGGGAAGATTGATTTCAATCCCTTGCCGGGGCGATTAAAGTGCAGCCCCCGAGAATTGAATCTCGGGCTTTAGTCCATGGAGTTTCCCAGTGAAGTACATCAGTAAAGTGGTTGCAGCAGCCGTTCTCGGTTTCACCCTCGCAGGTTGCACCGGCACCGCCATCAAATCCCCGCAATACGACAGCAGCCAGTACACCGTGCTGGGTCACAGCGAAGCCAGTGCCACCGGCATCATGCTGTTCGGCGTGATCCCGATCGGCCAGAACAGCCGTTTCGTGCGCGCCCAGGACGCCGCCATCAAGGCAAAAGGCGGCGATGCGCTGATCAACACCCAAGTGCAGGAAAACTGGTTCTGGGCCTGGGTGCTCAGCGGTTACACCACCAAGATTTCCGGTGATGTGATCAAGCTGAAAACCGCGCAGTAAAATCGCTCGGGCTTTCAACTGAGCCCGCGACGTATCATGGGCCAACCTTTCGAGGATGGCCCATGAACCTCAGTATCGTCTACGCACTCGCCGCCGCCGCCCTGTTCGGCGCCAGCACCCCGCTCGCCAAGCACCTCGGCCTGGGCCTCTCGCCCGTGCTGCTCGCCGGCCTGCTCTATCTTGGCAGTGGCGTCGGCCTCGCGGGTGTGCGCGTGATTCGTGATCGCGGCTGGAAACCCTCCGGGCTAACCCCTTCGGAATGGCCCTGGCTGCTCGGCGCCATCGCATTCGGCGGCATTCTCGGGCCCGTCGCGCTGATGTTCGGCTTGAGCCGCACCGCTGGCGCCACCGCCTCCCTGATGCTCAACCTGGAATCGGTGCTGACCGCCGTTATCGCCTGGGTCGTGTTCAGGGAAAACGCCGACCGTCGCATCGTCCTGGGGATGATCGCCATCGTGCTGGGCGGCGTGGTGTTGTCAGGGGCCGACGGCGGTGGCACCAGCCATGACTGGACGGGGCCGCTGGCGGTTGCCGTGGCGTGCCTCTGCTGGGGGATCGATAACAACCTGACGCGCAAGGTGTCTGCATCGGACGCGCTGTTTATCGCCGCGGCCAAGGGGTTGATTGCGGGGCTGGTGAATGGCGGGTTGGCGCTTTATCTCGGGGCGCGGATCCCGGGCATGGCGCAGCTTGCGCCTATCTTGCTGGTGGGTTTTCTGGGCTACGGCATCAGCCTGGTGATGTTCGTGCTGGCGTTACGCGGACTGGGCAGTGCACGCACGGGGGCGTATTTTTCGACTGCGCCGTTTCTGGGTGCCGCGATCGCGGTGCTGTTGTTGGGTGAGTCAGTGACGCTGGCGTTCTGGATTGCTTCAGCGTTGATGGCCGTGGGGGTTTGGCTGCACCTGACGGAACGGCATGCCCATGAACATCAGCATGACGCGACGGAACACGGGCATCGGCATGTGCATGATGAACATCATCAGCATGAGCACGGGTTTGCGTGGGATCCGGCGCAACCCCATAGCCATGTGCATGTACACAGTCCGCTGAGGCACAGCCATGCGCATTTTCCAGATGTGCATCATCGGCATAGGCATTGAAGCCGGTGTGCGCGGAATACATCCGGACAACCCAATCGACGGTCATTCATATCACGGGGTGACCGTCACGTCACATCAAGGCTGCTCCACCACCACACGATTACGTCCGCCCTGCTTGGCCTGGTACAACAACTGGTCGGCCCTCTCAAGCACCGCTGAAATCGAGTCGCCAGTGGGATGCCATAAGGCGACACCAAGCGAGACGGTTATGTGCCCGACAGTCTCTATATCCGCAGCGTCGATCGACGCTCGCAGTCTCTCGGCGACGTCCGCCGCGATTTGAAGCGAACCGCCGGGCAACAACAACACGAACTCCTCGCCTCCCACCCGGCAGGGCAAATCGTTGGTTCGTGAGTTCTGCTGCATGAGTTGCGCGATGGCCCTCAGCGTCTCATCACCTACGCCATGGCCGAAAGTGTCGTTGACGCGCTTGAAGTGATCGATGTCCATGGAGACGACGGCAAACCCTTTTTCAGCTTCCAGCCAGCGCGACAGGACGTCCTGCATCGCGCGACGGTTGGCCAGCCCGGTCAGTGCATCGGTTTGTGCTTGCTGGTTCAGCTTGCCGATCTTTTCCTGCAGCAAGGTGGCACCCAGCAACAGCGCTCTGCGAATTTGCCAGCTTTCGAAATAGCGCGCGGGGACTGCACTGATGCGTTCGTAGCTGTCAGGTGTATCCAGGCGCTTGGCGCACTCGGCAAGCCTGGACAGCGGCGCCGAAATCCTGGCCCCCAACCACCAGATCAATACAATGCCGAACACTGCGAGTGGCGCTATCCCCTGCGCAACCTTGACCATCGTCTGCCGCAGCACGGACTCTATATTGACAAGTGGCTGCTGCGAGATCACGCCCCAGCCGCTGCTGGGCACCTTGGCGAAACCCGCGAGCATTTCCACGCCATTTTCATCCGGCGCTTCCAACGTACCCACGTCTTGGCTGAGTGCCTCACCAGCGATCAAGCCCTTGTCCATAATGTTGCCGATCTGCGCCGGATAAGTGTGATAGAGCACGCGCCGGGAGCTGTCGATCAGATAAACATGCGCCCCATCCTTACGGACATTGGTGTCCATCAGGGCCTGAAGGGTATTTTTCTGTTCAAGTTGAATACTCCCGCCTATAAGGCCCAGGTACTCGCCTTTTACGTCAAATATGGGGTGGGAGATGAAGACCACCAGATTGCCTGCGATGGACTTGAAGGCGTGGCTGATTTGCGCCGTGCGAAGGCTGAGGGGCTCTTTGTGCTGCAGCGTGCGGCCATTGAGATGCAGACGCTCGGGTGCTGACGCGATGATTGTTCCTGCCGCATCGGCGATAAGTACCGAGTTGAAACTGGCATCCTGCCCAAACAAGCGCTGAACTTCGTCAGCCAAATACGACGTGTCGCCAAAAGCTCTGCCGATGCCAACTGAACCGTACTTCAATTTATTGACGTCGCTGTTCAGTACTTGCTCGACACTCGTAGCAATCCGGGAAGCGTAGGCTTTGTTGACGTCCAGCGCATTCTCAATCAGTTCCTGCTTCTGAATCTTGAAGGTCACCCAAAAACTGTTGGCCAGGGTTGCGACGGCGGAAAGCAGTACAAAAATAAGAATCAGAAAGCGGAGGTTGAGCTTGGGCTTCGGTCGTGTGGTCATTAACGCAATCCGGTTGGAGCGAGGAATTACAAACCATTCGCTGAAGCGTGAGTCGCCTGGATTTACCAGACACTTGAGCACTAAACCCTGGCCTCAAACAACTTTACGATAGACGCAGCTCCCTGCACCTGCACCTGCAAAGCCGATGGATTCGGGCGCAGCACGCAGAAAATACCGCCAGCCTCGTAATGGCCCTACACAGTCTTTTCCAATGCCAAAAACCACAAACCCCCAGCCTTCTCTAGGAAAACCGGGGGTTTGTGTTTACTAAATGTGGCGGTGAAGGAGAGATTCGAACTCTCGATACAATTTCTTGTATACACACTTTCCAGGCGTGCTCCTTAAGCCACTCGGACACTTCACCGTATCTCGTCAAACCAGTTCAGTCTGTCGAGGCGCGCTAATGTAGTCGAAAGCCTTTCTGATGGCAAAGGTTTTTTTCAGAATTTTCATGCGGTTAGACGGCTATGCCGGGATGTGCCCGGCGAGGGGGGTGATTCTGCCATTCTTGGGCATGGGCGGCCTGTGTCTGGGGTCGGTGTTGCGCCCTGCCCCAGGCCTTCCAGTGCCCTCCCTGCGGGGAAAGTCTGACTGGGCAGTCAGTCACGGCGCTTTACCGGGGCGGGCGTGGTGGGTAACGTCTGCGCATGCGCCTTTATAAACAGCCTCTCTATAACAAATCCTACAAGGAACCGCGTCATGAGTGAGTTGATTGCTTACCACCTCGAAGACGGTATCGCGACCCTGACCCTGAGCAACGGCAAGGTGAATGCCATTTCTCCGGATGTGGTCAGTGCGTTCAATACAGCGCTGGACCAAGCCGAGAAAGATCGGGCGGTGGTGATCATCACCGGCACGCCGGGGATCCTGTCGGGTGGGTATGACTTGAAGGTGATGACAGCCGGCCCTAAAGAAGCCATCGGCCTGGTGACGTCGGGTTCGACGTTGGCGCGTCGCCTGTTGTCCCACCCGTTTCCGGTGATTGTGGCGTGCCCTGGGCATGCGGTGGCCAAGGGTGCGTTCCTGTTGTTGTCGGCAGATTATCGGATTGGGGTGGAAGGCCCGTTCAGCATTGGCCTGAATGAGGTGGCGATCGGCATGACCATGCACCACGCCGGTATCGAGCTGGCGCGGGACCGTCTGCGTAAGTCGGCGTTTCATCGCTCGGTGATCAATGCCGAGATGTTTGACCCGCAAGGCGCGTTGCAGGCCGGCTTCCTCGACAAGGTGGTGGCGCCTGAAGAGCTGCAGGCGGCGGCGCTGGAAGCGGCACGTCAGTTGAAGAAGCTGAATATGAATGCCCATAAGCACACCAAGCTGAAGGTGCGTAAGGCGCTGCTGGAAGCCTTGGACGAGGCGATCATTCAGGATCAGGGCCATATCCTGAGTTAAGCCCTACAACCGAAACATCAGAGCCCGACCTTGCGTCGGGCTTTTTCGTACAAATGAATCCGAAACATCTTTAGCCGCTCTAGCCTGCCTATATCGGCACATGTTGAAACATGTGCTTAAACATCGCCTATCTCCTACCTCTTTACGGGTAATTGCCGAATTCAGTGCACATCCGTACACTGCGCCACCTTTTATCCCGATGGGCCGTGTCGATGCTTTTTCTGTTACGCATGTTATTGATGGGCCTGCACTTTATGGTGGCCGGTGTACTGGGCGTGCTGCTCGGGGCCTGCCGGCCGTTCAACCCGGACAACAGCCGCTTGTGCGCGCGCCTCTATGCGCTGCCGGCCATGTGGATCCTGCGGCTGAGGGTGAAGACCGATGTCGACTCCCTGCGCAACAAGCCTGGTACGTGCGTGATCATCGCCAATCACCAGTCCAACTATGACCTGTTTGTGCTGGGCACCGTGGTGCCCCATCGCACTGTGTGTATCGCCAAAAAGAGCCTGAAATGGGTACCGCTGTTCGGCCAGTTGTTCTGGCTGGCGGGCAATGTGCTGATCGACCGCGGCAATGCGCACAAGGCACGTCGCGCGATGCTCACCACCACTCATACGTTGCAGCATCAGGACACGTCGATCTGGGTGTTTCCGGAAGGCACGCGCAACCTGGGCAAAGGCCTGTTGCCGTTCAAGAAAGGCGCGTTTCATATGGCCATCGCCGCTGGCGTGCCCATCGTGCCGGTGTGTGTCAGCAATTACGTCATCCATATGAAGCTCAATCGCTGGAACAGCGGTGATGTGCTCATACGCTCGTTGCCGCCGATTCCTACTGTGGGCCTGACTTCGGATGACATCCCGCAGTTGATGCAGACCTGTCAGGCGCAGATGGATGAGTGCATTACAGCGATGGATCGCGAAGTGCAACCTGCCTGAACACCTTCCGGGGGGCCTGGCCTCCCCACGCAAACAAGCTTGCTCGTCACAAAAAGCGAGCACCTGCAAACGCCGCAACGGAACGTCATTCAAGCTAAGCTGCCCAACACCTGTCCTCCTAATAAGAAGTGATCAGCACCATGGGTAGAGTTGTTGCGGCCGCCGTGTACAGCGCCGGAAAGAAAGTCACTGATATCACCCTCGACGAAGGCGCGGCCTGGGCCGCCAAACCCGGGCACTTTGTGTGGATCGGCCTGGAAGAGCCCAACGCCCAGGAGCTGGCCAACCTGCAACGCCAGTTCAACCTGCATGAACTGGCCATCGAAGATGCCCTGGAAAAACACAGCCGCCCCAAGCTGGAAACCTTCGGCGACGCACTGTTTATCGTCACCTATTCACCGGTGCGCGAGAACGGCAAGCTGGAGTTTATCGAGACCCATATCTTCGCCGGCAACGGCTACATCATCACTGCGCGCAACGGCCATTCGGCGTCCTACGGCTTTGTTAGGCAACGCTGTGAGGCGCGGCCGCTTTTGCTGGAGCATGGGGAAGATTTCGTACTCTATGCCCTGCTGGACTTTGTCACCGAGAACTACCAGCCGGTCAGCGAGGCGATCCACGCCGAGATCGATGAACTGGAGCACAACGTGCTGTGCAGCTCGCTGAGCGAGCGCGATATCCAGAAGATCCATGGCCTGCGCCGCGACGTGCTGCGACTCAAGCGCTATGTGGCGCCGATGGTGGAGATCAGCCAGGAACTGCAGAAGCTGAGCTTCCCGTTTATCGACAAGAACATGCGCCCGTATTTCCGTGACGTGCAGATCCACGTCACGCGGCAGATGGAAGACCTCACCACCCTGCGCGATATCGCCAGCCAGACCATCGAGATCGGTGTATTGCTTGAGGCCTCGCGCCAGAGCGTGGTGCAGCGCAAGTTTGCCGCGTGGGCGGCGATCCTGGCGTTCCCCACCGCGGTGGCGGGGATTTATGGGATGAACTTCCAGAACATGCCCGAGCTGCAATGGCACTACGGCTATTTTGCGGTGCTCGGGTTTATTGCGTTCGGTTGCACCGGCTTGTGGGCCAGTTTCAAGCGCTCGGGCTGGCTTTAAACCCGGGCTTCAGGCTTGTGCGCCACGAAACGCATCATCCATTCCGCCACGGTGACGCCGTGGTGGTCGCGCGCCAGGCTGGCCACGCCGTTTGTGTAGACTTTTTCACCCAGGGTTGTCTGAAGAATCTCCAGCAACTCGCGGGAATAGTCATGGATAAATTCCGGATGCCCCTGGAAGCACAGCACCTGGTCGCCGATGTGATAGGCGGCGAACGGGCAAAACTCGCTGGAGGCGATGACCGTGGCATTGTCCGGCAAGGTGGTGACCTGGTCCTGGTGGCTGATCAATAGCGTCAACTCTGGCACTTCAGGGCTCATCCACGGCGCCTTGGTATCCAGTTTGTAATCGTGAATGCCCATGCCCCAGCCCTGCCCCGCGCGCTCGGCCTTGCCGCCCAGCAGCAGCGCGAGCAATTGATGGCCGAAGCAGATGCCCAGCAACTTGTCGCCGCGCTCATAGCGTTCGAGCAGGTAGGTCTTGAGGGTCTGGATCCAGGGGTCGGCACCGAAGGAATCGGCCTTGCTGCCGGTCACCAGGTAGGCGTCGAACACTTCGTCGTCCGACGGGTATTCGCCCTGCACCACGTTGTACACAACAAATTCGGCGGCAATCGGCTGCTTGGAGAACAGGCGCTTGAACATCTGCCCGTAGCCTTGGTATTGATCGATCAAGCCTGGACGCAGGATATCGGTTTCCAGGATACAGACGCGTAGCGACATAAAAAATACCTGACACGGTGATGGGAATAATGCACACCCCAGAGCCTGCCTTGAAATACCCTGACAAGGCAAGCCCTGTACATGCCCAAAACCGTCAGAAGGTCGTGTTCTGCGCCGCTTTGTCGAGCAACAACGCCGGCGGCGAGAACCGCTCCCCATACTGTTCGGCCAGATAGCGGGCGCGCGCGATGAAGTCGTTGAGGCCGTACTGGTTGATAAACTGCAACGCGCCACCACTCCAGGCGGCAAAACCAATCCCGAAGATCGACCCCACGTTGGCGTCGGCGGTGGACATCAACACGCCCTCCTCCACGCAGCGTACGGTTTCGATAGCCTGGATGAACAGCAAACGGTCGCGCACATCCTGCGCTGAAATCTGCTGGTCGGCTCGCTCAAAGCGCGCTTTCAATTCAGGCCACAAATGCTTCTGCCCGCCCGCCGGGTACTCGTAGAAACCGCCCCCCGCCGCCTTGCCCGCGCGTTTGTACTCGTTCACCAACAGATCAATTACCACCGTCGCCGGATGGCTTGGGACTGTTTTACCTTCAACCTGCAGATCCTTGGCAGCCTGCTGGCGGATATGGCTCATCAGGCTGAGGGACACTTCATCGGACACCGCCAGCGGCCCCACCGGCATACCCGCCTTGCGCGCCTCGGTCTCGATCATCGGCGCAGCCACGCCTTCGCCCAACATGGCGATGCCTTCATGGGTGAAGGTGCCGAACACCCGCGAGGTGAAGAACCCACGGCTGTCGTTGACCACGATCGGAGTTTTCTTGATCTGCAGGACGAAATCGAACCCCCGGGCCAGGGTTTCGTCCGAAGTGCGGGCGCCCTTGATGATTTCCACCAGGGGCATCTTGTCCACCGGGCTGAAGAAATGCAGGCCGATGAACTTGCCTTGATCCGGCACCGCCGTGGCCAGGCCGCTGATGGGCAAGGTAGACGTGTTGGAGGCGATCACCGCGTCGGCGCCGACCACATTGTGTGCGGCAGCCGAGACCTTGGCCTTGAGTTCACGGTCTTCGAACACGGCCTCGATGATCAGGTCACAGCCGGCCAGATCAGCATCCGAAGCCGTAGGATGAATCCGCGCGAGGGTGGTTTCGCGCTGCTCGGCGGTCAATTGCCCACGGCTGACCTTCTTGTCCAACAGCGCCGTCGAATGCGCCTTGCCCTTCTCGGCGGCCGCCTGGTTGATGTCCTTGAGCACCACATCGATACCGGCGCAGGCGCTGACATAGGCGATGCCTGCGCCCATCATCCCCGCACCGAGTACCCCGACCTTACGCGTCACGTAAGGCGCAAAGCCCTGAGGCCGCGAGCTGCCGGCGTTGATTTCATTGAGTTGGAACCAGAAGGTGCCCATCATGTTTTTCGCCACCTGCCCGGTGACCAATTCGGTGAAGTAGCGGGTTTCAATCACGTGCGCGGTGTCGAAATCCACCTGCGCGCCCTCCACGGCGGCGCAGAGGATTTTCTCCGGGGCCGGGAAGCAGCCATGGGTTTTACTGCGCAAAATCGACGGTGCGATGGCGAGCATTTGCGCAACTTTCGGGTGAGACGGCGTACCGCCGGGAATCTGAAAGGTCTTGTGGTCCCACGGCTGCCTGGCCTGCGGATTGGCGAGAATCCATGCGCGGGATTTGGCCAGCAGCTCCGTGCGGTCCGCCGCCAGCTCATCCACCCACCCGGCTTGCAGCGCTTGCTGGGGCCGGACTTTCTTGCCTTCGAGCAAATACGGCAAGGCCTTTTCCAGCCCAAGCATGCGCACCATCCTCACCACGCCACCGCCGCCTGGCAGCAGGCCAAGGGTGACCTCCGGCAAACCGAGTTGTACCGACTTGTCGTCCAGCACGATGCGGTAATGACACGCCAGGCAGATCTCCCAACCACCGCCGAGGGCTGCGCCATTGATCGCGGCCACCACCGGTTTGCCGAGGGTTTCCAGGCTGCGCAGTTGTGCCTTCAACACCAGGACGCTGGCGTAGAAATCCTGGGCGTGGGCCTTGTCGACCTTGATCAGTTCATTGAGGTCGCCGCCGGCGAAAAAAGTCTTCTTCGCCGAGGTGATAACCACGCCGGCAATGTCATCCTTTTCCGCTTGCAGGCGTGCGACGGTGGCCGCCATCGCCTCACGGTACGCGGCGTTCATGGTGTTGGCGCTCTGGCCGGGCATGTCGAGGGTCAGCACCACGATCTGGTCCTGGCCTTTTTCGTAACGAATGGCATCGATCATGACAAATTCCTTGGGCTCAGAGGCGTTCGATAATGGTGGCGATGCCCATGCCGCCGCCGACACACAGGGTGGCCAGGCCGTAGCGCTGCTGGCGCACCTCCAGTTCGTCGAGCAGGGTGCCGAGGATCGCGCAACCCGTGGCGCCCAGCGGGTGGCCCATGGCGATGGAGCCGCCGTTGACGTTGACGCGCGCGGCGTCGATGCCCATGTCCTTGATGAACTTGAGCACCACCGAGGCAAAGGCCTCGTTGACCTCGAACAGGTCGATATCTTCTACGCGCAAACCGGCCTTGGCCAGCGCTTTACGGGTGGCCGGCGCCGGGCCTGTGAGCATGATGGTCGGGTCGGTGCTAGTGACGGCCGTGACGACGATGCGCGCCCGCGGTTGCAGGCCCAGCTCGCGGCCCTTCGCTTCGGAGCCGATCAACATCAATGCGGCGCCGTCGACAATGCCGGAGCTGTTGCCTGGTGTGTGGACGTGGTGGATGCGTTCCACATGGCTGTAGACCCGCAACGCGGTGGCGTCGAAGCCCATCTGCCCCATCATTTCGAAGCTGGGCTTGAGCTTGCCCAGGCCTTCGAGGGTGGAATCGGCGCGAATGAATTCATCATGGTCCAGCAGCACGATGCCGTTCTGGTCCTGCACCGCGATCAACGACTTGTTGAAGGAACCGTCTGCACGCGCCCTGGCGGCTTTCTGCTGGGACTGTAGGGCAAAGCTATCGACGTCCTCGCGGGTGAAACCTTCCAGGGTGGCGATCAGATCGGCGCCGATCCCCTGAGGCGTGAAGTGGCTGTGCATGTTGGTCTGCGGGTCGAGCACCCAGGCCCCGCCATCGCTGCCCATGGGCACGCGGGACATGGACTCCACGCCGCCGACCACCACCAGGTCCTCAAAGCCGGAACGCACTTTCATCGCGCCGAGGTTAACCGCCTCCAGGCCCGAGGCGCAGAAGCGATTGATCTGTACACCGGCGACGCTGACGGCCCAGTCCGCCACCAGGGCGGCGGTCTTGGCGATGTCGGCGCCCTGGTCGCCCACCGGGGTGACGCAGCCAAGCACGATGTCATCCACCTGCTGGGTGTCGAGGTCGTTGCGTTGCCCCAGCGCGGTTAGCAGGCCGGCCACCAGGTTTACCGGCTTGACGCTGTGCAGGGCCCCGTCGGCCTTGCCTTTGCCGCGGGGCGTACGTATCGCATCAAAGATCAAAGCTTGGGTCATGACGTCCTCGAACCATTGCGCAGTAATGCCCTTACCTTAGGCCCGATTGACACGGTTTCAATGACGGATGCGCTCATTGCTTTTGACCGCCACGCTCGGACGAACGGTAGGCACCTAAGGTAATTGCTGGATTAATCGTTTTAGCTGTCTAGCCAAGGCATTGGCGCCAAGATGGCGTTATGCCTCATGCCTTTTTAAGCTGAAATGCTGATCAGATGATATGAAATGGGTCTAAGCCGCGCAGAACGAGGGCTCTAAGGTTCAATCAGTAAGAAGTTGCTGCCGGGTTTTGCTGGAGCAGCTGTAAGAAAAGCGACACGTCACATTGCGATACTCATATTCAACGGCACGCATTTGACGCTCAGGAATAACAACAAAAGGCAGTCAGCCATGTTTAAACATTCGAAAGTACGTCAGGCGGGACTTATTCTGTTCGCCACCACATTGATTCTGATCTTGCCCAACTTGACCAAGGTCATTGGGTGACCTCTTCTTGAGCCTGTTCTGTACCTCAGGATTACCGCTTTTGGCAGCACCTGCCGGGACTTCGTGCATAGCGATCCTGTTGCAGGGGCTGCCTTTTTACCTGCACTTTTCCGCTATCGTGGGCCCTATCGCCACTTAACACGGGGCCGCCGTCTTGAAACCGTTCTTCGCATTCCTTGCCTTGTTGCTCGCCCTGCCCGCTTCGGCGGCGCAATTGACCGTCGAGTTGGATCACAGCCGCAAGACCTGGCAGACCGCCGACCTGCTCAAGCATCCGGATGCGCAGACAGTGCAGGTCGTCGATGACGTTTCCTACAAGCGCAACATGACCTATCGCGCAGTACCGCTGGCAGTGCTCCTGCCGGGCCTACAGCCCGATAATCATCTGCAAGCCGTTGCCCTGGATGGCTTCGCCGCCGAACTGACGGCGGCACCGTTGCTGCAAAAAAACGGCGCCCGCGCCTGGCTGGCCGTGGAAGACCCGGCCCACCCATGGCCCCCGTTGGCAGACGGCAAGCCGAGTGCCGGGCCGTTCTACCTGGTGTGGACCGATCCGCAGGCCGGGCATATCAGCCCGGAGCAGTGGCCGTTCCAGATCTCTGCGATCAAGCAGTTGAAGACGGTGGCCGAACGTTTTCCGGCGCTGTTGCCCGACCCGACGTTGGCTG
Organism: Pseudomonas sp. GW821-FHT09D08; assembly: GCF_059416305.1. NCBI lineage: Bacteria > Pseudomonadati > Pseudomonadota > Gammaproteobacteria > Pseudomonadales > Pseudomonadaceae > Pseudomonas > Pseudomonas sp. GW821-FHT09D08. The sequence continues at coordinate 167,038 of NZ_JBWKOX010000003.1, forward strand.
CGAATGATCCGGTCAACCAGGGCTTTGCGCTGTTCCAGAAGAACTGCCTGGCCTGTCACCGCCTCAATGGCGCCGGCGATGCACAGGTGGGGCCGGACCTGAATGTTCCCTACAACCCTACGGAATATTTCAGCGGCGACTTCCTCAAGCGCTATATCCGCGACCCGCAGAGCCTGAGGCACTGGCCGCAGGCGAAGATGCCAGCGTTCGCCGCCAGCGTGTTGCCTGACAGCGAGCTGGAATTGCTGGTGGGGTACTTGAGGCATATGGCGGGGCGTAAACAACACCCCTGAACCCAGCCTGATCTCGGTGGCGAGCGGGTTATTGCTGCTGGACCAGGACCACCGGCGTCGGTGCCACGAACACCTTGGCATGCATCTGCTCATGCCCACCGCCACGGCGCATGCCGCGCACCGGGCAAGCGTCGAGGTAGTCCAGGCCCACGGCCAGTTTCAAATGCCGCTCCGGCCGGGCCAGTTGGTTGGTCACGTCAAAGCTGTACCAGGCGTCATCCAGCCAGGCTTCGGCCCAGGCGTGACTGGCCAGGTGGGTACTGTCTTCCGTGTACAAATACCCAGACACATACCGCGCAGGAATGCCCAGGCTGCGCGCGCAGGCCAGGAACGCATGGGTATGGTCCTGGCACACCCCCGCCCGCCCTGCGAAGGCCTGGGCGGCGCAGGTGTCGACTTCGGTGGCGCCGGGCGTGTAGACCATCGACTGGTTGAGGGCGTGCATCAGGTCGATCAACGCGGTGCGATCACGACGCTGGTGGCAATGCTGCTGCGCAAAAGCGCGCAGGGCGTCGTCGGGCTCGGTCAGGCGGGTGCAGCGCAGGAACGGAAAGGCTGACTGGCTCTCGTGTTCAGCCTCCCGCAGCTCATCGATATCCACCTGGCCACGGGCGCCAATGATGATGGCGTCGTGGGGTTCGTCCAGGGTCAGCACGTGCAGGATGTTGCCGAACGGGTCGATCTGCGCGCGCACCGGGCGAGGCAGGTCCAGTTGCCAACTGAGCACGTGCTGGCGCTCGCTGTCGTGGGGCGTGAGGCGCAGGTACTGGATGCTGGCGCGTACCTGGTCTTCGTAGTGGTAGGTGGTTTCGTGGCTGATGGAGAGTCTCATGCGGCCTCCAGGTAGGAACTGTAGATGGCGTCGCCCAACTGGCGGACCAAGGGGATAAAGTCGGTCAGCCAGGCGTGCAGGCCTTCCTCGAGGATTTCATCGATCGCGGTAAACCGCAGCCGCGCATCCATCTCGGCCGCCAGGCGCTGGGCCGGACGCCCGTTGATGCCGGGCAGGCTGGCGAGGATCTGGTCGATCTCTTCGCTGCAGGCCCGCAGGGAGCGCGGTACATCGGCGCGCAACAGCAACAGTTCCGCGACTTGCCGGGCCCCTGGGGCGTCGCGGTAGATCTCGGTGTAGGCCTCGAACGACGATAACGCGCGCAGCAAGGCACTCCATTGATAGTAGGCGTGGGCGGTGCCATCGGTAACGGCTTCGGCCTGGTCACCGGCCATTTCATAGCGCGCATCCAGCAGGCGCAGGGTGTTGTCGGCGCGCTCGATAAACGTACCCAGCCGAATAAAACGGAAGGCGTCATTGCGCATGATGGTGCCGTAGGTCGCCCCTCGGAACAGATGGGAACGCTCCTTGACCCACTCGCAGAAGCGGCTCATGCCGTAGCGGCTGAGGCCCTGCTGTGAGATTTCGCGAATCTCCAGCCAGGTGGCGTTGATGTTTTCCCACATGTCGGCAGTGATTCGCCCACGCACAGCATGGGCGCTGGCCCGCGCGGCACCGAGACAACTGTAGATGCTGGCCGGGTTGGCCGCATCCAGTGCGAAGAAATGCAGCAGGCGTTCGGCGTGCAATTCGCCGTGGCGCTCGCGGTAATCATCCAGCGTGCCGGTGATCAACAGCGGCATGGCCAGTTCATGCAGGCCATCACCGCGCCCATCCTGGGGCATCAGCGACAGCGAATAACTGACATCGAGCATGCGCGCGAGGTTTTCCGCGCGTTCCAGGTAGCGCGACATCCAGTACAAATCCGAGGCAGTTCTACTCAACATGGCATCAGTCCTCGACCACCCAGGTGTCTTTGGTGCCGCCGCCCTGGGACGAATTGACCACCAGCGACCCTTCACGCAGCGCGACACGGGTCAAACCGCCGGGCACCACACGGGTTTCCTTGCCGGACAACACAAACGGGCGCAGGTCGATATGGCGCGGCGCAATGCCGTTTTCGACAAAGGTCGGGCAGGTGGACAAGCACAGGGTTGGCTGTGCGATATAGGCGTGGGGCTTGGCCTTGATACGCGCGCGGAAGGCTTCGATTTCCGCCGCCGTGGACGCTGGGCCCACCAGCATGCCGTAGCCGCCGGAGCCCTGGGTTTCCTTCACCACCAGGTCCGGCAGGTTGGCCAGCACGTGGGACAATTCGTCGGGCTTACGGCACTGGAAGGTGGGAACGTTCTGCAGGATCGGTTCTTCGTCCAGGTAAAAACGGATCATCTCGGTGACGAAGGGGTACACCGACTTGTCATCCGCCACCCCGGTGCCGATGGCATTGGCCAGCACCACATTGCCCGATCGGTACGCCGCCAGCAGGCCGGGCACACCGAGCATGGAGTCCGGGTTGAACGCCAGCGGGTCGAGGAATGCGTCGTCGAGGCGACGGTAGATCACGTCCACGGCTTTGGGGCCGTCGGTGGTGCGCATGAACACACGGTCATCGCGCACGAACAGGTCGGCGCCTTCCACCAATTCCACACCCATTTCCCGAGCTAAAAATGCATGCTCGAAAAACGCGCTGTTGAAGCGCCCAGGGGTCAGCACCACGACGCTGGGATTATCCAGGGGGCTGGCGCTTTTCAGGGTATCGAGCAGCAGGTTGGGGTAATGATCGATCGGCGCGATGCGCTGGGCGGCGAACAGCTCGGGGAACAGGCGCATCATCATCTTGCGGTCTTCGAGCATGTAGCTCACGCCGCTGGGTGTACGCAGGTTGTCTTCCAGCACGTAGTAGGTGCCGTCGCCGTCGCGTACGAGGTCGACTCCGGAGATGTGGGAATACAGGTCGCGGTGCAGGTTCAGCCCCTGCATTGCCAACTGGTATTGCTCGTTGGCCAGTACCTGTTCGGCGGGAATGATCCCGGCCTTGATGATGCGTTGTTCGTGATAGAGGTCGGCGAGAAACATGTTCAGCGCCTTGACCCGCTGGATGCAGCCACGCTCGACCATCCGCCATTCGCTGGCGGGAATGCTGCGAGGGATGGTGTCGAACGGAATCAGGCGCTCGGTGCCCTGCTCGTCGCCGTAAAGCGTGAAGGTGATCCCGGCACGGTGAAACAGCAAGTCGGCTTCGCGCCGGCGCTGGGCCAGCAGTTCAGCGGGGGTGTCGGCCAACCAGCGGGCGAACTCGCGGTAGTGAGGGCGAACCTGCCCAGCCCCATCGTACATTTCGTCGTAATAAGTGCGGATCATGCCGTACTCCTTGTCACCCGGACGCAAGAACCATCGCAAGGCCCGTGCCAGCGGCATAAACACTTAAAAATCAGTGGGTTAAATATAAGCAAGGAACTGATCGCACCGTCCTGGTGCGCAGAATGCCCGCTGCCCTGCTGCACGCTTCATGGCAATGCAAGCTTTGGCTATCAACAGCATAGTCAGAGTTGATTTCACTGCCCGTCGAAGCGTGCGGATAATCGCCCCCATCCGCTGAACAGGACATGTCCTACAGCTTTAACCATTGCGTAATCGGTACCGTGATCACTCGTGTACCGACCGGCTCCTTCGGTCTTCCCTTTCAGCCACCCTTTTCTACGGGTGGCTTTTTTTTGTGCAAGAAAGAGCGGCGCAAGTTCCACAAACCTTCATATACCGCAAACAAAATCGGCCGACCCTAAGGCCAGCCGATACGCTGTGTTGCTCATACAATGGCGCTACATGGGTAACCCACGCACCTCCTGCTTGACGCCCCAACCTTCGATGATTCCGCCCAGCGGCTCGACCACCGCTCCAAAGTCCTGCTCGAAGTCTCCTATGCCATCGTAGGTTGCAAACATGATCTTGCTCAGTTCCAGGTACCAGGCGCCATCGTCGCGCGCACTGACCTGGGCATTCAGGGACTCACCACGAAATTCACCCGCAGCCCTGCGCGCCCGTTCCTCATCCGGGAAAATGGCGTAGAACTCAATGGGGTGGAACCGTGAAAAGTCGAAGCCGCCTTCTTTCATGCGGCGCAGAACGTTGGTGCTGATGTCTTCTTGATAGGCTGTGCTCATGAAACGTCCTCCTCAAACCGATGGATAGACTTTCCGTGCTTCCCAAAGCCCGCGCCCTACTGACGCGGGTACTACGGCAGGTACAGCACCGCAGGAAAACAAGCATGTAGCTGACAAGACCAGACCTTAGCGATTCATTCGCTGATCTCACTTGCAGAGTAGCGCGAAGCTATCACCTCCACCAGAGGTGCTTGAATGGCATACAGGGAATGTTCAGGCGGCGGGAGAGATGTCGAGGATCTGAATACTGTTCTGGTCTTTGAGGATCTTGACCGTTGGCTCGGGCTTGCGGCCCTCAAGGTCGTTGAGGTCCAGTTCGGCGGCCACGGGCACCAGCTTGTTGCGAATCATGTGTGCCGCATCTTCGAGGCTGGGCTTGTGCTCGCAGGTGAACTGCTCCACGGACTGTACGCCGTGATCATCAACGAAGGTAATCTGCCACTTTTGCATCGGTGCCTCCTCGATAAAACCCATGTGTGGGCTTACATCTATCTGGACCTTGAGGGCTCGGCAAACGTTCCACTCACCTCAGGAGGCACCGGATCAAGCGCAGTTATTTTTCAGCGTGTTCCTTCAAGGCTTTCAGGGTGTTGAACGGCGCGTCCACCACGAACTTGTTGGCCAGCCACGACGGCACGCTGCCGCCTGGCTCGGTGTGTACCTGGTAGGTGACTTCGGTCTCATTGGCGCCTTTAGGGACCAGTTTCCAGAAGCCCTCGACCTGAGCGACACGCACGTAGCCTTTTTCTTCGGGCTTGTAGGTCGGCACGCCCTGCAGCTTGCGGGTTACGCTGCCGTCGGCGTCCTTGGTGGTGGTGACATGGATGTACGAATCACGATCGGTCACCGGGAACGGCGCCTTGAACTGGGTGTAGGTCCAGGCCTCATCGCCTTTCTTGTCCACCAGCTTCTGGGATTTGCATTCATGAATCCACGAGCAGGCGCCGGCCACATCTTCCTGCAGGGCCTGGATCCTGGCGACAGGCGCCTTGATCACGGTAACACCGCGATAGGCCTTGTATTTGGAGCCAGCGACTTCGATCAGGGACACCTTGATACCGTCTTCATCCTTGGCAACCTGCCAATCCTCAGCCTGGGCAGTGGCAGCAAATACCAGGGTAAAACCGCACAGCACAGCCATTCGTTTCAGCGAACCCATTGTTGTATTCCTTATTGTTGAAGTTCCGATAGTAAAGCCCATCAAGCCGCCGTCATCTGCTCCCACCAGCCGATCAACCGGATCGCATCGGCCTGGTCGGTGCCGCAGACATCGATATCCGCCTTGAAATCACTGCACACGGCCGGGCGCTCCGGTCGGCCGAACAGTTGGCACAGCTGTTCGACCGACAGGTGCAGGCAGCGTTCGCCCGCCGGTTTGCCATTGGGCATCCCGGGTAAGGGCGAACTGATGGAGGGGGCGATGCAGCAGGCGCCACAGCCTTCACGGCAATTCATGACCAGCAGGTCCTCGACGACTCAATAGGGACGGCCGGGCTAGAGTACGCCCTTAAACAGCCGTTTTAAAATGGGTTAACAGGGGTTTTTCGCACAAAACAAAAGTGACCGACCAGTCTGCGACAGATGGTCGATGGCCCGCGTCACTGTGCAGGAAAAAGTTTACTGCTTGAACTCGAATTCCAACGCCGCACCTTCCACTTCACGGCGCTCTTCGTTGCGCAATTGCAGCTTCATCTCATTGCTGAGCAAACGGCCGTTGATCTGGAACGCACTGTTGTCGGTGGGTTTTTCACCGAACATCGGCGGCAACAACGGAACGCTCTTGGGCTTGGGCACGGTACCCAGGGGCTGCAGGTGCCTGACCATGTCCGAAGGCAGGGACAAATCCAACTGTGCCGGTGGCAGCTTGGTCTGTGCCACTTCCTGGGCTGACTTGGATTTTTTCGCCGTTGACGCACGCTTTTTCGCCGCGGCGTTTGGCTTCTTCGTGACGGGGGCTTGCTTGGCGGAGGAAGGTTTTTTTACCGGGGCATCCTGCCGGGTGTTGGCAGCGGGCTTGTTTTCAGCCAAGGGTGCCGCCGCCAGCGCTGTGCCGACGTTACACAGGCTTAACAGGCCAATCACCAAAGCAGCGCGAACAATTGAGGTCATATTGCCTACAGCATTAACGGCAGAGGGCCATATGCTCGCTTGTTGTGCGCGGCATGACAAGCACGGTGATCATCCAGCTATCGGCGTTGTCCCTTTTCAACGCCTCAAAAGCCGGCTGCGGTTTCCTGGCATAACTGGCTGGCCAGCATCCCCAAGGTCATCAGCGCTCGCTCTGCCTCGCGGTTCCACGGTGTGCCGCAGTTAAGACGAATACAGTGGTTGAACTGCTCGGTATTGCTGAAGATCAACCCCGGCGCAATGCTGATGCCCTGTTGCAGGGCGCGCACGTGCAGTTCCTGGGTATTGACCCGCCCTGGCAAACTGACCCACAAGATAAAGCCGCCCGTCGGACGGGTCATCTGAGTGCCTTCCGGGAAATACTGCTGCACGGCCAGTTGGAAGGCGCTGAGATTCTTGCGGTATTCCTGGCGGATGTAACGCAGGTGCCGGTCGTAGCCGCCGTTCTCCAGATACGCGGCCACGCCCATCTGGGTGACGCTGCAGGCCGAGTGGGTGCTGAACATTTGCAGGCGCTGGATTTCCTGCTGGTACTTGCCGGCGATCATCCAGCCGATGCGCACACCCGGCGACAAGGTCTTGGAAAAGCTCGAGCAATAGATGACCCGGTCGAGGCGGTCATAGGCCTTGAGGGCCTTGGTGCGGCCGAGTTCGAACATCAGTTCGCCGTAGATATCGTCTTCGACAATCTGGATATCGAAATCCGAGGCCAGGCGCAGCAACTGTTTCTGCCGTTCCTCGGGCATGGTGCCGCCCAAGGGGTTGCTCAGGCGCGTGGTCAACACCAGGGCCTTGATCGACCATTGGTTGGCTGCCAGTTGCAGGGCTTCCAGGCTCATGCCGGTGGACGGGTCGCTGGGGATCTCGATGACTTTTAGGCCCAACAGGTCGGCCAGTTGCAGCAAGCCGTAATAGGTGGGCGATTCAGCCGCGATCAAGTCGCCGGGGCGTGTCAGCACCCTTAGCGACATCTGCAAGGCGTCAACACAGCCGTGGGTGATCACCACTTCGGAGGGGTCCACCACCACGCCGGCGTCACGCATGCGAATCGCCACCTGGCGGCGCAGCGGCTCGAAACCGGGGCTGAACATGTAGCTGAAGGCGCGTGGGCTCTGGAAGCGCGTGACCTTGGCCAATTGCTGGTGCAGCGCCCGTACCGGCAGATAGTCGACGCTCGGCACGGCGGCGCCCAGCGGGAATACACCTTCGCGGCGCGACTCGCCCAATACCTGCTGGATAATGCTGCTGCGGGTGACCAACCCCGGGCGCTCGACCCGCGCGATGTCCGGCGTGGGCGCCGTGAGTGCCGGCGTCTGGTGCACGTAGTAACCGGACTGCGGCCGTGCCCGGATCAGCCCCTGGTCTTCCAGGTTGGCGTAGGCCTGCAATACCGTGGCGTGGCTGACATTGAGCTGGGAGCTCATCTTGCGCACCGAGGGCACGCGCTCGCCAGGCTGATAGACACCGCGACGGATGTCCTCAGCCAGTTGCTGGGCGATACGTTGGTAAAGCAACAGATTGGTCATGACGCAGCACTCGATTTCACGGGTATTTTATTTTTGTGTGAAACATACCGGCACAGTTTAGAAGTGTACGGGGACAGTTGCCACAATAGTCGAGCGCGCGTGGGAGTGACAGTAAAAACTGTAAGGGTGGCGAATAGAATCTTCAGGCGTGTGCAGAAAAATGTGGGAGGGGGCTTGCCCCCGATGACGGAGTGTCAGTCGCCGAAAATAGTGACTGATCCACCGCTATCGGGGGCAAGCCCCCTCCCACACTTTTGATTTGCGCAAAGTTTCAGCGAGCGGCGCCCAACTGGCCTTTCTCGTCGGAGAACACTATTTCCACGCGACGGTTCTGCGCGCGGCCACGCTCGGAGGCATTGGCTTCCACCGGGTACTGGTCGCCGTAGCCTTCAACCTGGATACGCTGCTCATCGATCCCCAGGTCCACCAGCACATCGGCCACCGATTGCGCACGATCACGGGACAGTTTGAGGTTTTCCTGCTGACCACCGGTATTGTCGGCGTACCCCTCGATGCGCACCACACGCTTGGGGTTCAGTTGCAGGAACTGCACGATCTTCAACACCGTGCGGTTGGCCGAATTTTTCAACTCCGCTTCACCGGTATCGAACAGCACGTCGCCCAGGGTCATCACCAGGCCGCGATCGGTCTGGGTGGTGGTCAGGCTGGCGATCTGTTCTTCGAGCCATTTACCCTGCTGCTGCACGCTGATCAGCTTGCTTTCGCGCAGGGCCAATTGCAGGCGCTGGCGTTCCAGTTCGAGCTTGGCGGCACGCTCTTCATTAAGTGTCTGCTCGGTGTGTTCGCGGGCGATGGCACTGTAGCGCTGGCTCAGGTAGGCGTAATGCACCACGTCGGCACCGCTGCCCCAGTAACTGGACAAGCGGTCGGCCCGCGCCAGGGATTCACCGGCGCGGATCACGTCCTTGGGTGCGATACGCAGCACGTTGGCGTCTTCCTTGACCTTCTGGAAGTCGCTGCCCGCCTGTTGCAAGGCCTGTTCGCCATTGGGGTGGCTGGCACAACCGCCCAGTGCCGCACTGCCCAGCAGCACGGCACAGCCCAGACCACGGATCATTGGGTTCATTGGGCTTCTCCCAGCTGCAATTGCTTGCGCAGGCGCGTGATGCGGGTGTTGAGCACGTTCAGTTGCTCCTGGCTCTTGCGGGTCAGCACCTGGGCTTCGGCCAGGCGCGCATCCAGCTCGGCCTGTTCGGCCTGCATGCGCGCGTCCTTGTAGGATTGCTCGGCCATGTCGGCCTTGGCCTGGGCGAATTTGTCTTCGGCCAGTTTCAGTTCGGGTGATTCATCGGTGCTGGCGCCCACGGCGTTGGCTTGTTCCAGGGCTTGCTGGGTGAGGCGAATTTGTTCATTCGGCGCAGGATCGGCTGCACATCCCGCCAGAGCGACAACGGCGAGGGCCGCGAAAAAAGGTCGAAGAGTCACTGAAAATCCCTACTTTGTTGGGGTGCCGACGGGTTGTTGCAATTGCGCTTTCCAACGCTCCAGATTGCGCTGCAGCGCGGCTTCCGTCACACCAGACCCGGGCAATTCTGTCATCTTTTTGGCCAGCTGTCCGCGCAGCCACGGATCATTGCAGGCCGAGTTGTGGGAAATCGCCAGGTACAGGCCGGGCTGATCGACGGGCACGTCGCGGGCGACCAGGTCATTGCTCATCCCTAACGTCTGGGCCATGGCCATGCCGGAGTAACGCCCGGCCAGCACGTAGTCCACTTCCCCCAGCAGCAGTTTCTGGAAGGCCGGGGTCAACGTGGGCAGGCGTTGCAGGGTCAGTTGCTGGCCGGCGAAGGTTTCAAAGTCGCGGCTCAAGCGCGCACGTTCCGACACTGCACCCTTGTGGCCATGCAGGTCCGCCGCCGTGGTATAGGCCAGCGCCGAATCCTTGCGGGTCCAGACCAGATAATCGAGCTGTACCAGCGCGGGGTGGATGTAGTCGAGGGTTTCCAGCTCGCCAAGGTTCAGCGGTGCATCGGCGAGGATGTCCATGCGCCCGCTGCGCACTTCGTCCAGGGCCAGGGAACGTTTGCCGCCGTAGAGCAGGTCGATTTTCAACCCAAGCTCCTTGGCTACCTGTTGCAAAACATCGGCGGTGGCGCCGATCAAATGCGTCGGGTCTTGGGGATCGCGCCACAGCAGCGGCGGTGCGTCCGGGCTGCCGGTGATCACCAGGCGGTCACATTTGCCGGCTGCCTGGGTCAGGCTCGGCAGCAGCGTAAGTCCCAGCAGTACGGCCCAGGGGCGCAGTTCCATGGCGGTTTCTCCGGCGTTCAAAAAAGCCCGGGCCAAAAAAAGCCCGGTCACTAGACCGGGCTCTTTATAAGTGAAGCGGCTGGATTAGACCAGCTTCTCCAACTCAGGTACGGCTTCGAACAAGTCCGCCACCAGGCCGTAATCGGCCACCTGGAAGATCGGTGCTTCTTCGTCCTTGTTGATCGCGACGATCACCTTGGAGTCTTTCATACCGGCCAAGTGCTGGATCGCGCCGGAGATACCGACGGCGATGTACAGCTGTGGCGCAACGATCTTGCCGGTCTGGCCGACCTGCATGTCGTTGGGTACGAAGCCTGCGTCGACGGCCGCGCGGGAGGCGCCGACCGCAGCGCCGAGCTTGTCGGCCAGGGCGTACAGGTGCTTGAAGTTGTCGCCGTTCTGCATGCCGCGGCCGCCGGAAACGACGATCTTGGCAGCGGTCAGCTCAGGACGGTCCGACTTGGCCAGCTCTTCGCCGACAAAGCTGGAGGTGCCAGCGTCGTGGGCCGCGGAGACGGCTTCAACGGCAGCCGAGCCACCTTCAGCGGCAACCGGATCGAAACCGGTGGCACGCACGGTGATGACTTTGACGGCAGCGGTCGATTGCACGGTGGCAATGGCGTTACCGGCGTAGATCGGGCGCTTGAAGGTGTCGGCGCTTTCTACCGAGATGATCTCGGAGATCTGGTCAACGTCCAGCTGCGCGGCAACGCGTGGCAGGATGTTTTTGCCGTTGGAGGTAGCGGCAGCCAGGATGTGGCTGTAGCCAGCGCCCAGCTCTGCTACCAGGGGGGCAACGTTTTCCGGCAGTTGGTGAGCGTAAGCGGCATTGTCGGCCAGCAGTACTTTGCTCACGCCAGCCACTTTGGCTGCAGCCTCAGCCACGGCGCCAGCGCCTTGACCGGCGACCAGTACGTGGATGTCGCCACCGATTTTAGCGGCAGCAGCAACAGTGTTCAGGGTGGCCGGGGCCAGCACCTTATTGTCGTGTTCTGCGATTACCAAGATAGTCATGATTAGATTACCTTCGCTTCGTTTTTCAGTTTCTCGACCAGTTCAGCCACCGACTTGACCTTGATGCCTGCGCTGCGTGCAGCCGGCGCTTCGACTTTGACGGTCTTGTTGGTGGAGGCGGTGGAAACGCCCAAAGCATCCGGATTCAGCACTTCGAGAGGCTTCTTCTTGGCTTTCATGATGTTTGGCAGGGACGCGTAGCGCGGCTCGTTCAAACGCAGGTCGGTGGTGACGATGGCCGGTAGTTTCAGGGAAACCGTCTGCGCGCCGCCGTCGATTTCGCGGGTTACGGCAACCTTGTCGCCGCTCACTTCGACTTTGGAAGCGAAGGTGCCCTGGCCGTAACCGGTCAGTGCAGCCAGCATCTGGCCAGTCTGGTTGTTGTCGCTGTCGATCGCCTGTTTGCCGAGGATCACCAGCTGAGGCTGTTCCTTGTCGACAACGGCCTTGAGCAACTTGGCCACGGCCAGGGAGGTCAGTTCTTCAGCGGACTCGACCAGGATAGCGCGGTCGGCACCCAGTGCCAGGGCGGTACGCAACTGCTCTTGAGCAGTGGTCGGGCCGATGGAAACCACAACGATTTCAGTCGCCACGCCTTTCTCTTTCAGGCGTACGGCTTCTTCCACGGCGATTTCACAGAAAGGGTTCATCGACATCTTGACGTTAGCAAGGTCGACGCCGGAATTGTCCGCCTTGACGCGAACTTTCACGTTGTAATCGACAACGCGTTTGACAGCTACAAGAACCTTCATGGATTCCTCGTTACTCTCCGGTGAAAAGAAAGTCGCCTAGGCGAACCTGGCGGTTGATGCTCATCGGCACACAAGGGCACCTCCAAAAACGGCGGCGAATGACCTTGCTCACGGGAAGTGATGACCGTTCGTCAGTGGTGACTGGGAGGTCATTCTTTATCGCGGCGTGTAAACTGCGCGCCATCAATTAAACGCGCGTCACCTGTTTTGCCTTTGCCGTGCTTTTGGACGTGCTCTTGAAACCTACAGTCTGCCTACGGTCTGTGCAAAACCGACCGTATATTGACCGGAACGCCTATTCTGGTCAATACGGCAAAATGGCCAGTCATAAGCCGCGTTGCTTTGATTTACCTAGCCTGCGGGCAATTCAAACAAACGTTTGTATTGGACGCTGACAGTGGTCTATATATAATGCGCCACCTAGAGAGACAGGTGGGTCATCCCCTGCCGTTGCGCACGCGATGACGGACACGACACCTAACCTCCACCCATTAGAAAAAAAGCCTGTTGAGCCTTGAGTAGGAGATAGCCTGTGGAACGCGAATACATGGAATTCGACGTGGTCATCGTCGGCGCTGGCCCGGCGGGCCTGTCTGCCGCCTGCCGACTGAAGCAGAAGGCCGCCGAAGCCGGTAAGGAAGTCAGCGTCTGCGTGGTCGAGAAAGGCTCCGAAGTGGGCGCACACATCCTCTCCGGTGCCGTGTTCGAACCCCGCGCCCTGAACGAACTGTTCCCGGACTGGAAGGAACTCGGCGCCCCGCTCAATACCCCCGTGGTGCGCGATGACATCTATGTACTGCGCAGCGCCGACACCTCCACCAAGGTGCCTGACTTCTTCGTGCCCAAGACCATGCACAACGAAGGCAACTACATCATCTCCCTGGGCAACCTGTGCCGCTGGCTGGCCCAGCAGGCCGAGAACCTGGGCGTGGAAGTCTACCCAGGCTTCGCCGCCCAGGAAGCGCTGTTCGATGAAAACGGCGTGGTGCGCGGGATCATCACCGGCGATCTCGGCGTCGACCGTGAAGGCCAGCCAAAGGAAGGCGTCTATACCCCGGGCATGGAACTGCGTGGCAAGTACACGCTGTTCGCCGAAGGCTGCCGTGGGCATATCGGCAAGCAGTTGATCCAGCGTTTCAACCTGGACAGCGACGCCGACGCCCAGCACTACGGCATCGGTCTCAAGGAAATCTGGGAAATCGACCCGGCCAAGCACCAGCCAGGCCTGGTGGTGCACACCGCCGGTTGGCCGCTGGACATCATGAGCAACGAGAACACCGGTGGCTCATTCCTCTATCACCTGGAAAACAACCAGGTGGTGGTTGGCCTGATCGTCGACCTGTCCTACAGCAACACCTTCCTGTCGCCGTTCGATGAGTTCCAGCGTCTCAAGCACCACCCGGTGCTGGCCCAGTACCTGGAAGGCGGCAAGCGCATCAGCTACGGCGCACGCGCCATCTGCAAAGGCGGCCTGAACTCGCTGCCGAAGATGGTCTTCAAGGGCGGCGCGCTGATCGGCTGCGACCTGGGCACCCTCAACTTCGCCAAGATCAAGGGCAGCCACACCGCCATGAAGTCCGGCATGCTCGCCGCCGACGCCGTGGCCGACCGCCTGTTTGCCGAGTCCGAAGGGGGTGATGAGCTGACCGCTTACGTTGACAGCTTCAAATCCAGCTGGCTCTACGAAGAACTGTTCGCCAGCCGCAACTTCGGCCCGGCCATGCACAAGTTCGGCCCGATCATCGGCGCCGGCTTCAACTGGTTGGACCAGAACATCCTCGGCGGCAAGATGCCGTTCACCCTGCACGACACCAAGCCGGACTACGCCTGCCTGAAGCTGGCCAAAGACAGCAAGAAGATCGACTACCCGAAACCCGACGGCAAGCTGAGCTTCGACAAACTGAGCTCGGTGTTCATCTCCGGTACCAACCACGAAGAAGAGCAGCCGTGCCACTTGAAGTTGAAAGACCCAAGCATCCCGATCGGCACCAACCTGCCGCTCTACGATGAACCGGCGCAGCGTTACTGCCCGGCCGGCGTGTATGAAGTGATCACCCAGGAAGACGGCGAGAAGCGCTTCCAGATCAACGCCCAGAACTGCGTGCACTGCAAGACCTGTGACATCAAGGACCCTTCGCAGAACATCACGTGGGTCACACCGGAAGGTGCGGGCGGGCCGACTTACCCGAATATGTAAGCCAAGCGAGGCTCCCGAATGGGAGCCTTTTTTATGCAGTCAAACTCGGTCAACTGTGGGAGGGGGCTTGCCTGAAATGACTAGGCAGCCCGCTCTTCGCCAGGGTTACGCTCAAAGTAGCGCTTGTACTCGCGACTGAACTGCGACGTACTCTGGTACCCCACGCTGTGCGCCGCCTGCGCCACGCCCATGCCCTCCACCAGCAGCAACTGCTGAGCCTTGAGCAAGCGCAAACGCTTCAAGTACTGCACCGGCGACAGCAGCGTGCAACGCTTGAAATGCTCGTGAAACGTCGACGCACTCATGTGCGCGTACCCCGCCAACGTCTCGATATTCAGCGGCTCGGCGTAATGGGCATGCAGGTGATTCAACGACGTGGCGATCCGCGAAAACTGCCCCTGCTGTTCCACCAAGGCGCGCAGCACATCGGCCTGGGGGCCACGCAAGGCGGTGAACAATAATTCCCGCACCCGCGCCGGCCCCATGATCCGGCTTTCCAGTGGATCGTGCAGGCACTGCAGCAGCCGCTCCACGCAGCCGCGCATGGCGTCATCCAGGACCACCGAACTCATCGACTCCAGGGTTTGCGCGGTCGGCGGCGGACCGGCCTGCATGCCCATGGCCATCACCAACTCACCCAGCACCACGCGGTCGATGCCCACGGTCACCCCCAGCAGCGGCGCACCGGGCGCCATGGCGAACGTCTCGCACTCGAACGGCACCGGCATCGCCTGGATCAGGTAGTGCCCGGCGCCATACTCCAGCGTACGCGGGCCCAGGTAGGCGACCTTGCTGCCTTGGGCCACGAACATCAGGCTCGGCTCGTAGATCTGCGGGCCGCGCGCTACGTCGCAACTGGCGCGCAACACTTGCACACCCGGCAGGTGGGTCGGGGAGAAACCGTCGCGGGACGTCAGCCCCTCGATCAGGGCAACCAGCGTGGCGTTGGCATCAACATGGCGGGTCAACAGCATGGCAAAAAACTTCGCGAATAAGGGATGAGAACATCATCGCAGGTCTGGCCGCCGATGAATCCAAACAGGGGGCACTCCCGGACGAATAGGCATGAGACTCGGAGCAATCGCCATGGCCGCATCAGGGGGTGACGCGGAAAATGGCCCGCCTCATCTGTCCCTGCTTTTGCGAGGTTTTCGCCATGTATACCGCCATCGGTTACGCCGCCCAGTCGGCCACCACTCCCCTCGCCCCCATGTCGTTTGAACGCCGCAGCCCGCGCGCCGATGACGTGGCCATCGAGATTCTCTACTGCGGCGTGTGCCATTCCGACATCCACCAGGCGCGCAACGAATGGGGCATCGCCGTGTACCCGCTGATGCCGGGCCACGAGATCGTCGGCAAAGTCACCGCCGTCGGCGCCCGCGTGACCGCGCATAAAGTCGGCGACCTCGTCGGTGTCGGCTGCATGGTCGATTCGTGCCGCCACTGCGAAGCGTGCAAATCGGACCTGGAGCAATATTGCCTCGAAGGCCCGACCATGACCTACGCCACACCGGACCGCGTCGATGGCAGCAACACCATGGGCGGTTACTCCGACAGCATTGTGGTCAGCGAGCACTTCGTGGTGAAGATCCCGGCCAAGCTCGACCTGGCCAGCGCCGCGCCGATCCTGTGCGCAGGCATCACCACCTATTCGCCGCTCAAGCACTACGGCGTCAAGGCTGGCGACAAGGTCGGGATTCTCGGCATGGGTGGCCTGGGCCACATGGGCATCAAGTTCGCCAAGGCCATGGGCGCGGAAGTGACACTGTTCACCCGCTCGGCGAGCAAGGCTGAAGAAGGTCGTCGCCAGGGGGCCGACCATGTGATCGTGTCCACCGATGCCGAACAGATGCAAGCCGCCGCCGGCAGCTTCGACTTCCTGCTCGACACCATCCCGGTGCAGCACGACCTGAACCCCTACCTCGACGTATTACGCTTTGATGGCGTGCACATCCTGGTTGGCCTGATCGAGCCCGTAGACCCACCGGTCAACGCCGCCAAACTGGTATTGGGGCGTAAAGTGCTGGCCGGTTCGCTGATCGGTGGCATTGCCGAAACCCAGGAAGTCCTGGATTTCTGCGCCGAGCATGGCATCACCTGCGACATCGAAATGCTCGACATCCGCCAGATCAACGAGGCCTACACCCGCATGATCGCTGGTGATGTGAAGTACCGCTTTGTCATCGACATGGCGACCTTGAAGGCCTGATCAGGCCTTCGCACCCAACTCCGCCGACAGCCGCGCTGCGACCTGTTTGATCACAGGGATCAGCTCGGCCATTTTCTCCAGCGGCATGTAGGGCACGGTACTGGCGATGCTGATGCCGGCGACGATTCGCCGGCTGGCATCGCGCACCGGTGCCGCTACGCAACGGATCGACGGTTCGTTGTCTTCCAGATCGAACGCGTATCCCCCCACCACGTACTCATGCATGCGCTGCTCGAACTGCGCCCAGGACTGTTCTGGATGCTGCGGCCATTGCAGGTTTTTCCCACCCGCCGGCAGGCTGGTCTCGTACAAGCGCTGCCACTCTTGCACCGAGTCATCCAGCAGCATCGCCTTGCCCACGCCCGTGCGCGCCAACGGCATGCGATGGCCGACCCGCGAGCGCATTTCCGGACCGTTGCGGCCAGGGTTCTTGTGCAGGTAAAGCACGTCGTCGTATTCGCGAATGGCCAGGTGGATGGTGTCGCCGGTCAATGCCGACAGCTCATCCAGGTACGGCACCGCCAGGGTCACCAGCGGCAGCTCTTCGCGGGCCTGAAACCCCAGTTCGATCAACTTCGGCCCCAACAGGTAGCCGACTTGCGGCACCACGCGCAGGTAACGCTCTTCCACCAGGCAACTGGCCAGGCGGTGGGTGGTGCTGCGGGTGGTGCCGATGCGCCTGGCGATCTCTTTCAGATCCCGCGCTCCGGCCGCCACCGCCTGCACTACGCCCAGGCCACGCAGCAGGGTCTGGGTGCCGGTGGGGGCAGCGTCTTTGACGGGGGTGTGGGCGTTTTCCTGCATATCGGGCCTATAGGTATGAAAGCGGGGGCATTATGGCAAATACCGCCCCTCAATACAGTGGCGATCCAAAGGTGGGAGGTGTTCGATCTAGCGCTGCTTCATGCGGTCGATGATGACCGCCAGCAACAGGATCGAACCACGAATCACGTACTGGTAGAAGGTGTCGATGTTCTTCAGGTTCATCGCGTTCTCGATGATCGCCAGGATCAGCACCCCGGCAATCACATGGCGGATCATGCCGATGCCGCCGCTCAACGACACCCCACCCAGCACGCAGGCGGAAATCACCGTCAGCTCGAACCCCTGGCCGATCATCGGCTGGCCCGAGGTCATGCGCGAAGCGAGGATCACCCCGGCCAGCGCGCCGATCAGGCCGTGCACGGCAAAGATGATGATCTTGGTGCGATCAACGTTCACCCCGGCGAGCAACGCGGCTTCCTGGTTGCCGCCGATGGCCATGGTGTTGCGCCCATAGGTGGTGTAGTTGAGCAGCCAGCCAAAAAATACAAAGCACAGCACGGTGATGATGATCGGCACCGGCACGCCCAGCAGTTGGCCGTTGCCGAACACGAAGAAATCCTCGTTCATCACCCCCACCGCCTTGCCATTGGAGAAGATATAGGCTAGGCCGCGCACGATCTGCATGGTCGCCAACGTCGCGATCAACGCATTGATACGCAGCTTGGCGATGACAATGCCGTTGATCAGCCCCACCACCAACCCCATGGCCAATGCAGCGGACACACCGAGCGCCACGCTGTCGGTGTCACGAATCACGATCCCCGCCACCACACCGGCGCAGGCGATCACCGAGCCCACCGACAGGTCGAAGTGCCCCGACGCCAGGCAGAACAGCATGGTGCAGGCGGCGATGCCCACGGTGGAAATCGCCAGGCCCAGGCCACGCATGTTCAGCGGCGAGAGGAAGTTGTCGATAAACAGCGCGCTGAGCACAAAGATGCCCAATGCCGCCAGCAGCATCACCCAGTCATCGAGAAACTTGCGCTGGTTGAAACCCGGCCAGAAGCCCTTTGCAGTTTTTACCTGAGACATGCCTACACCCTCTTATTCTTCAAGCCCGCGAACGCGGGAGTGCCAGTTGCAGCAGGCGTGCTTCATCCGCTTGATCGCGGCTCAGTTCGCCGGTCAGCGCGCCTTCGCTCATCACCAGGATGCGGTCGGAGATGCCCATCACTTCCATCAGGTCGCTGGACACCACAATGACTGCAATACCCTTGGCCGCGAGGTTATGAATGATCTGGTAGATCTCCGACTTGGCGCCGATGTCGATGCCGCGGGTCGGCTCGTCCAGCAGCAGGACCTTCATCGGCATCGACAGCCAGCGGCCGAGAATGGCTTTCTGCTGGTTGCCGCCGGACAGGTACATGATCTTTTGCGCGGCGGTCGGGGTTTTGACCTTCATCGCCTTGATCTGCTGGTCGGCGTTGCCCTTCTCCCAGCCATCGCGCAGCAACCAGCCGAACGAAGAGTGGGCGCCACGGGCGCTGATGTTGATGTTCTCGGCGACGCTGGACAGCGGAATGATGCCTTCCTTCTTGCGGTCCTCGGGGCACAGCAGTACACCGGCGGCGATGGCGTCGCGGGGCGAGCGCAGTTGCAGGGCCTCCCCGCATAACTCAAGGCTGCCGGCACTGGCGCGCTCCAAACCGCTGAGCAAACGGAACAGCTCCGTGCGCCCTGCCCCCACCAAGCCGAACAAGCCAAGGATTTCGCCCTTGCGCACCTCAAAACTGATCGGCTCACGCAAACCCGGGCCCAACAAACCATCGACCTTGAGCGCCACCTCGCCGTGCTCGCGCGGGCGGTAGTCGTAGATGTCCTGGATGTCGCGACCGACCATGCAGGTCACCAACTGGTCGTGGGTCAGCACGCTCATGTCATCGAAAGTGCGCACGTAGCGGCCGTCCTTGAACACCGTGACCGCGTTGCAGATGCGGAACACCTCTTCCATACGGTGCGAGACGTAGAGCACCACTTTGCCCTCGTCCCGCAAGCGCGTGATGATCGCCATCAAGCGGTCGATCTCCCGCGCCGACAGGCTGCTGGTGGGTTCGTCGAAGGCAATCACATGGGCGCCACGGGACAGCGCCTTGGCGATTTCCACCAGTTGGCGCTGGCCCAGGGACAGGCGCCCGAGTTTTTCCTCGGGGTCGATTTCATCCGCCAGGCCCTTGAGGCAAGCCAGGGCCTGCTTGCGCAGCAGGCCCCGGTTGACCACGCCGAAGCGCGAGGGCAAATGCCCGAGGAACAGGTTTTCGGCGACGGTCATTTCCGGCACCAGGTGCAACTCCTGGTGGATCACCGCCACGCCGCTGGCGATGCTGTCGGCGGCGCATTTGAACGCCATGGTCTGCGCGCCGATCTGCACGCTGCCGCTGCTGGGAATATAGGCGCCGCCGAGGATCTTCAGCAGCGTCGACTTACCGGCACCGTTCTCGCCCATCAGGGCGTGCACCTGCCCCGGGTGGGCGGTGAAGCTGATGCCGTCCAGCGCCTTGACCCCGGGAAAGGTCTTGCCGATAGCGTCGAAACGCAGGGCCGCCGCCGTCATTTCCACAGCCCGATCTTGGTCAGTTCTTCCTGGAAGTTGGCGCGGGTGATCAGGGTCACTTCATCCATGGCCGTGTATTTAGGCGGCTCGGTGCCCTTGGTGACCCACTCGTACATCATCAGCGCAGTGTTGTAGCCCTCGATGTGCGGGCTCGGCAGCATGGAGCCGAAGAAGCCGCTGTTGGCTTTCTTCAATTCGCCGATGGCGTCGGTGCCATTGATGCCGATACCGATCACATTGGCGGCGGCGAAACCGGCGCTTTCGGTGGCGCGCACGCCGCCGAGCACGGTGTTGTCGTTCATACCGCCGATGATCAGGTTTTTCGCACCGCTGGGCAGCTTGACCAGGGCCGAGTTGGTGGCGTCCATACTGCCGGGGACGTCGAGGGTTTTCAGTGCGGCGGTGAGGATGTGGTCTTTAGGGATGCCGGCTTCTTCGAGGGATTTGATCGAACCGTCGGTGCGTTTCTTGCCGGTGTCGAGTTCATTGAAGGTGTTGATCACCGCGTAGGTGTCCTTCCAGTCCCAACCGCGTTTTTTCGCTTCGGCAGCCATGGCGGCGCCTTGCTTCTGGCCCACTTCAAACGCGGCCATGCCCAGGTACGGCACGTCCTCCATGAAGTTGCCCTTGGCGTCGACAAAGCGGTCATCCACGGCAATCACTTTCAAACCGTTGGCCTTGGCCTTGGCGACGATGGCCGGGCCCAGGGACACGTCCGGCGGGCAGATCACAAAGCCCTTGGCGCCGTTGGCGGCCAGGCTGTCGATGGCCGAGAGGGTTTTCTCGCCATCGGGCACGGCGATCTTGATCACGGTAAAGCCATGTTCCTTGCCGGCTTTTTCGGCGAAGGCCCATTCGGTCTGGAACCACGGTTCCTCGGCCTGCTTGACCAGGAAACCGATCTTCACTTCCTCGGCAAATGCGAAAGTACTGAGGCCGCTGAGCACGGCGGCAGCTGCCAGTACGCGTATTGCTTTTTTCATGAACGGCACCTCTTGTTGTTATTGGGAGTGGCAAGTTCTAGTCGTGGTACATCACCGACCGCCCGCCATCGATCATCAGGCAGGTGGCATTGATAAAGGGCGCCTCGTCGGTGGCCAGGAACAGCGCCGTCATCGCCACCTCGACGGGCTGGCCGATGCGCTTGGGCGGGTGCAGGTCGAACGCGCGCTGGCGCTCGGCGTGGGGGTCGGGGAAACCGTTCCAGTAATCGACGTTGAGCTGGGTCTCGATATAACCCGGGGCGATGGCATTCACGCGGATGCCCTTGGGCGCGTATTCGATACCCAGGGCGCGGGTGAGCCCGAGCAGGCCATGCTTGGCCACGGGATAAGGGAAACAGCCGGGAATGATGTGGCTGGAATGGGTGGAGGCGATATTGATGATGTTGCCGATGCCCTGCTCGATCATGTGCGGCAACACCGTGCGGCAGCCGTACCAGGCGCCGTCGAGGTCGATGGCGAAGCAACGGCGCCAGTCTTCGTCGCTCATCTCCAGCGGGTCGCGGAACACGTTGACCCCGGCGCAGTTGACCAGCACATCCACCCGGCCGAAGCGCTCAATGGCCACATTGACCAACGCCAGCCATTGCGCTTTGCAGGTGATATCGACGGGTTGGGCGTAGATCTCGGCGCCGCGTTCGCGCCAGTGGGCGGCGACTTTCTCGACCTTGTCGCCCTGTATATCCGCGATCACCAGGCGCGCCTGCTGGGCCTGGAAACACGCGACGATCGCCTCACCAATGCCCTGGGCGGCGCCGGTGATGATCACCACCTTATTCTTCAGGCGCTCGCCGTAGGTTGGCTCGGGCACGGCGGGTAATGACAACGGTTGGGCCTGCATCGCGTCACCTGTTTTATTTTTGGCAGTGAGTGCTGATGCAGACGACTATAAACCCATCATTTGAAATATCTCAATATATAAATTTGCATCCCATATAGTGAGCAAAATCAAAAAATAATGTGGGAGCAAGCCGCCTCCCACATTTGATCTACAGTGCTTTCAAAACGGTGGCTTCAGCCGAGGGCGAAGTCCCGCAGCGAATCACCTTCCATGCGATAACGCACCCACTCCTCCTGCGGCTGCGCACCGATGGATTTGTAAAAGGCAATCGCCGGCTCGTTCCAGTCCAGCACGCTCCACTCGAAGCGCGCGCAACCGTTATCAAAGGCAATCTTCGCCAAATGACGCAACAGCTTCTTGCCCGCCCCGCCGCCACGCTGTTCCGGGTTGATGTACAGGTCTTCCAGATACAGGCAGTTGCTGCCCAGCCACGTGGAATAGCTGAAAAAGAACACCGCAAACCCAATCGGCAAACCATCCCGCGAGCAGATCAGGCCATGGGCCGTGGCGCCCTCGCTGAACAGGCTGCGCTGGATGTCCACCACGCTGGCGATCACTTCATGCCGGGCTTTCTCGTACTCGGCGAGTTCGGTGATGAAAGTCAGGATCTGCGCAGCATCGCTGGGCACGGCGGGGCGAATCTCGATGGTCATGGGCGAGCCTTGGCAATTTCAAAGCACACATACTAAGGCGCTTTGATGACTGATTGCAGTGCAATTTATGGGGAACCCGGCAGCCGACACACAAAATCTTACAGGTGCCACGGCACCGTTCGTCGCCACCCAGGCACGATCATCAAGGCACAACTGACCAATAGAGGGTAAG
The DNA here is from genome assembly GCF_059416305.1 of Pseudomonas sp. GW821-FHT09D08. NCBI lineage: Bacteria > Pseudomonadati > Pseudomonadota > Gammaproteobacteria > Pseudomonadales > Pseudomonadaceae > Pseudomonas > Pseudomonas sp. GW821-FHT09D08. Next base: position 189,463 of record NZ_JBWKOX010000003.1, read on the forward strand.
GACATCAATCATATGGAGACACCCTCATGAAGCATTCCAAGTTTGCCGCCCTCGCATTTGCTGGCCTGTTGTCTTCGGTTTCGCTGAGTGGTTTCGCTGCCACGTCGTCCACCGGTCCTACCAACCCGGATGCCACCACCGAATCGCAAAAATCCATGGGCACAGGCCTGGACACCAACGGCGGTGCGGTCATCGATAACACCAATGGGGCCGACCCGCATACCCAGGGTCACGACACCCAACGCCAGGCGCCAGCGGCCGTCGGCAACGGCAAAATGGGCCCTTCGGTGAATGAGCCGAAGATCAATAAAGGCGATGACTCGAACCTGCCGGGCGCGCCAAAACAGCCTGCGCCTTGATCCAGCGAACGATTGAAGACGAACACCCCATCATTTCCCAGTGAAGAGGTATGCATGAACGTCGATAGAAACCTTGAGAAAGAAGTCCTCACCCGCCTGCTGCATGCCCATCCGCAAGGCTTGGGCAAGGAGGTGCTGGACAACTACCGCGGCGAAAAAGAGGTTGCCAGTGTCTTGGCGTTTCTGCAGGACCGCGGGCTTATCAAGGATGGTCACGTGACCACCGACGACGCCGGTGAATATTCGTTGAACCTGCCGATCAAGCTGACCGCGTCTGGCGTGGACGAGGCGCGTAAGCTGGACGGCGAACGCACTCAGTAACCCATTTGTCTGGTCTGGCCCCGCTGTTGGGGCCAGAAGGAGTATTGCGATGCCTCGTGGAAGCAAAGCCAAATACACCCCCGAACAGAAGCGCCAGGCCGCGCGTATCGAAGAGAGTTACGCACATAAAGGCGTTCCCAAGGACGAAGCCGAAGCCCGGGCCTGGGCTACGGTGAACAAGCAGTCTGGCGGCGGTGAAAAAGCCGGCGGCTCCGGTCAGCGTAAAGCGCCGGCCAAGAAAGCCTCGGACCGGCATGAATCAGCCAGGCGCGCCGCCGCCAGCCGTGACGGCCACCCGCGCAGCAGCCGAGCCTCGCTGGGCACACAGACCAAGCAAAGCCTGCTCCAAGAAGCCCGGGCCAAAGATATTCCGGGGCGCTCGACCATGCGCAAGGAACAGTTGATCGACGCGCTGCACAAAGCGGGCTGAACACGGATCCAAGTGTGGAGGGGGCTGGTTCCCTCCACACTTGTGATTTGTGTTCATTCGGCGACTAATGCGTCGACCTCGGAGGTGCCGGGCGACGTAGCGGGCCCCCAGCGCGTGACCGCCAGCGCCGCCGCCGCATTCGCTCGACGGGCGGCGGCAACAGGTTTCAAACCCTGTGCCAACCCGGCAATAAATACCCCCGCATGTGCATCCCCGGCGCCATTGCTGTCGACCGCCTGTACCTTGAAGCCAGGCACATGCTCGATCTGACCCGCACGCCCCACCCAACAGCCATTCGGTCCGTCACGCACCACCAATAGCGTCTCGGCGCGCAGGTGCTGGCTGAGCGCCGGCAACGCGGCAGCGATGTCCGCCGCGCCGGTAAACGCCAAGGCTTCAGAACCATTGCTGGTCCAGATATCGATACGTGGCAATAGCGCACGCATCAAGGCCGAATCCGGCGCTTTGACCAGCGGCCCCGGATCGAACACCACCACGACTTCCCGGGGCAGTGCCAGCAGCCAGTCGATCAGCGCCTGGGCCTTGCCTTCCAGGAGCAGGCTGTAGCCACTGACATAGACGTAGTCGTCGACACGCGGTACGACGGTGGTCAAATCCTCCTGGCTGAGTTCACCCTCGACGCCGATATGGGAAATGAACGTGCGCTCGGTAGTGGCTTCGGTCAGGGACACGCACAAACCAGTGTCCTTTGCGCTGCTGGCTGCCAGGGCCATGTCAATGCCCTCTGACTGCATCGCCGCGCGGGCCAGGTCGCCGAAGCGGCCAGTGCCGTGACGGCCCAGATAGACCACCGGCAAGCCATTGCGCCGTGCCGCCGCCATCACATTGAAGCCCCCGCCGGCTTCGAAGCTGGCGGACTTGGCCAGCACGTCGCCGCCGGTCGCGGGCAAGGTGTCGAGGGCCATGACCAGGTCGACGATGACCTGGCCGGTGTGCAGCAATCTAGACATTAGGGCTCTCTACCAACGCCGGACGACGGTCAGCCGCGCCGCCCAGTACCGCATAAATCCCACCGGCAACCAGGAAGGTGACGATCCAGCCCAGGCCGTTGTGGCCCAGCCAGGAGTCGGACAACGGCCCGGCGAACCAGATGTTCTCGGCAGTGGTGCCGATGGTGGTGAAGCTGAAACCCAGCACGATGGCCACGGCCCAGGCGCCGAAGGCACGCCATTCCACACCGCCGCGATACCAGTAGGCGCTGCTCGGGCTCACGTCCAGCAGGTCCTTGGGGCTGTAGTAGTGACGATGGATCAGGTCGACCACGAAGATCCCCACCCACGCGGTGATCGGCACCGCCAGCAACGAGATGAAGGTGATGAACGGGCCGTAGAAACTGTCGGCGATCAGCATGAAGTAGATGGAACCGGCGAAGATCGCCACGATGTCGACGATCACCGCATGCACGCGCTTGACCTTCAGGCCGAGGGTCAAGGTGGTCAGGCCGGCCGAATACACCGACAGGTTGTTCGACAGCAACAGCCCGCCAAACGCGGTGATCAGGTACGGCACCGCCATCCAGGTGGGCAGCATGTCGCGGATCGCGATGATCGGGTCAGTGGCCGCGGCCAGGTCGTTGTTGCCGACCGACAGCAGGCCGCCGAGGGTAATCAGCAACACCAGCGGAATGCCCGCACCAAACGCCGCCGACGCGACCAGGCGCACGGCGGTGACGCTGCGGTGCTGGTAGCGCGACATATCGGCACCGGCGTTGGCCCAGCCGATACCGGTACCGGCGGCCATGGTACCGACGCCGATGATCATCGCGCTCAGGGGAGCCGGGGTGGCGTTGAACACCGCGCTCCAGTCGATGGTGGCGCAGAGGAAACCGCCCACCAGGATATTCAACGCGCCGAACACGTAGGTGGCCCACTTCTGGATCACCAGCAAGGTGGCGTGGCCGAGGCCCGAAACGGCCAAGGTCAGCAACACGAAAATGCCGATGAAGATCAGGGTGAGGACCGGTGCGCTTTTCGCTTCCACCGCAGAGCCGAACAGAATCGAACACAACGACAGCAACACGAAGGCAGCCGTGGTGGTGTTGACGGTTTCCCAGCCCAGGCGCGACATCAACGACACCAGCGTCGGGCCGATATTGCCGCGCACGCCGAAGATGGCGCGGGACAAGGTCAGGCTGGGGGCACGGCCGCGACGGCCGGCGATGGAGATGATGCCCACAACGGCGAACGAGCCCGCGGCGCCGAGGATCGCGACGATGATCGCCTGCCAGATGGCCAGGCCGCGAAACGCCACGAGGGTGGCGCCGAGGGGCAGGCCGAGGATGCTGATATTGGCGGCGAACCACACCCAGAACAGTTGCAGTGGATGGCCGTTGCACTCGCCCTCAGGGACCGGTTCGATACCGCGGGTTTCCAATTGCCCGGCGCTTTGGCCGGAAGAAGTGCTGCTCATGAGTGGTGCTCCTGGTGCCTGTATTGTTGTGGTTGTGGCGGATACGCGGTCTTCCTGACTCAGCGCAATGCGAGCAAGCCTTGAACCAGCGGCTGCAGATCGAGGCCGTTGACCTGCTTGACCTGTTCGATCATCGATTCGGGCCAGCACTGCAGGCCGAGGCAGGCACCGAGCATCGCGCCGAGCATCGCGGCAATCGTGTCGGTATCGCCACCCAGGCTGGCAGCCAGGCACAGGGCTTCGAACGCGTTCATGGCCCCCACCGCCACTTGCTGGGCGAGGGCAAACGACACCACCACCGACTCCTGGGAGGCGACGGAGGTGCCGATCAATTCATACAGCAGGTCGGCGAACAGGGCTGTGTCGCCGCTGCCGACGCTCAGGGTGCGCGCCCAACTGATACGGGTGGAGATGCGCCCGCCGGCAATCCAATGGCCATGGCCTTCCGCCTGTTGAGCCACCTGGGTGCCGATATTCAAGGCCTCACCCAAGTCCACACCGTTGATGCCTGCGGACACCACCGCCGCCACTGCCGCGGCGCTGGAGATGCCCAGGGTGGTGTTGTGGGTGACCTGGCAGGCCTGGATCACCGCCTGGATAAATCGCGCCGGGTCGCTGACATTGGCGGCGATCCCGACGGGAGTGATGCGCATGGCGGCGCCATTGGTGGTGCCGTAGCGCCCGGATTCTTCCGGGGTATGGCCGTTGAGGATCATGTCGATTGCACGCTTGGTCGACGGGCCGAGCAGATCCTGGGAGCCCTTGGCGCGCATCACCGCTTCCCAATCGATCAGGCGCCGGGCGAGCACGGCGGGGTCGATCTTGCCTTGGCCCTCGACCAGCAACTCACCCACCAGGATCGCTTGCTCGGTGTCATCGGTGATGGAGCCCGCCGGCATATTGGGCGCGATGGGTTGGTCGGCGTCGGCATCTTCCAGGCCGGTAATGGCACCGAAGCGCTGTTGCACTTGCTCACGGCTCAGGGATTGGGTGGGCATGCCCAGGGCATCGCCCAAGGCCAGGCCGTAGAAAGCGCCGAGGGCGCGGGTATTCGGGGTCATTTCGAAGATCCAAACTGCAGGTGCAGGCGAAAGTGCAGAGGGTCGAGCAGGCTTTCGACGTACTCCATGAAGCGCTCGCGGCGATCGTAGGTGGTGCGCGAGGCCTTGAGGAACACGGTACCGGCAGGTCGGCCAAGCAACTCGGCGTCTTCATCGCTGAGGGGCTCGGCGCCGATCCATTGGTCACCTTCGGCACCGACGTAACCGTAGGCTGCCAGGGTGATGGTCAGGGAATTATCGATCAGCCCAACGCGCGGCAAGCTTTCCAGACCACCAGACGCGGGCATCAGCGAGCGCTCAAGGGAAACGGCCGTGCCATCAGTCGTGCGGCGACGGCGGTCGAGGGCGATAAATTGGTCGGTGCCGAAGCGACTGAACAGATCGGCGCGCGTCACTGCTTCCAGGCGCAGAATATCGGTGGTCACCAAGGCCCCGGTGTCCGCCAGGGCCTGGGCCCAACCGCTGGTTTGATCCAGCGCGATGCCATCAAATGTGACGATGGAGCCCACGCCGCTCTGGGTCGCGATGTAATTGCGCCTTTTGAGTTCGGCGAGGGCTTCACGCAGCGTGCCCCGGCTGACCGCAAACTCTTCAGCCAGTTGATGCTCGCCCGGCAACAGGAAACCGTCGGCCATCACCCCTCCCTCGATACGGCGGATGAGCTCGTCGACGACGCGTTTTTTCTTATCAAATCGGACATGTCTAATCATGTACAAACTGATAACCGAAAGCGGCCATTTGCAGCAAGGGAATTATTTCAGGGAGATGAAAAAAACCGGCTTCACGGCTCCAGGCCAATACGGAAAAACTCGCCGCCGCTCCATACGCCAAGCCAGTTCTGACCATTGATCGGGCGGCTCACTGCCAACTCCACCAATTGGTAGAACACATTGCGATGCACCAGGGCTTCGAGGTTGGTACGCACCCGCAGATAGGGGGACGGTTCCTGGGTGACGGGGTCGATCACCACCCGCAGTGGATGCTCGATATCGGCTGCAACCTGTTCGTCGACGTTGGTGGTGAAGCGCAGCACCTGGCTTTCGCCCTGCCCTTCGACGTCGAGAGTAACCGCGACAAAGGGCGCATCATCGACGGTGATACCGACTTTTTCCACCGGGGTGATCAGGAAGTAATCATCGCCATCGCGGCGGATGATAGTAGAGAACAATTTGACCATCGGCTTACGCCCGATCGGCGTGCCCTGGTAGAACCAGGTGCCGTCACGGGCGATGCGCATGTCGATGTGGCCGCAGAAATCCGGGTTCCACAGATGCACCGGCGCCGGTCCCTTGCCCTTGGGCAACTGAGCCAACAGATCGTTGGCCTTGGCGGAATCGGTCATGGTGTTCTCCTTGGTGTTACTGATCGCCCATGCCCAGCAGGCCTCGGGCGTACTGCGCCAAGGGGCGGGCAATCAGGTCTTCTGGCTTGTTGTCGTGGAACGTCAGTAAACCGCCACGACTGCGAATACGTGCAGTATCAATCAAATACTGGGTGCTGGTCTCGATCAACATGATCTGGATTACCCCGTTGTCCAGGCCAAGCCGGTCCAGCGCCTCTTGATCAGCCCATTCGTCGGCGTTGCCGATACGGTCATCGGCCTTGGCGAAACGGCAGTACAGCAGGTAGTGGGCACCCGCCGCACGGGCCTCGGCCATCGCCTGCTCCAGGCCTTCCGGCTGACGAGCACGACGCACCATGGGGAAGTACTCGACGAAACCGTTGAAGGCTTCCTCCGCCACCACATTCGGCCGCGGGTAGGCGCTGCCGGGGGGTACGAACGCACCCTGGGCGATAAAGACAAAGGAATCCGGCTGTATGCGCACCGAGGCAGTCCGACGAGTGTCGCTGTGGTCCAGCAACCCGGCGTCGCTCATCTGATAACGGGTGCCTTCGGCCATATCGCTGACGGTCATGCAACCACTCAGCGTCAACGACACCAGCAACAAAACCAGACTACGCATCCTAATCCTCCAGAAGCCGGTGACGGAAAACCGGCGAATGGACACGAGATGCAGAATCCGCGCCATTTGGAAACAACGCAGAACTAAATGTGGGAGGGGGCTTGCGCCCTCCCACATTGGCTGATGTTTAATCTTGGGAAAGCATTATCCGCCGATGATCTTCATGACCGTCGCGCCGCCGGAGAAAGCCACTTCCTGCTTGTCTCCCAAGGCCTTCATCAGCAGGCCTTGCAGGGCCGGCAGCGCCTGGTGGCGAGGCTTGTCCAACAGGTCGCCGACATAGTGACGGTTGCTCGACGACAGGCAGCCATGCAGCCAGCCGGTCGACGACAACCGCAGCCGTGAACAGGTACGGCAGAACGGTACGCTTTCGTTGGCGATCACGCCGAAGAAGCCTTTGCCCGGCACCTCGTAGCGTACCGCCGTGGCATCCACGGGAGCGTTGGCTTGCAGGTATTCGTGGTGTTCGCCGATCAGGCCGAGCAGTTGTTGCAGGCTGACGAACTGCTGCAGGAATGCATTGGAGTCCTTGGCCAGGTGGCCCATGCGCATCAACTCGATAAAACGCAGCTCGTAGCCACGCTCCAGGCAGTAATCGAGCAGCGGCATCACCTGGTCGAGGTTCTGGCCGCGCAACGGCACCATGTTGACCTTGATCTTGATCCCGGCGGCACGCGCCTGGTCCATGCCATCGAGCACGGTCGCCAGGTCGCCGCCACGGGCGATGCTGCGAAAGGCATCGGCATCCAGGGTGTCGAGGGAAACATTGATACGCCGAATCCCCGCATCCACCAGCAGCGGCAGTTTGCGCGCCAGCAACTGGCCGTTGGTGGTCAGGCTGATGTCGCTGAGGCCCATGCCGCCCACCGCGCCCATGAAGGCTTCCAGCTTGGGGCTGACCAGCGGTTCGCCGCCGGTGATACGTAAGCGGTCGATGCCCGCCGCCTCGATCAGGTAGGCCACGCCACGGGCCATGGCCTCGGCCGAGAGTTCGTCCTGGGCAGCCACCAGCCGCTTGCCGTTCGGCACGCAGTAGGTACACGCGTAATTGCAGGCTGAGGTCAGGCTGATCCGCAAATTGCGAAAACGCCTGCCTTGACGATCAACGATCATGGATCACTCCGGCAGAGGATGATTCGGGCGCGCTAAAAACTGACTGACAAATCAGCTTTTAGCAAGATCCTTGCCTGAGTATATTCCTGGGTTACTGCGCCTGGCAGTAAATCATTACGTGGCCGGGGTTTCGACGGGGGCCGCTTCAACCAGTGCCGGCTCGGAGCTGTGCTTGCGCTTGTTGCCCATGCGCACACCGATATCCATCAGGAACTGGAAGAAACCTTCCTGGTCTTCCAGCACATTGCTCCAGAACGGCGAGTGGTACAGCGCCACGGCGCCGTGCACCAAGGCCCAGGCGGCGCAGTAGTGGAAGTACGGCGGTACGTCTTCAAGCTTGCCTTCGCTGATGCGGCCCTTGATCAGCAGGGTCAGGCGCTCGAAGTTCGAGGCGCGAATCTTGTGCAACTCCTCGACCATCTCCGGCACTTGATGGCCCTTGACCACCTTCTCTTCCAGGCGGTCGAACAGGCGGTAGCGCTGCGGGTCGCGCATGCGGAACTCGAAGTAGGCGCGGGACAGGGCCTCCTTGTCCTTGTCGACATCGGCCGAATGCAGCAGCTCGTTCAAGTCGCGCTCATAGTCGAGCATCAGGCGCAGGTAGATCTCGGCCTTGGACTTGAAGTGTTTGTAGATCGTGCCTTTGCCGATACCCACGGCATCCGCGATCATCTCGACGGTGACGCTGTCTTCGCCTTGTTCGAGGAACAACTTGAGTGCGGTGTCGAGAATTTCCTGCTCACGGCGGCGAAACTCACGGACCTTACGGGGTTCTTTGTGCATGAGGAAGAGGTCTGCAAAGGTCGGAATAGGGAGGGCTGCGCAGGGCCACGAATACATGGCGATACGATTTACCCAGTGCGAGGGATTATCCCGACTGAACGGTCGTTGGGCAACGTCTATGTGAACCCGCCCTGCACTTTACTTTCAAGGCGCCAACGTTTTCATGCCTATCAGTCAGAAATAATACGCAACAACTGCACCCGTGCACCCGCCCAATGAGAACTCAAGCGAAGCGCATGTATTCCAAATCTGTTTAAAAAACGATCAGTCGCGACTGGACTGAATCAGATACTGATCAATACTTGAACTGTCGGCGTGACATCTCCCCCAAGTGAAGCGCCGACCTGGGTACCGACGGACTGTGTGCCCTTGTTTTACTCCTAATGGTCTTAACCCGGATTCACCCCCCAGAACCCGGGTTTTTTTTGCCTGCGATTCAGTCCTGTCATGCAGCAACGTGGGCCAGCGGGAACAGGCGCTTGAAGTTCTCGGTGGTCTGCTCGGCAAAGCGCTCATAGGACTCACCGCGCAGCATCGCCAGGTAATCCGCCACATCCCGTACATATTCAGGCAGGTTCGGTTTGCCACGATGGGGAATCGGCGCCAGGTACGGCGAATCGGTTTCCACCAGCAGGCGGTCGGCTGGCACTTGGCGCGCCACGTCGCGCAGGGCATCGGCATTGCGGAAAGTGACAATGCCCGACAGGGAAATATAGAAGCCCAGGTCGAGTGCGGCCCTGGCCATGTCCCAATCCTCGGTAAAGCAATGCAACACGCCGGCCTGGGGCAACGCGGCTTCGCGCAGCAGGGCCAGGGTGTCGGCACGGGCACCACGGGTGTGGACGATCACCGGCTTGCCGGTTTGCCCGGCGGCCTGTAAGTGCAGGCGAAACGAGGCCTGCTGCAACTCGGCGGCTTCCGGCTCGTAATGGTAATCCAGGCCGGTTTCGCCAATGGCCACCACCCGCGGGTGATTGAGTTCGCCCAGCAGCCAGTCGAGGGCCGGGGCTTCGCCGGGCTTGAGGTCCAGCGGGTGGATACCCACCGAGCAATCCACATCGGCATAACGCTCGGCCAGGGCTTTGACGTCGGCAGCATTGTCGGCGCTGACGCCAATGCACAGGAAATGCCCTACCCCACGCTGGCGTGCAGCGTCGAGGGCAGCATCCAGGGAGCCGCCGTGCTGGGCGAGGTCAAGGCGATCAAGGTGGCAATGGGAATCTACAAGCATAGGAAATTACGACTTAGGTCACGGAAAGTGTCTGGCCAACGATACACCCGTCGGCCACGGAAATTAACGCCGGCCGAGCAAGCCAACCCACTGCACCAGCAGCGCTTCAAGCAACAGCACACGGTTGAGGTTGGCCTTGCCGAGCACCTTCTGGCGCTGGGCGAGGATCCAGTCCTGGATAGTCAGCACCTTGTCCTGGGCACTCTTCTGCGCGAGGTATTGCACCACCTTGCGCATGTCAGGCAGGCCCAGGCCGTTTTCGTCCTGGGTCAACTGGTAGCGCAGGATCAGGCTCGACCAATCACAGAACCAGTCGAACAGCAGCAGCAAGGGAATGTCCTTCCAGGCGCTTTCAGCCAACTGGGTGGCGGACAGCTCTTGCTTGAGCAGTTTTTTCACCCCGTCCACAACCAGGGCGCGCTGCTCACGCACACCTTGGGCTTGCAGCTTGACGGCCGCCAGCGGGGAACCGGCCGCCAGGGTCAGCAACTCGATCCGCTCCTCTGCGGAGCAATCCGGCAGCGCCTTCGCCAGCCATTGCAGGCTCATGGCTTCGCTGGGTAACGGGCAGGCCTGCTGTACGCACCGGCTGCGAATGGTCGGCAACAAGCGGCTGGACTGGTGGCTCACCAGCAACAGCACCGTGTCGCCGGAGGGTTCTTCCAGGCTCTTGAGCAAGGCATTGGCGGCGTTGATGTTCATCGCCTCCACCGGCTCGATCAGCACCACCTTGCGCCCGCCCATCTGCGCGGTCTGCACCACGAAGCTGACAAGGTCACGCACCTGGTCGACCTTGATCGCCTTGTCGGCTTCCTCGGGTTCGAGCAGGTAGTTGTCCGGGTGGCTGCCGGCCTTGAGCAACAGGCAGGATTTGCACGCGCCGCAGGCTTCAAGGTTGACCGGGCGCTGGCACAGCAGGCTGGCCATGAGTCGCTCAGCCAGATCGCGCTTACCAATCCCGGCCGGCCCGTGCAGCAAATAGGCGTGGGCGTGCTGGGCACGGCCGGCCAACTGCTGCCAGAGACCGTCCTGCCACGGGTAGGCTTCAGCCACGGGCGCGCTCCAACAGCTTGGGTAACAGGGCGTCGATGGCCTGCTGCACCTGCGTCAACGGCTGGGCCGCGTCCAGCAGGTGGTAGCGCGCCGGTTCAGCCTGGGCGCGCTTGAGAAACGCGCTGCGCACAGCATCGAAAAAACCCTGGCCTTCCAGTTCGAAACGGTCGAGACGCCCACGGGCGTTGGCGCGGGCCATGCCCACTGCCACCGGCAGGTCGAACAACAGGGTCAGGTCGGGACGTAAATCACCCTGCACAAAGGTTTCCAAGGTGGCGATACGCGCCAGGGACAACCCCCGGCCGCCGCCCTGGTAGGCATACGTGGAATCGGTAAAACGGTCGCAGATCACCACGGCACCGCGGGCCAGGGCCGGACGAATCACCTCGGCCAGGTGCTGGGCACGGGCAGCGAACACCAGCAGCAGCTCGGTGTCCGGGTTCATCTGTTCTTCGCCTGGGGCCAGCAACACGTCACGGATGCGCTCGGCCAGTGGCGTACCGCCGGGCTCACGGGTCAACACCACCTCGACACCTTCAGCGCGCAAGCGGCCGGCCAGGTAATCGCGGTTGGTGCTTTTGCCGGCGCCTTCGGGGCCTTCCAGGGTAATAAACAAGCCAGTCACAGGCAGTCCTTAGTCAGAGTCATTGCGGGCTTTGCGGCGCGGCGTCATCCGGCGCGGGCGCGGCGGGTGCATCAGCAGGCGGCGCCAGGTCTTCCGGCGGTTTTACCAGCGGTGCCGGGCTTGAGCGGTAATCGGCACGGCGCTTGAGCTGGAACTCACGCACAGCGGCATTATGCGCACCCAGGTCATCGGAGAAAATATGGCTGCCGTCGCCACGGGCGACGAAATACAAGCTGCTGCCCGGCACCGGGTTCAACGCGGCATGGATCGCCTCGCGACCGACCATGGCGATGGGTGTCGGCGGCAGGCCGGCAACCATGTAGGTGTTATAGGGGTTGGCGTCCTTGAGGTGCGCACGGGTCAACTTGCCGTTGTAGCGCTCGCCCAGGCCGTAGATCACGGTGGGGTCGGTCTGCAGCAGCATGCCGATCTTCAGGCGGCGTACGAACACACCGGCAATCTGCCCGCGCTCTTCCGGCACACCGGTCTCTTTCTCCACCAGGGAGGCCATGATCAAGGCTTGATAGGGGTCGGTATAGGGCACGTCGGCAGCACGCTTGCTCCACTCCTGGGCGAGGACATCATCCAGGCGGTTATAGGCTTTCTTCAGGAACTCGACATCGGTCATGCCGCGCACGAAGCGGTAGGTATCCGGGAAGAACCGACCTTCGGGGAACACGCCAGGATGGCCGAGCTTGTCCATCACTTCGCTGTCACTCAGGCCCGCCAGGGTCTGCACGATCTTTTCATGCTTGGCCAGGGCCGAACGCACCTGGCGGAAATTCCAGCCCTCCACCAGCGTCAGGCTGTATTGCACCACCTCGCCGTGCTGCCACAGGCCGATCAGGCCTTCGGCGGTCATGCCCGGGGTCATGCGGTATTCACCGCTGTGCAGCGGTTGGCCGTCCAGGTTGAAACGCCAATACAGGCGCAACCAGAACGCGCCGTCGAGCACGCCATCCGCCTCCAGACGATTGAAGGTGCCGGTGGGGGTAGCCCCTGCCGGCACATCGAGCAATTGCTCCTGGGTCAGATTCAACGGCTGCTTCAAGGCAGCGTCATATTTCCACGCGGAAAACCCCAACAGCAAAGCCGCCGAGAACAGACCGATCAGCAGCAGTACAACCAGTTTTCGTATCAACTCAAATATCCAATAGCGCGCGAACAATGCCCTGCAGTTTACGGGTGAGCGGCCCAACCGACCAGCTCATCGCGGCGTATCCACGCACCGGCCAAATGCCATAAACGCTGTTGCATACAAAGACTTCATCGGCCTCCCGCAAGTGCTCGAGGCTGATGTCAGCCACGGCCACCGGGATGCCCAGGGCGCTCGCCTGAGCCAGAATCTCGGCGCGCATGACGCCTGCAACGCCGCAACGATTCAGATCGGCGGTTAGTAACAAGCCATTACTTACCAGGAACAGGTTGCTGAATACGCCTTCGATGACACGCCCGGACACATCCAGCATCAACCCTTCGGCATGTTCGGCATCCTGCCATTCCGCACGGGCGATCACCTGCTCGAGGCGATTGAGGTGCTTGAGACCGGCCAGCAGCGGCTGCTCGGCCAGGCGGGTGGCGCACGCAAACAGACGAACACCGTCGGTTCCATGGGCCTTGGGATAGGTAGCAGGCGGATTGCCCTGCAAGATACGACGCACCGGGGCCTCGGGGTTGATGCCATAACCGCGCAGGCTGTCGCCACGGGTGAGGATCAGCTTGAGGACACCGTCGCCGAGAGCGGCGGCATAGGCCTGCACTTCGCTGCGGACCAACGTCTGATCCACAACGAAAGCGAGGCGCCTGCAGCCCTCATCCAGGCGCTGCAGGTGACGGTCAAGCAGCACGGGCTGCCCGGCCTTGACGGCGATGGTCTCGAACAGGCCATCACCGTACGCCAGGCCGCGATCTTTCAGGGGCACGCTGTCCGCTGGCTGACCGTCGACCCAGCTGTACATCACTCGGCGAACCGGCGGAACACCAGGGAACCGTTGGTGCCACCGAAGCCGAACGAGTTGGAGATCGCAACGTCGATCGGCATCTGTTGCGGCTCATGCGGCACGAAGTTCAGGTCGCAGCCTTCATCCGGCTCATCGAGGTTGATGGTCGGCGGAGCGACCTGGTCCTTGATGGCCATCACGCTGAAGATCGCCTCGACCGCGCCCGCCGCACCCAAGAGGTGGCCGGTCATGGACTTGGTGGAGCTGACCGCCAGCTTGTAGGCGTGCTCGCCGAATACCGACTTGATGGCTTCGGCTTCCGCCAGGTCGCCCGTCGGGGTCGAGGTGCCATGGGCGTTGATGTACTGCACCTGGTCTGCATTGACCCTGGCATCGCGCAAGGCATTGGTGATGCACCTTGCAGCGCCGGCACCGTCGGACGGTGGCGAGGTCATGTGATAGGCGTCGCCGCTCATGCCAAAACCGATCAACTCGGCATAGATCGTTGCACCACGCGCCTTGGCGTGCTCCAACTCTTCGAGTACCAGGGCACCGGCGCCGTCGGACAGTACAAAGCCGTCACGGCCCTTGTCCCACGGACGGCTGGCACGGGTCGGCTCGTCATTGCGGGTCGACAGGGCACGGGAGGCGCCAAAACCGCCCATTCCCAGGCCGCAGGCCGCCATCTCAGCACCACCGGCGATCATCACGTCGGCTTCGTCATAGGCGATGTTACGCGCCGCCATGCCGATGCAGTGGGTACCCGTGGTGCACGCGGTAGCAATCGCGTAGTTAGGCCCCTGCGCCCCCAAGTGGATGGACAGGAACCCGGAAATCATATTGATGATCGAGCCAGGCACGAAGAACGGTGAAATTCGACGAGGGCCGGAATCATGCAGCGTGCGGCTGGTTTCTTCGATATTGGTCAAACCGCCAATACCCGAACCCATGGCCACGCCGATGCGCTCACGGTTGGCGTCGGTCACTTCCAGGCCAGCGTTACGCACTGCCTGGAAACCGGCTGCCAGGCCGTATTGAATGAACAGGTCGAGCTTGCGGGACTCTTTGATCGAGAGATATTCCTCGACATTGAACCCCTTTACCGAGCCGCCAAAACGGGTGGAATAGGCAGAAAGGTCCGTGTGTTCGATCAGACCAATACCACTGCGGCCAGCCAGAATGCCCTGCCAACTGCTCGGCACATCCGTACCCAGTGGCGACAACATACCCATACCGGTGACTACGACGCGTCTACGCGACACAGCACTCTCCTTTTTCTAATGACGACACTTTGCTTCAGAGCTTACTTTTCATCAGCGCTAAAGAAAAAACCGCACGCCGTTACAGCAGTGCGGTTTTTCCCTAACAGCAGGCGACGACTACAAACTATTACGCCTGGTGGTTCGTAACGTAGTCGATAGCAGCTTGAACAGTAGTGATTTTTTCAGCTTCTTCGTCCGGGATTTCGGTCTCGAATTCCTCTTCCAGAGCCATCACCAGCTCAACGGTGTCAAGGGAATCGGCACCCAGGTCTTCTACGAAGGAAGCAGTGTTGACCACTTCTTCTTCTTTGACGCCCAGTTGCTCGGCAACGATTTTCTTGACGCGCTCTTCGATGGTGCTCATACCTTGTTTAACTCCTAATGGACAAATTCAGGCAGCTGGCCAGTGGGTAAGTGTATAGAAAGGCTTTTCAGCTTTTCAACTGAAAGCTTCACCCTGTACCCGGTTTGCCACCTGCCTATAAATTAAGTTGCAGCTTTATAACGGATTTTAGACAGCTCGTATGACATTTTTTTGAAGCGATCCGTCACAATTTAGCTCATGTACATCCCGCCGTTCACCGGGATTGTAGCCCCAGTCACGTATGCCGCACCGTCGGATGCCAGGAAAGCGACCACATTCGCGATCTCTTGGGCCTGGCCCAGACGGCCCAGCGGAATCTGCGTCAGCAAGCCTTCACGCTGTGCTTCCGGCAGTTCGCGGGTCATATCGGTGTCGATGAACCCTGGGGCCACCGAGTTGACCGTAATCGACCGCGAACCGACTTCACGCGCCAGTGCACGGCTGAAACCTTCCAGGCCGGCCTTGGCGGCTGCATAGTTTACTTGGCCTGCGTTGCCCATGGCACCCACTACGGAGCCAATATTGATAATTCGCCCCCAACGGGCCTTGGTCATGCCGCGCAAAACACCCTTGGACAGGCGAAACAGACTGTTCAGGTTGGTATCGACCACGTCGTACCATTCGTCGTCTTTCATGCGCATCATCAGGTTGTCGCGGGTGATACCGGCGTTGTTCACCAGAATCGCAGGCGCGCCGAACTGGGCGGTGATCTCGGCCAGTACGGCAGCCACGGACTCATCGCTGGTTACGTTCAGCTCAAGGCCGGTGCCTTGAACGCCGTGTTCCTTCAGGGTCGCGGCGATACGCTCGGCGCCCGAGGCGGAAGTGGCGGTGCCGATCACGACGGCGCCCTGACGGCCCAGTTCCAGGGCGATGGCCTGGCCAATGCCACGGCTCGCGCCGGTAACCAGTGCAACTTTACCTTGCAGACTCATGCAGGCTTCTCCTAAGTTCGGGGATCAGGCCAGCGCCGCACGAGCGGCAGCGAAGGCATCCGGGGTATTGAGGTTGGCAGTCGACACGCCGTCGGCGCAGCGCTTGTTCAGGCCAGCCAGGACTTTGCCCGGGCCGCACTCGACCAGCTCGGTGGCGCCGTTGGCGGCCAGGGTCTGGACCGACTCGACCCAGCGCACAGGCTTGTAGAGTTGCTCCAGCAGGTCGCGCTTGAGGGTGTCGAGGTCGGCGGCCACGGCTGCGCTGACGTTCTGCACCAGCGGGATCTGTGGCGCCTGCCAGTTGATGGCAGCGATGGACTCGGCAAAGCGCTCGGCAGCCGGGCGCATCAGCTCGCAGTGCGACGGCACGCTCACCGGCAACGGCAATGCACGCTTGGCACCACGCGCCTTGCAGCCTTCGATGGCACGCTCGACGGCCGCCCTGGCACCGGCGATCACCACCTGGCCTGGGGAGTTGAAGTTTACCGCGCTGACCACTTCACCCTGGGCCGCTTCGGCGCAGGCTTCGATCACGACGGCATCGTCCAGCCCCAGGATAGCGGCCATGCCGCCCTGCCCGGCCGGAACGGCTTCCTGCATCAGCTGGCCACGACGCTCGACCAGCTTGACCGCTTCAGCAAGGGTCAGGCTGCCCGCCGCCACCAGGGCGCTGTATTCGCCCAGGCTATGACCGGCCACGAAAGCCGGACGCGCACCGCCTTCGGCCAACCACAAGCGCCACAGGGCGATCGAAGCGGTCAGGATGGCTGGCTGGGTTTTATCGGTTTGATTGAGCTGCTCTTCCGGCCCTTGTTGGGTCAGCGCCCACAGGTCGTAACCCAGGGCGTCGGAAGCTTCCTTGAACGTGTCCAGGATCAGCGGGTATTGCGCGCCCAGCTCGGCCAACATGCCGAGGGACTGCGAACCCTGCCCTGGAAAGACGAATGCGAGGGATGTAGACATGTAACAAGCCCCTAATGATCTGGTCGTCGGAAATGGCCGCTCCTCGGTGGGAGCGCACGAAACTGACAGATTGGATGGTCAATTGAACTGGCCGGTCACATTTAAGCATTCCCCGGCCGATTCGCCTAAGGCAACAGGTCCTCGAGACGGCCGTGCAAGCGGTGCGGCAGGTTTTCCTGGATCTCGATCACCGCGCGCGCAATCGCACTCTGGAAGCCCTCTACCCCGGCCGAACCGTGGCTTTTCACCACGATGCCCTGCAACCCCAGGAAGCTTGCACCATTATGCCGCGCCGGGGCCAGGTCGGCCTGCAGGCGACGCATCAACGGCAGCGCCAGGGCGCCCACCAGGCGCGATACCAGGTTACGCCTGAACAAGGCCTCGATACGCGAGGCGATCATGGTCGCCAGGCCTTCGCTGGACTTGAGCAGGATATTGCCGACAAACCCGTCGCACACCACCACATCCGCCTCGCCCCGGTACAACCCATCACCCTCGACAAAGCCGATGTAGTTCAGGCCTCGCGCACCTTGCAGCAAGGTGGCGGCAAGCTTGACCTGCTGGTTGCCCTTGATGTCTTCGGTGCCGATATTCAGCAAGGCCACCCGCGGCCGGGCCACGCCCAGCGCTTCGGCGGCCACCGAGCCCATCACGGCAAACTGGAACAGGTGCTCGGCACTGCAATCGACGTTCGCCCCCAGGTCCAGCAACTGGCAATAGCCCTTCTGCGTCGGAATCGCCGCCACCATTGCCGGTCGATCAATGCCCGGCAGCGTCTTGAGCACATGCCGCGACAACGCCATCAACGCCCCAGTGTTGCCGGCGCTGACACAGGCTTGCACCTTGCCATCACGCAGCAGCTCCAAGGCCACCCGCATCGAAGAGTCAGGCTTGCCACGCAGGGCCGTCGCCGGCTTCTCATCCATGGTGATGGTTTCGCTGGCTGGCGTAATCGTCAGGCGCGCGCGATCCACCGCCGGATGGCTGGCAATCAATTCTTCAAGGAGGGAGGGTTGACCGACGAGGGTCAGGTGCAGCGAGGGCGTGGCAGACAGGCTGGCAATGCAGGCCTGAACAATGCTGCGGGGACCGAAGTCCCCGCCCATTGCGTCAATCGCGATGACTTGAGCAGACAAGTGATTACTCGTCAGCGCCCTTGTCGATCACTTTACGGCCACGGTATACGCCTTCTGGCGATACGTGGTGACGCAGGTGAATTTCACCGGTGGTTTTTTCTACAGACAGAGTGCTTGCCGTCAGGGCATCGTGGGAACGACGCATGTCACGGGCAGAGCGGGATTTTTTGTTCTGCTGAACAGCCATAATTGATTAACTCCTAAACGTTTGGGTCACGCTTTAACTGCGCCAATACACTGAACGGGTTGGACCGCGTTACCTCGTCCTCGCTCGGTTCGGACTCGTCATCGAGACCCGCCGGCTGCTGGCATTCTTCCGGATGATGAGCAGGCACAATGGGCAAGGCGAGCAGAAGCTCCTCCTCGATCAGTGCATGCAGATCCAAAGGATCTTCGCCCAGTTCCAGCACGTCATAACCTTTCGGCAACGACTGGGTATTCGCACCCTCCTTTACCACAGCATAACTGCACTCGCTGTGAATCGGCAGGGTGACCAGCTCAAGACAACGCTGGCAAACCATTTTGACCTCGGTGTCGATAAAACTGTGAATTACCACAGATTTACGTTCATCTCGTTCAAAAACGAATTTGGCCTGCACCGTACCGACAGTGTCGGAAAGCGGGTCGCAGAGTCTCTCCAAATCGGCCAGCAGCAACTCACCTTGAAGGGAAGTGCCACGATCAGCCAATTTGCGCGGGTCAACGTGAGGTGGAATCGGGTCATTCAACATAGGCGCAGCATTATAGGGATGCCCCCAGCCATGTCAAAGGAAATTCAGCCCTGTGCGTCGGCCGGTCGCCCCGCTAGAATCGGCGGCTGCCTTGAGGATACGTATATGCTGCCTTTATTACTCGCTTCCAGCTCGGTTTATCGCCGGGAATTACTCAGCCGCCTGCACCTGCCATTCATCTGCAGCTCGCCGGATATCGACGAAAGCCATGCTGCAAACGAGTCCGCCACAGACCTGGTCAAGCGCCTGGCCGAACAGAAAGCCCGCGCCCTTGCCGCCAGCCACCCCGGCCACCTGATCATCGGCTCAGACCAGGTCGCCGCGCTGGAAGGCCGCATCATCGGCAAGCCTCACACGTTCGAAAATGCGCGCGAGCAGTTATTGGCCGCCAGCGGCAAGCGTGTCAGCTTCCTCACCGGCCTGGCCCTCCTTAACAGCGAGACCGGGCGCTGCCAGGTCGACTGCGTGCCTTTCACTGTGCACATGCGCGAGCTGGATGCAGCGCGCATCGAGCGCTACCTGCGGATCGAGCAGCCGTATGACTGCGCAGGCAGCTTCAAGGCGGAAGGGCTGGGCGTGAGCTTGTTCCAAAGCACCGAAGGGCCGGACGCGACCAGCCTGGTCGGCTTACCGCTGATTCGTTTGGTGGACATGCTGCTCAGCGAAGGCGTGCAAATCCCTTAAGAACACTGCTAAACCAAATATGGGAAGGGAGGGCTTACCCCCGATAGCAGTGTGTCAGCCAACCTTGGATTGATTGATCCGCCGCTATCGGGGGCAAGCCCCCTCCCACATTTTGATCTACGACAGACTTGAGATATTAACGCAGTGCCGGACCCTGGAAGCCCATGTACAGCGCCAGCTTCTCAGCCACGCTGGCGCCGAGCTTCTTGGAGAAACGATCAAACGGCGATTCTTCAACGGTGAAGTCCACCAGTTCTTTCTCGCCGACCACATCCCGCGCTACCGAACTGGCACTGCCCAAACCATCGATCAGCCCCAGCGGCAATGCTTGCTCCCCCGACCACACCAACCCGGAGAACAGCTCCGGATGGTCTTTGTCCTTCAGGCGATCCCCACGCCCCTGTTTCACGCTGGCGATGAACTGGCGATGGGTGGTATCGAGCACTCCCTGCCAGAACTGGGTTTCATCGGCCTTTTGCGGCTGGAACGGATCAAGGAACGACTTGTGCTCGCCCGAGTTGTAGGTACGACGCTCAACCCCCAGCTTTTCCATGGCACCGACAAAGCCGTAGCCGGCTGCCGTCACACCAATGGAGCCGACAAGACTGGCCTTGTCGGCGTAGATCTGGTCGGCGGCACTGGCAATGTAATACGCGCCCGAGGCCCCCAGATCGGAAATCACCGCGTACAGCTTGATATCCGGGTGCAGGCCGCGCAGGCGGCGAATCTCGTCATACACATAACCCGATTGCACCGGGCTGCCGCCTGGGCTGTTGATGCGCAGGATCACGCCCTTGACCTTGGGGTCTTCAAACGCGGCACGCAGGCTGCTGACGATATTGTCAGCGCTGGCAGGCTCCTTGTCGGCGATCACTCCCCGCACTTCGATCAACGCGGTGTAGTTGGCGCCACGGGTCGCGTTTTTTTCCATGTCCATCAGCGGACTGAATAGCGCCAGCATCAGCAACAGGTAAGTGAAGGTCAGCAGCTTGAAGAAAATCCCCCAGCGCCGTGCACGGCGCTGCTCCTGGACGCTGGCCAGCAGCGTCTTCTCCAGCAGTTTCCAGCTCTTGTCGTCACCGCTTTCAGCCTTTTCAGGCGCTTTCCACTCGTCACTCATGCCATCAACCCCAGCAAAGACTTATTGGGCCCGACCGAGCCAGGCCTGCAATTCAGAAAAATGATCAATCGTGACCCTCGGCTCGTATTGCTGCAACGCCTCGGCGGACTGGGCGCCATAGCTGACTGCCACGCTGTCCATGCCGGCGTTGCGCGCCATCATCAGGTCGAAGGAAGCATCCCCTACCATCAGCGCCTCACGCGGCGACACGCCGCAATGGGCAAGGATCTGCTCCAGCATCAGAGGGTGAGGTTTGCTGGCGGTTTCATCTGCGGCACGGGTGATGTCGAAATAATCCTCCCAGCCATGGGCGCTGAGCACCCGGTCCAGCCCGCGGCGGGCCTTGCCGGTGGCGACGGCCAGGTGATAGCCCCCGGCGCGAAAAGCCTCCAGCGACTGCGCCACACCCTCGAACAACGGCGAAGGTGTGGCCTCCAGCGCAATGTAGTGATCCGCGTAATGCTCGCGGAACGTCACCAGTTCAGCGTCGCTGATCTCGGGGTACAAGGTGCGGATCGCCTCAGGCAAGCCCAGGCCGATAATGCCTTTGACCGCCAGGTCAGTGCACACGTCGAAGCCCGAGCGGCTCGAAGCTGCGTGCATCGACTCGACAATCCGACCGATGGAGTTACACAGGGTGCCGTCCCAATCGAAAATCAGCAGCTTGTAGTCAAGGTGCGACACTCAAACGCTCCACGGTCTTGGCCCACATCTCATCCACCGGCGCCTGCAGCTTCAGCTCGCCGCCGTCAGGCAGCGGCACGGTGAGCATGTAGGCGTGCAGGAACAGGCGCTTGCCGCCCAGGTCACGGATTTCCCTGGAAAAATCCTCGTCGCCATACTTGGTATCGCCAGCGATGCAATGGCCTGCATGCAGGGTGTGCACACGAATCTGGTGGGTGCGCCCCGTCACCGGCTTGGCCTCGACCATGGTGGCAAAATCACCGAAACGACGCAGCACCTTGAACAGGGTCAGGGCTTCTTTGCCCTCCTCGTCCACTTCGACCATGCGCTCGCCGGAGCGCAGGTTGCTCTTCTGCAACGGCGCGCGGACGCTCTTGATCGAGCTGGCCCAGTTGCCGCGCACCAGCGCCATATAGCGCTTGTCCACGCCATCGCCGCGCAGGGCGGTGTGCAGGTGGCGCAACATGCTGCGTTTCTTGGCGATCATCAACAGGCCGGAGGTGTCGCGGTCCAGGCGGTGGACCAGCTCCAGCTCCTTGCAATCCGGGCGCAGCTGACGGAAGGCTTCGATCACGCCGAAATTCAGGCCGCTGCCACCGTGAACCGCAATGCCGCAGGGCTTGTTGATCACGATCAGCTTGTTGTCTTCGAAGACAATCGATGCCTCAAGGCGCTGCAACAGGCCCTGGGCCAATGGCACGGGCTCATCGCGTTCAGGCACGCGCACGGGCGGCACACGGACAATATCGCCCGCCTGCAACTTGTACTCAGGCTTGATGCGGCCCTTGTTCACGCGCACTTCGCCTTTGCGCAAGATGCGGTAGATCAAGGTCTTGGGCACACCCTTGAGCCTGGCCAGGAGAAAATTATCGATGCGTTGGCCGGCATATTCCGGCGAGACCTCGAGCAGCTGGACGCTGGGGGTCTGGGGGGCGGTAGTCGTCATGGCGGCGATGATAACAATTTTTTATGGAATTGAAGCACTTAATCATTGCTGCTATAGTCGCGAACGCCGCCAAAAGCGGCCTGGGCAGAGGACTAGCGGCAAACTGCCGGCCCTGACCATCGCAATTCATCAGGACGCGAGGCCGTCCTACGGGGCTTTCGCCACCCTGGAAGGCTCGAGATTGTAACAAGCGCAGGTGACATGAGGCCTGAAGCGAGTGCAGAAAGCAGAGTGAATACTCGCGTTCTGCGCCGATATTTACGGCCAGTTCACAAAGTGCAGTCAGTCTTGAGCCGGACCACGGCGAATGCTTCGGAAACAACGCCTGTTAAGAGCTGAGTGTGAGCGCAGTCGCCCACATTCAGTCTTGTTTAGCCATGAGCGTGGACTCCCCATTGGAGAACACGGTAAATGCCAACCCGCTGCGGATTCTGCGCGCGGCAGCACCCGAATTATCAGGGATACGTGTAGGGTGGAGATGCACAACCGTCGGACCGTGTAGCACTAGGCTTATATTTAGACGCTTCATCTCGTCCACAGTCGCCGGTTGATTCCTCCTCCTGACCTTAGCTTTTGTTGAAGTGGTGCCTTTGTCACCACCGCTAACAAGCAGGACGCGTCCGTCGCGATACCGGCCCAATTGGCCGATTTTGCTGGACACTGGAGTGGCCAACCACTCTTGACGCACCTGACACCGACCGTGAGAAGTCGTGTGTGCCGAACGCCGTTTCCGGCAGCCCGGAAACCGACGGTACAACATGAAAAGAATGCTGATTAACGCAACTCAACCCGAAGAGTTGCGTGTTGCACTGGTAGATGGCCAACGCCTCTACGACCTGGACATCGAATCCGGTGCACGCGAGCAAAAGAAGGCCAACATCTATAAAGGCCGTATTACTCGCATCGAACCAAGCCTTGAGGCTGCCTTTGTCGATTTCGGCTCCGAGCGCCACGGCTTCCTGCCCCTCAAAGAAATTTCCCGCGAATACTTCAAGAAATCCCCCGAAGGCCGCGTAAACATCAAGGACGTCCTGAGCGAAGGCCAGGAAGTCATCGTTCAGGTCGAAAAAGAAGAACGTGGCAACAAGGGCGCCGCCCTGACCACCTTCATCAGCCTGGCCGGCCGTTACCTCGTGCTGATGCCGAACAACCCGCGTGCCGGCGGCATCTCCCGTCGCATCGAAGGCGAAGAGCGCAACGAACTGCGTGAAGCGCTGAACGGCCTGATCGCACCGGCCGACATGGGCCTGATCGTGCGCACTGCCGGCCTGGGCCGCAGCAGCGAAGAAATGCAGTGGGACCTCGACTACCTGCTGCAACTGTGGACCGCCATCAAAGAGGCCTCCCTGGATCGTTCCGCGCCGTTCCTGATCTACCAGGAAAGCAACGTGATCATCCGCGCCATCCGCGATTACCTGCGCCAGGACATCGGCGAAGTGCTGATCGACAGCGTCGAAGCCCAGGACGAAGCCCTGACCTTCATCCGCCAGGTGATGCCGCAGTACGCCAGCAAGATCAAGCTGTACGAAGACAGCGTGCCGCTGTTCAACCGTTTCCAGATCGAAAGCCAGATCGAGACCGCTTTCCAGCGTGTGGTCGAGCTGCCTTCCGGCGGCTCCATCGTGATCGACCCGACCGAAGCCCTGGTGTCCATCGACATCAACTCGGCGCGCGCCACGAAGGGTAGCGACATCGAAGAAACCGCCCTGCAGACCAACCTGGAAGCGGCTGAAGAAATCGCCCGCCAGTTGCGCCTGCGCGACATCGGCGGCCTGATCGTGATCGACTTCATCGACATGACCCCCGCCAAGAACCAGCGCGCCGTGGAAGAGAAAGTCCGCGAATGCCTGGAAGCCGACCGAGCCCGCGTACAGGTCGGCCGTATCTCGCGCTTCGGCCTGCTGGAAATGTCCCGTCAGCGCCTGCGTCCATCCCTGGGCGAGAGCAGCGGCATCGTCTGCCCGCGTTGCAACGGCACCGGCATCATCCGTGACGTTGAATCGCTGTCCCTGGCGATCCTGCGCCTGATCGAAGAAGAAGCCCTGAAAGACCGCACCGCCGAAGTCCGCGCGCAAGTGCCGATCCCGGTCGCAGCCTTCCTGCTCAACGAAAAACGCAACTCGATCACCAAGATCGAACTGCGCACCCGTGCTCGTATCGTGATCCTGCCGAACGATCACCTCGAGACGCCGCACTTCGAAGTACAGCGCCTGCGTGACGACAGCCCGGAAGCCCACAGCGGCCAGTCCAGCTACGAAATCGCTGCCGCCGCCGCCGAAGTGGAAGAAGTCCAGCCAGCCGCCGCGACCCGCACCCTGGTGCGCCAGGAAGCCGCCGTGAAAACCGCGCCAGCCCGTGCCAACGCACCGGTGCCGGTTGAAGCCGCTGCCCCGGTTGCCGCACCGGCCGCCCTGCCTGAGCCGAGCCTGTTCAAGGGCCTGGTGAAGTCGCTGGTCAGCCTGTTCGCCACCAAGGAAGAGCCTGCGGCACCGGTCGTGGTTGAAAAACCTGCGACCGAACGCCCTGCACGCAACGAAGAGCGTCGCAACGGTCGCCAGCAGAGCCGTAACCGCAACGGTCGCCGTGACGAAGAGCGCAAGCCGCGTGAAGAACGTGCGCCTCGCGAAGAACGCGCACCACGTGAAGAGCGTGCACCTCGCGAAGCGCGTGAAGAAACCCCGGTCGTAGCCCGTGAAGAACGTGCACCGCGCGAAGAGCGCGCACCACGTACCCCGCGCGCTCCGCGTGAAGATCGCAAGCCGCGTGGCGAGCGTGAAGAACGTGTGCGTGAACTGCGCGAGCCATTGGATGCCGCCCCTGCCGTTGCAGGTGTTGCAGCCGCTGCCGCTGAAGAGCGCCCAGCTCGCCAGCCGCGTGAAGAGCGTGCACCACGTGAAGAGCGCCAGCCGCGCCCACCGCGTGAAGAGCGTCAACCACGTGCCGAGCAAGCCGCTGCCCCCAGCGAAGAAGAAGTGCAGGCCGGCGAAGAGCAATTGCAGGAAGACGGCCAGGACAACGCCGAAGGCGATCGTCCACGCCGCCGCTCCCGTGGCCAGCGTCGTCGCAGCAACCGCCGTGAGCGTCAGCGTGATGCCAATGGCAATGTGATCGAGGGCTCGGAAGAGGCCGGCGAGAACGCAGAAGGCGCCGCCCACGAACCGACCGGTGCCGAACTGGCTGCCGGCCTGGCCGTTACCGCAGCGGTTGCCAGCTCGGTGATCAGCGCACCTGCTGAAGCCCAGGCTCACGAACAGGCTGAACGCGCGACTGCCGCTGTCGAAGAAACCGTTGCCGTTGAAGCGCCAGTTGCCGAGACCCCAGCGGTTGAAGCACCGGTCGTTGAAGCAACTACCCCTGTCGAAGCCCCAGTGGTTCCGGAAGTGGAAGTGGCACCGACCCGCGACGCCCAGCCAGAAACCGAAGTGGTCGCAGTTGAAGCCGCTCCGGTGGTTGAGCCTCAGCCAGTAGTTGAAGCCGCCGCTGAAGCCCCGGCTGTCGAAGAAGCTGCCCCGGCAGTGCGTGAAGTTCGCGAAGAACAGACCGCCTTCCAGTGGACTGCCGAACCTGCCGCCCCGGTTGAAGCACCAGCGCCTGCACCGGTGGTAGAAGAAGCGCCTGCGCCGGTTGCCGAAGTAGTGGTTGCCGAGCCTGCGCCAGCTGTCGAGGCTGCGCCAGTGGTTGTTGAGGCCCCGGTGGTTGCCGAAGCACCCGTGGTAGAAGCCGCACCAGCCAGCGCCCTGACCGAAAACGGCCGTGCGCCGAACGACCCACGTGAAGTGCGTCGTCGTCGCAAGGAAGCTGAGGCAGCTGCCGCCGCCGCTGCTGCCGCTCCAGCCGTAGTCGAAGCTGTCGAGGCGCCAGCCCCGGTTGCTGAAACCGTGGTTGAGCACACCGCTGCTGAAGCAGGGGTAGAGCACAAGGCCCTGGAAGAAGAACACGAGCCTAAACCCCTCGCCTGATTCCATCAGCCACTAAAAAGCCCCGCCTGAGTGATCAGGCGGGGCTTTTTTTATGTCCTTTACTTAGTCCGCACTAAAATTTAACCGTTTCGGCAGATCCACATCCCACAGAACACCCGCATCTTCCACCTGCACTTCCCGCACCCGGACACGTGCGAACAATGGCTTGCCTCCACGATCCCCGGTCAGCGCCATCAAGTCCGGACCAAAAGCGCGACCAAAGGCCACTGGATGCCCATAGTCACCCGCCTGCACCGGCACGCTGATGCCATCCTCCTCCAGCGCGTCAATCACCCGTTCAATGCTCGATGACTGGATAAACGGCATATCCCCCAACACCACCAGCCAGCCATCCGCCGAGGCACTGGCCGCGACGGCTGCGGCGATGCTCTCGCCCATGCCGGCTGACTGCAACAGCAAGACCTGGCAGCCATACGCCTGGGCCAACCGAATGATCTCCGTGCGATCCGGCGTGGTCACCAGCCAGCGCGCCATCAGGCGATCCGGCAAATTCACCAATACCTGCTCGATCACCGGACGCATCACCCCATCACGGCCCACGCAATCGGCCAGCAACTTATCCTGGTCAGCCCCCGCCTCGGCTCGGAACCGGCTGCCCCGCCCCGCCGCCAAGACAATCGCCGCCAGCATTATTCAGCAACCGCCGGCAGGGGCTTTTTCTGCATTGGCGCCACGCCGTTCTTGATCGCGACAATTTCCGCCATCAACGACAAGGCGATCTCCGCCGGCGTATGGCTACCGATATGCAGGCCAATCGGCCCATGTAAACGCGCAATCGCGTCCGTCGACAACCCCAGCGCCGCCAGGTTCTCGCGACGCGTCTGGCTATTGACCCGCGAACCCAGCGCGCCGATGTAGAAGGCACTGGAGTTCAACGCCGTCAGCAACGCCATATCATCAAGGCGCGGATCATGGGTCAGGCAGACAATGGCCGTGCGCTCGTCGGTCTGGATGTTCAGCACCGCCTCATCAGGCATACCCGGCACGAAGCGTCCGTGCTGCTCTTCCCAGCCGTAGACAAACTCACTACGCGGATCGCATATCAATACTTCGAAATCCAGCAGGCGCGCCATTTCCGCCACGTAGCGTGACAACTGCCCGGCGCCGATCAATAACAGGCGCCAACGCGGGCCGTAGATGGCCCGCAGGCGCTCGCCATCAAACGTGACGACATCGGTCTTGCTCGCCGCACTCAGGCTCACGTGACCCGTGGCAAGGTCCAGTTCGCGCGCGACAATTTCGTGGGCCTCACAGCGTGAGAGCAACTCCGCTACCCAGGCCCAATCATCCACGCGCTCTTCAGTGAGGCGCAGCGTGCCGCCACACGGCAAGCCGAAACGCGCGGCCTCGTCGCGAGTCACGCCGTACGTCACCAACTGCACCGGCGGCCCGTCGTGCCTCAGGCGACCATCCTGCAAGCGGGCGATCAAGTCGTCCTCGATGCAACCGCCGGACACCGAGCCGATCACCACGCCATCCCCCCGCAACGCCAACATGGCGCCCGGTGGACGCGGCGCGCTGCCCCAGGTCTGGACAACGCTATACAACACCACCTGCTGCCCGGCGCGGCGCCATTCGAGCACGCTGCGCAGGACATTCAAATCAACACTGTCCATATACCCTCCTGCCAGTCTGCGTTTGGAACATGCCGCGTAGCGCGAATTTCATCAGTCGCTGACTCTAAGTGAAAATATTGCAAAAAAGTAATCCCGCACAAACGCAAACGCCCCGAACCAGTCGGGGCGTTTGCGGATAGCTGTCGGCGCGGATTCACGCCATCAGCGGTTTACTTGATCACAGGGGCTGGGCCCTCGGCCACGCCCAAGTCATCGACTTCGCGGGTTTCAGAGATACCGGTACCGCCGGATGCCAGCTCGCTTTGCAGCTTGTCGGTGTCCAGTTCCTTGACCCACTTGGCCACAACGAGGGTAGCAACGGCGTTACCCACCAGGTTGGTCAGTGCACGGGCTTCGGACATGAAGCGGTCGATACCCAGGATCAGCGCCAGGCCGGCAACCGGCAGGTGGCCGACAGCCGACAGGGTGGCAGCCAGTACGATAAAGCCGCTACCGGTCACGCCAGCAGCACCTTTGGAGGACAGCAGCAGCACCAGCAGCAGGGTGATCTGGTGGGTGATGTCCATGTGGGTGTCAGTCGCCTGGGCGATGAACACGGCCGCCATGGTCAGGTAGATCGAGGTACCGTCGAGGTTGAACGAGTAGCCGGTCGGGATCACCAAGCCGACTACGGATTTCTTCGCGCCCAGACGCTCCATCTTGATCAGCATGCGTGGCAGTGCGGACTCGGAGGAAGAAGTACCCAGTACGATCAACAGCTCTTCACGGATGTAGCGGATCAGTTTCAGAACGCTGAAACCGTGGGCGCGGCAGATACCACCCAGCACCACCAGCACGAACAGCAGGCAAGTGATGTAGAAGCAGATCATCAACTGGCCCAACTGCACCAGGGAACCTACACCGTAGGCACCGATGGTGAACGCCATGGCGCCCAGGGCACCGAGTGGCGCGAGCTTCATGATCATGTTGATGATGTTGAACATCACGTGGGCGAAGCGATCGATGAAGTCCAGCACCGGCTTGCCGTAGGCACCCAGGCGATGCAGGGCGAAACCGAAGATCACCGAGAACATCAGCACTTGCAGGATGTCGCCGTTGGCGAAAGCGCCGACGATGGTGTTCGGGATCACGTTAAGCAGGAAGCCAACGATGCTCTGGTCGGCACCGGCAGTCACGTAGGCAGCGACTTTGGAGGCGTCCAGGGTTGCCACGTCGATGTGCATGCCGGCGCCCGGTTGCACGACGTTCACCACGATCAGGCCGATCAACAGTGCGATGGTGGAAACGATTTCGAAGTACAGCAGCGCGTAGCCGCCGGTTTTGCCGACCGATTTCATGCTTTGCATGCCGGCGATGCCGCTGACAACGGTGCAGAAGATGATCGGGGCAATGACCATTTTGATCAGCTTGATGAAGCCGTCACCCAGTGGCTTGAGCGCCACGCCGGTCTGCGGGTAGAAGTGACCGAGCAAAATACCGATAACGATTGCAACGATCACCTGGAAATACAGGGATTTGTAGATTGGCTGACGAGTCGTCATTGCAAAATTCCTCAATCGTCCCGTGTGGCAAATATCCGCCATTGCCCACGACACTTGAATTGCGAACCCTCCTGCACTGGAGGGATTTGTTGTTTGCGAAGCCTGTAGGACCAGGCCTGCGCTGTAATCCTTATCGCAAACGCCGTGCCACTTTGCTGAAACCCCCTGGGAGCCTTAATACATCAGGGTTGCGGATTTCAAAGCCGCCACCAATGTGCCGAATAGGCTGGCGGATTTCCGCCACGCCGCCCAATCCCGTCCTACAATTTGGCGGATATCCGCCTTGTCGCCCTGCCAGGTGATGACTACCATCCGCCATTCCATGGACGAGGGCCCCGCATGCGTGAACGTACCATCGCCAGCCATTACGCCCGGGCAGCCCTGGGCGGTGCGCGTCGAACCGGTTACGACTATTCGGGCCTGTTGCAACAGCTGGGCATCACCCCGGAGCTGTTGACCGAACCCCGCGCCCGCATTGCACCCGAGCAATTTACCCGGCTGCTGCAAATGCTCTGGCTGGCGCTGGACGATGAGTACCTGGGGTTCGCCGACGGGCCGAGCAAACGCGGCACCTTCGCCATGATGTGCCATGCGCTGATCCACTGCCGCACCCTGGAGAAGGCTCTGGAACGCGGCTTATTATTTTATAGCCTATTCCCACAAGGCCCGCGCTGGCAGCTGACACGGGAAGGCGAAATGGCCCGCCTGAGCCTGGATGACTCTCAACTGTGGGACCCGGATCACTTCCTCAGCGAATGCCTGCTGGTGATCTGGCACCGCCTGGGCAGTTGGCTGATTGGCCAGCGCATTCGTTTGCACCAGGCCACCTTCAGCTACCCGATGCCGGCCCACGCCGGTGAATATGACCTGCTGTTTCCCTGCGCCCAGGTGTTCGGTGCAGCGCACAGCAGCCTGGTGTTTCCCGCCCGCTACCTGAGCCTGCCGCTGTTGCAGGACGAACGCACCCTCAAGCATTTCCTCGAGCGCTCCCCCGCCGACCTGCTGTCACGCCCGGATGAAGGCGACAGCTTGAGCAGCCAGTTGCGGCGCTTGTTGAGCCGCGACCGTACCCCCTGGCCAGACCTGGAAGCCGTCGCCCAGCACTTGCACGTCAGCCCGCAAACCCTGCGCCGACATTTGCGCGAAGAAGGCACCAGCTTTCAGGCGCTCAAGGATGAATTGCGGCGGGACATCGCCATCTACCACCTGGGGCGGGCGGACTTGTCCTTGCAGGCGATCGCCGAGCAGCTGGGGTTCTCAGAACCGTCGGCGTTTCATCGGGCGTTCAAGAAGTGGACGGGGCTGACACCGGGGGCCTACCGGGCGCAGGAGAGTTAGCGCTGCGTCGTGTGTGAGGGCCTCATCGGGGGCAAGCCCCCTATAGGGCCAGCCCAGCCACTACCGTTCACAAGGCCGGAAAGTGAATCTTGAACGCCGCACCACCCAGCGGCGAATCCCCCAGGGTCAATCGCGCGCCGTAGCTTTCTATGATGTCCTTGACCACCGCCAACCCGATCCCCTGCCCCGGATGCTGACGGTCCAGGCGCTCGCCCCGTTGCAGGATCCGTGCACGCTGGTCCGGTGGCACTCCGGGGCCGTCGTCCTCGATGCACAACTCGAGCCCTTCGGAATTTTCCACCAGGCTGATGCGTACTTCACTCAGGCACAACCGGTAGGCGTTTTCCAGCAGGTTGCCGAGCAATTCAAGCAGGGCGCCCTTCTCGATCGGTACATCGCATTCGTGTGGCAGGTCAAAGGACACCGTGACGCCCTTGTCGCGGTAGACCTTGCCCAGCGTATCGCAGAGGCTTTGCACGACCGGCTCCAGGCGCACCTGATGGCGCACCAGGCCGCTTTTGCGCAGGCTGGCACGCTGCAGCTGGTAGCCGATTTGCTGGCTCATGCGTTCGATCTGGGATTGCAGCACCCAGGCCTGGTCGCGATCTTCCGGACGTTGC
Organism: Pseudomonas sp. GW821-FHT09D08; assembly: GCF_059416305.1. Lineage (NCBI taxonomy): Bacteria > Pseudomonadati > Pseudomonadota > Gammaproteobacteria > Pseudomonadales > Pseudomonadaceae > Pseudomonas > Pseudomonas sp. GW821-FHT09D08. The sequence goes on from NZ_JBWKOX010000003.1 coordinate 220,654, forward strand.
GCCATGTCTTCGCTCACGCTTTGCAACACGGCGAGTGGCGTTTTCAGGCTGTGGGCCAGGTCATCGAGGGAGTCGCGGTAACGTGCCCGTTGTTCGCGCTCGCTATGCAGCAGGCGGTTAAGGGAGCCGGTGAGACGCAGCAATTCGCGCGGGTGTTGCTCGGAGAGGCTTTCGCGGGTACCGCCTTCGATCTGGTCAAGCTCCTGGCTCAATCGCCGCAGGGCCTGCAGGCCCCAGGTCAAGCCCAGCCACAGCAAGGTCAGCAGCACCAGCAGTGCCGCGCCGAAGCCCAGGTAGAGGTTTTCGCGCAGGCCTTCGAGGGTCAATTGGTATTCGCGCACCGGTTGCAGGGCCACGATACTGAACGCCGCGCTCTTGCCGCCGAGCAGCCTGACCTCGACGTCATAGACGAAGAACTCCTGGCCGTCGGACTCGCGAATCCGCGCAAACTCATTGCCGCGCCCGTCATAGCGCGGCTTGTAGTTGATGTTTTCGTCCCGGGTGGCCCGCGAACGCCACACCAGGTGGCCTTCGCGGTCATAGATATAGCCGAGCAACCGGCTATCGGTGAGGTTGAAGCGTTCATCCGGCAACTGCGCCGGCATCAGCAGGCGATTGTTTTCCACCCGCGCGGCGGAGATCAGTGTGGTGACGTCCGACGCCAGGCGCTGCTCGATGGAATCCTGCAATGCCAGGCTGAACGCACCCTGCATGGCGGGCAACAGGCCCAGCATAAACAGCACGGCCAGGGTGGCGGCCGCCAGCATCAAGCGCACACGGAGCGAGCGAATCAACGGCAGCGCTCATTGAACAGGTAGCCCAGGCCGCGCACGGTATCGATCGGCTTGAACCCGGCCGGGCCTTCCAGCTTGCGGCGCAGGCGGCCGACCAGCACTTCAATCACATTCGGATCACGTTCATCGTCGTCGGGGTAGAGCTGCTCCATCAGGCGGTCCTTGGCGACGACCTGCTGGTGATGGCGCATCAGGTATTCGAGGATGCGATATTCATAGGCGGTCAATGCCAGGGGCTGTTCATCGAGGGACGCCTGCTTGCGGTTGAGGTCCAGCAGCAAGGGCCCGGCGACGATGGTCGACTGGGTAAACCCGCTGGAGCGGCGCAGCAAGGCGTTCATCCGCGCCTCCAGCTCTTCGAACTGGAACGGCTTGACCACATAGTCGTCGGCGCCGGCGGCCAGGCCTTCGACCTTGTCCTGCCAGTTGCCGCGCGCGGTGAGGATCAGGATCGGAAAGGTCTTGGCCTGGCTGCGCAGTTGGCGGATCAGGTCCAGGCCGCCCATGCCGGGCAGGCCCAGGTCGATGATCGCCAGGTCATGGTTGAATTGACCGGTCTGGTACAGGGCCTCTTCGGCATTGGCCACGGCCTCGACCACGTGGCCGCTGTCGGTCAGGCGGGTAAACAGGTGATGGCGCAACAGCGCCTCATCTTCCACCACCAGCAATTTCATAAGGCTCTCCAAAGCAAATCAACTGTCCGACAGAGGGGTATCATAGCGGCCCTGCAGATCTTGCGGGCGCAGTTTAATGCCGTTGAACCGGCCGGTCAGGTGTTCATAGCCGGCGCGATAGCTCGGCTGCGGGGTGGCCTGGCCCAGGGACTGGCCCCAGGGCGTGGGCTGACTGCCAGCATCTTCGATGCTGACGCGCTGCATCAGGATGCTGGATTTCTTGGTTTTCTCACGGCCGAATGCGGCAAAGGCACCATCGGAGGCCTGAACCCCGACGGTGGCACTGAGCATGGTTAAGGCCAACATCAGCTTCTTGATCGCAGTCATGGTGTTACCTCATTACGCGTTTGGCTGTGAGGCCAGACTACGCAGGCGCCCCTGAACTCCCCCTGAACGGGCTCTGAACCTCGCCTGAATCACGGCGGGCTATCCTCTTGCCCATCAACTCGGCAAAATACCGCCCATGACGCCCCTACCCGCTTGCTGCACCCCACTCGACGCCCATTGGCCGCTGCCCGCCCCCTTGCCGGGCACGGTGTTTCTCAGCACCCGGTTCGACCCTGCATTGCTGGCACCCGGCGACTTCCAGCACTGCGCCGTGCCGCCGCCGGCGAGCATCCAGCGCTCGGTGGCCAAGCGTCAGGCCGAGTTTCTCGCCGGTCGCCTGTGCGCGCGCGCGGCCCTGCAACAGCTCGATCAGATCAACTGCATCCCGGCGATCGGCGAAGACCGCGCACCAGTGTGGCCCGCCCATATCAGCGGCTCCATCACCCACAGCACCGGGCATGCCGCCGCGATTGTCGGGCACAAGGCACAATGGCGCGGGTTGGGGATGGACCTGGAGAACCTGCTGAGCCTGGAACGGGCGGAGCGTCTGGCCGGGGAAATTCTGACGGCGCAAGAGCTGCAGCGTATGGCTGATGTGCCGCGAGCGCAGATCGCCTTGCTGGTGACGCTGACGTTTTCGGTCAAGGAGAGTTTGTTCAAGGCGCTCTACCCGATCGTGCAAAAGCGCTTTTATTTTGAGCATGCCGAGGTGGTGGAGTGGTCAGAGGCCGGGCATGTGCGCTTGCGCTTGCTCACCGACCTGTCCAGCGAGTGGTGCCACGGCAAGGAACTTACCGCGCAGTTTGCGGTGAATGAGGGGCAGTTGTTGAGTCTGGTTGCCATCAGCGCTTGATACACCGCCATCAGAGTTTATCTTGATCCCTGGGCCAACTCAGGCTGAAGCACGCTCCACCCAGGTTGTTGCTCTTGCTGATCAACGCTCGCCCGCCGTGCCAATAAATGATGCGCCGCACAATCGACAACCCCAGGCCATGCCCGCCCGAGGCGCGGGTGCGGCTGTCGTCCAGGCGCAGGAACGGCGTGAAGATACGCTCCCAGGCGCTTTCCGGCACACCGGGCCCGTCGTCCTCCACATCAATACGACAACGCACCTGGCCCACCTGATAACTGATCAACACCTGGCCCTGGGCGTGGCGCATGGCGTTGCTCACCAGGTTTTGCAGGGCGCGGTGCAAGTAACGCGGCTCGGCATCGACCCAAGCGTCGTCCCAATGCGTTGAGGACAGGCAAATACCCCGTGCCACGGTCACCTGCGGGCGCAGTGGCGATAATTCGCCGATCACTTGATCAAGCAGCGCATCGAGGTCGACCCGCTGGAAAATCAACGCCGGCGCACCCTGCTCCAGCCTTGCATAGGTGAGCATTTCATCCACCAGGCCGTCGAGGTCCTGGATATCACTGTCCATGCCTTCCAGGTACTTGCGCCGCGCTTCAGGCGTGGCGGCGTCGCCGATCATCTCCAGGCCGAAGCGCAGGCGTGCCACGGGTGTGCGCAGTTCATGGGACACCGCGCGCACCAGTTCGCGCTGGATCGCCAGCAGTTGCTGCAGGTGCTCAGCCATGCCATTAAAGGCCGCCGCCAGGCGCCCCACCGAGTCGGCCCCCCGGGCCGGCACACGCACCTCGAGATTGCCTTTGGCGATGCGCGTGGCGGCGGCTTCCAGGCCTCGGAGCCGGCGCTCAAGCTGACGCACCAATAGATAGACAATCAGGCCGATCAGGGTCAGGCCGATCAACGCGATCAGGATCAGCCATTGCGCCGGGTACGGGTTCATCTGATACAGCGGGCCGAGTTCCAGCACCCAGGGCGTGCCGACCATGCCGGCAAACACGCGGATCGAATCGCCGCCCTTGCCCAGGGCCATGACCGTATCGCCCTCCGATACACGGCGGCGTTGGTCGTCGTCCATATCGGCCTGGTCGAGGGTCATCAGGTGCATTTCGAAACCAAAGCCCTTGGCTTCCTTTATATCCGCCAGCCGTTGCGGCTGCTCGGCCACGGGGAAGCGCACCAGTTCATCGGCCAGCAGGTAAATGGTCGCGCGGGCCAGTTGCTCGCTGATCTGCTGCACCTCCCCCGTCAAAACCCACTGTTCCTTATCGCTGACCAGGCGCAGCACCCGGGCGGCGTGGGGGCCGGTCTGTTCCACCAACACCTGGCCGCGTTGCAGGCGGGTGCGCTGGCTGAGGTCCAACTGGGCATCGGTGAGGCTGCGTAATTCCAGGGGAATCCCGAGCAAACGCTCCCACACGGCCAGGGCGCGCTGGCGTTCGATGGCGCTCATGGGCTGCAGGTTATCGCCCATCAAGGCAAAGGTGCCGTGGGCCAGGCGCTCGCGGTATTGGCCGCTGCGCACCTCGTTGAGCAGGTGCAGGGCCAGCACGCCGAGCAGCGCCACCAGAATCAGCGCCGCGCACATGCCGCCATAGATACGCAGGAAGATCGAGTTCACAACGACATATCGGCAGCGGCTTCAGGGACGAACAGATAGCCTTTGCTGCGGATGGTCTTGATCAGCCGTGGGTGGATCGGGTCATCGCCGATTTTCGGGCGAATCCGTGAGATGCGCACATCAATGGAGCGGTCCTGGCCGTCGTAGCCTATGCCGCGCAGGGCGATAAAGATTTCTTCGCGGGACAGGATGCGCCCGGCATTCGCCACCAGCAGCCACAGCAGGTCGAACTCGGCACTGGTCAACTCGATACCGTTATCGTGCAGCCAGGCTTCGCGCAGGGCGTTGTCCACCAGCAGCGGGCCGAATTGCAGACGGCGCTGGCTTTCCACGCCGGCGGGTTCCGCCGGCTCACTGCGGCGCAACAGGGCCTGGATACGCGCGAGCAACAGGCGCGGGCGCACGGGTTTGCACACGTAGTCGTCGGCGCCCATGTCCAGGCCGAGCACCTGGTCCATGTCGTCGGTGCGGGCGGTGAGCATCAGGATCACGCCGTCGTAGCGTTCGCGCACTTTGCGGCAAATGCTCAGGCCGTCTTCGCCGGGCAGCATCAGGTCGAGAATCACCAGGTCCGGTTGCTCGGCGATGATCCGCGCCGCAGCCAGGGCGCCATCACCTTCCACAGAAACCCGCAGGCCGTTGCTTTCCAGGTAATCGCGGGTCAACTCGGCGAGTCGCTCGTCGTCCTCGACGATCAGGATGTGCCAGGCTTCTTGCTCCACGGGTGATCCTCGTTGTTATAAAGGGATGCGTTGGCCGAGCAGGCCATACCTTACTTGTAATGTTTTGAGGGCATAACAAAGGCCGATTGTAGCCATGCCCAAGCCCTCTCGCACAAGCCGGGAAATCCATTCGGTGATCGCGCTTTTCTGTGATAGGGTTCGCGCCCTCAAAAATCCAGCCGGCTGTTTTCAACTTGGAATATTCAGTGACAAACGGCCGAATCCAGCAGTGCTGCGGCCTACACGGGTGTTCCACGTTTCATACACATTTTACCCACAACGTTATCCACAGGTAGTGCGTTGCTAAGCCCCCCAAAACGCATTATCTTGTAGCTCGGCGCAAAAAAAACCCTACATGTAGGGTTTTCAGCGAAAAGACCCAACACAAATCAGACAAGAAACTCAAGCCCTTTCTTGCTTCTGTTGGGTCTAATCCAAGCATTTTTTGAAAGCCCAAACCGCTCAAGCGGATGGCAGCCGTTTTCCAGCTCCAACAGCGGAAAACGGTACGGGTGTTGCAGTGCTTGAACCTGGCAACTGTCACCCACCAGGAATACGGCCAAGGGCGTTTGAGCCCCGAACCGAAGACTTCGGCATGGAAGCGGCGCGTTCAGCTCCCTTCCTCCTGTCCCGAAGTTGTTATGCCAGGCCCAGGCCTGCTGTAAGTGCTTCAGGACGGAACGGTGGGCACCGTGATGGTGCCCAAATAAATATAGAAATGTGGAGACAACCCCCCATGCAAACCGACACAACTCGCGAGAACCCGCAAGGCTCCGTGCCGCAGGCCGCTGATTCGACTATGGATCTGTCCGCCACTGCACCTGGCCAATTGCGCGTGATCAAGCGTAACGGGACTGTCGTTCCTTACACCGATGACAAAATCACCGTCGCCATCACCAAAGCGTTTCTTGCAGTTGAAGGCGGCACCGCTGCTGCCTCGTCGCGCATCCACGACACCGTTGCCCGCCTGACCGAACAGGTCACCGCGACCTTCAAGCGTCGCATGCCGTCGGGCGGCACCATCCACATCGAAGAAATCCAGGACCAGGTCGAACTGGCCCTGATGCGTGCCGGCGAGCAGAAAGTGGCCCGCGACTACGTGATCTACCGCGATTCGCGCGCCAAGGAACGTGCCGTCCGCACCCCGGCCGAAGAAGCCGCCGTGCAAGCGCACCCGTCGATCCGCATCACCCTGGCCGACGGCAGCTTCGCGCCGCTGGACCTGGGCCGCCTGAATACCATCATCACCGAGGCCTGCGAAGGCCTGGAAGAAGTCGACGGTGACCTGATCCAGCGCGAAACCCTGAAGAACCTGTACGACGGCGTGGCCCTGACCGACGTCAACACCGCCCTGGTGATGACCGCCCGTACCCTGGTTGAACGCGAGCCGAACTACTCGTTCGTGACCGCGCGCCTGCTGATGGACACCCTGCGTGCCGAAGGCCTGGGCTTCCTGGGCGTGGCCGACAGCGCCACCCACCACGAAATGGCCGACCTGTACGCCAAGGCGCTGCCTGCCTATATCGCCAAGGGTATCGAATTCGAATTGCTGAACCCGGTCCTGGCCACCTTCGACCTGGAGAAACTCGGCAAGGCGATCAACCACGAGCGCGACCAGCAGTTCACCTACCTGGGCCTGCAAACCCTGTACGACCGTTACTTCATCCACAAGGACGGGATCCGCTTCGAACTGCCGCAAGTGTTCTTCATGCGCGTGGCCATGGGCCTGGCGATCGAAGAGAAGCACAAAGAAGACCGTGCGATCGAGTTCTACAACCTGCTGTCGTCCTTCGACTACATGTCGTCCACTCCCACCCTGTTCAACGCCGGTACCCTGCGTCCACAGCTGTCGAGCTGCTACCTGACCACCGTGCCGGATGACCTGTCGGGCATCTACCACGCGATCCACGACAACGCCATGTTGTCCAAATTCGCCGGTGGCCTGGGCAACGACTGGACACCAGTGCGCGCACTGGGTTCGTACATCAAGGGCACCAACGGCAAGTCCCAGGGCGTCGTACCGTTCCTGAAAGTCGTGAACGACACCGCCGTAGCGGTCAACCAGGGCGGCAAGCGCAAAGGCGCTGTGTGTGCCTACCTGGAAACCTGGCACATGGACATCGAAGAGTTCATCGAGCTGCGCAAGAACACCGGTGATGACCGTCGTCGTACCCACGACATGAACACCGCCAACTGGATCCCTGACCTGTTCATGAAGCGCGTCTTCGATGACGGCAAGTGGACCCTGTTCTCGCCCTCCGAAGTACCGGATCTGCACGACCTGACCGGCAAGGCCTTCGAAGAGCGCTACGAGTACTACGAAGCCCTCACCGAATACCCAGGCAAGGTCAAGCTGTTCAAGACCATCCAGGCCAAGGACCTGTGGCGCAAGATGCTGTCGATGCTGTTCGAAACCGGCCACCCATGGCTGACTTTCAAGGACCCGTGCAACCTGCGCAGCCCACAGCAGCACGTGGGCGTGGTCCACAGCTCGAACCTGTGCACCGAGATCACCTTGAACACCAACAAGGACGAGATCGCCGTTTGCAACCTGGGCTCGATCAACCTGCCGAACCACATCGTCAACGGCAAGCTGGACACCGCCAAGCTGGAACGCACCGTCAACACCGCCGTACGCATGCTCGATAACGTGATCGACATCAACTACTACTCGGTGCCACAGGCGCAGAACTCCAACTTCAAGCACCGTCCGGTCGGCCTCGGCATCATGGGCTTCCAGGACGCACTGTACCTGCAGCACATTCCCTACGGTTCGGACGCTGCGGTCGAGTTCGCCGACAAGTCCATGGAAGCGGTCAGCTACTACGCGATCCAGGCTTCCTGCGACCTGGCCGACGAGCGCGGCGCCTACGAGACGTTCCAGGGTTCGCTGTGGTCCAAGGGCATCCTGCCGCTGGATTCGCAACAGATCCTGATCGAAGCCCGTGGCCAGAAGTACATCGACGTTGACCTGAACGAATCCCTGGACTGGGCACCGGTACGTGCCCGTGTGCAGAAAGGCATCCGTAACTCCAACATCATGGCCATCGCACCGACCGCGACCATTGCCAACATCACTGGCGTATCGCAGTCGATCGAACCGACCTACCAGAACCTGTATGTGAAATCGAACCTGTCGGGCGAATTCACCGTGATCAACCCGTACCTGGTCCGCGACCTGAAAGCCCGCGGCCTGTGGGACTCGGTCATGATCAACGACCTGAAGTACTACGACGGTTCCGTGCAGCAGATCGAACGCATCCCGCAGGAACTCAAAGAACTCTACGCGACGGCCTTCGAAGTGGACACCAAGTGGATCGTCGACGCCGCGAGCCGTCGCCAGAAGTGGATCGACCAGGCTCAGTCCCTGAACCTGTACATCGCCGGCGCATCGGGCAAGAAGCTCGACGTGACCTACCGCATGGCCTGGTACCGTGGCCTGAAAACCACTTACTACCTCCGTGCCCTGGCCGCGACCAGCACCGAGAAGTCGACCATCAACACCGGTAAGCTGAACGCTGTGTCCAGCGGTAACCACGGTGATGATTCGGTGCTCGCCGCCCCGGCCGGCCCGGCGCCAGTGCCAAAGGCCTGCGCGATCGACGAGCCGGATTGTGAAGCTTGCCAATAAGCTGAGGCACTTTCAGGTTTAACTATCTGAAACAGCCAGCCCCCTGTAAGTCCAGGACTTCAACCAGGCTTACAGAGGGCTTTTTTTGCAAGAAATCTCTCTTCTTACTTACGCATATCCCCGCTTAAAACCCCAGGCAATCAAATTGGGATCAGTGCGTGCATCGCGGAATCTCGTACCCCATCGATCCTCACTACGGCCCATTACCGCCACCGAATGTGTCGAGCTGTCCAAGGTACCGGGCCTGCCGCTGGCCAATTCAGAAGGACTGACTCTCTCAACAAGATTTTTATAGCCCAACCGATCAAAAGTCTCCTTAGCCCACTCCCCATCATTGATGCTGTTAATGGCTTCGCTGAAACTTCTCCCGGAAACCCCATCGTTACGCTGGTTCATTGCCTGAACGTTGTTCACGGCCAACATAAGATTCATAAACCCAAGCAACTTGGGATCCTGTCCCCATAGTTGAGCCTTTGCTGCTGACTCACGGTACTGCGCTTGTGTAACCCGGACATGCTTGCCGTCTTTGAGCGTTACATCATAATTACCCGCCGAATCCCGCTTGATATCTTTAAACACACCCGCCGGCCCATACTGCGCAATCATGGCCTTACAAGCCGAGATAGCCCCGCAATTGCCTGCTTGCCCCTGATAAGCACCGGAAAAGAGATTTTTCGGCATTTCACCAGGTTTGTAGCTACCCGGCTCGAAATTGGTTTGATGAGTTCCCGCCGTGACCGGCAAGTTACCCACCCTCTCTCCTAACGCTAAGCCCCCACGGTCTACCCCCCCGCCCTCGTAGCGACCGCTTCCACCACCGCCACCACCTGAACCACCGATACCTCCCCCGCGGCCCGTTTGCGATTCAGCATCAGTAGATACGTCATCTGGAAACAGCTCAGGAAACAGTGCCTTCATAAACTCAAGCCAACTGTTAGGCGCGTCTTTCTTTAGCTGTTCAATAATCTCCTTGAACTTTTCCTCCCCCAACTTTTTGCGCAAATCATTCAGCTTGTCACGCAAGTCTTGAACAGTTTGGTTCTTGGAGGTTTTCTGAGCTTCCTCCAGTTCCTTGAGTAGTTTTAAAACGGCGTCCTTATCTTTAGTTATGCTGTCTCTGGTTTCCTCAGTGCGCGGTGCACCCGTTCCACCATGCCAATACACCTGATCCCTGTTGCCCGATATCAATCCGCCCCACATAGCCGTCGCCCTTTACAGACCTATGGCCCAATGGGTGGAGCAAAAGGCGTAGGCAGTTCCATCAAGACGTGTGATTTCTTGAACAGGCAGCCCTTCCAAAAAATCAATGCAAAAAAAACCCCTCGGCTGAGGGGTTCTTTCTTCTGGGGTCAGACCAACAGCATCAGGTCATCTGAATGATGGTCTGCATGATGGTGCTCTGGGTCGAGATGGTCTTGGCGTTCGCCTGGTAGTTGCTCTGGGCCTTGATCAAGTCCACCAGTTCGTTGGTCAGGTTGACGTTGGAGTTCTCCAGGGAGTTGGCCACGATCGAACCCAGGGTACCGGATTGCGGGGAGTCATAACCCGGCTGGCCCGAAGCGAAGGTCTCTCTCCAGGTGGTGCCGCCCGATGGCTGCAAGCCTTGTTCGTTGTTGAAGCTGGCCAGGGAGATCTGGCCGATGGCCTTGCTCTGCTGGTTGCTGAACGTGGCGAACATTACGCCATTGCCGTCGATTTTCAGGCCGGTGATCTGGCCAGTGGCGTAACCGTCGGTGGTCGGCGGGTTGCGGTAACTGGCGGAGTTGTACTGGGTGATATCGGCCATGTTGACGGCAATGTTTGGCGCTGTAGCCTTGTTAGGCGTCCATACGCCATTGGTCACCGAGCCCGGGATCCAGCCGGTGAGCGTCAGGGTCGTGCCGGACACGCCTGCGGTGGTGATATCCGTCAGTTTACCGGCACCGTCAAAGCTCAATACCGACGGTACGGGAGCAGTGGTACCCGTCGTTGTAGGCTTGGAACCATCCAGGTTACGGCCATCGATCAGCGTGTAAGCGCTCCACTTGTTGGCGTCGGTTTTCACCATGTACTGCACCATCTCGTGGGAGTTGCCCTGGGAGTCGTACAGGGTGGTGCTGTACTGGGTGGTGAAAGTGGTGGTGTCAGTCGGGTCGAACGGCTTGGTGGTCTGGTTGATCACCGGCTCCGACGAGTTCAGGTTACTGGTGGAGTCCACTTTGGTGGACGCCTTCGGTGGTAGGTACGACAGGTTCAGTTGCAGGTCGGTCAAGCCGCCTTTGATGATCTTGCCGTCGTCATCGGCCGCGTAGCCCTGCAGGCGCGAAGTACCGGTGTTGTTGGTGATGTAGCCGTCTTTGTCGGCACGGAAGGCACCGCTACGGGTGTACTCCAGCGAGCCATCGCTGCCCTTCTGCACGAAGAAGCCACCGCCCTGGATCGCCATGTCCAGCACGCCGCCGCTGTTGTTGACGTCACCCTGGGTGAACTGCTGAGACACCGCTGCCAGGTTCACACCGTTGCCGATGCTGTTCTGGCCGGTGCCCAGTTTGGACGCGGCGTAGATATCCGCGAATTCCGCACGGGACGACTTGAAGCCAGTGGTCGCAACGTTGGCGATGTTGTTGCCGGTTACGTCCAGTTGTTTGTTGGCCGCATAGAGGCCGCTAAGGCCGATATTAAAAGACATGTTTCTCTCCCTCTGCCGTATTTAGCCGGCTCTATGTACCGATAGTCTGAATTTGCGACAGCTTGACGCTGCCCATGCCACCTGCAAGGTTCAGCAGCATTTCGCCGCCGGTCTTGCTCAACGTCACACTGGTCACCGTTGCCGGCAACGAAGTCGCCATGGCCACCGATTCACCCTTGTCGTTCTTGGTCGTCGCCGCGAAGGTGTAGGTGCCGGCTGGGGCGACCTCGCCCTTGTCGTTCTTGCCATCCCAGATGAAGTCGGACGAACCCGCGCTTTGGGCACCCATATCGATAGTGCGCACCACGTTGCCGTCTTTATCGGAGATCTTGATCGAGACGTTGCCTGTCGCCGCAGTCACCGCCACCGAACCGGTCATGCTCTTGCTCGTGTCCACCAAGGCCTTGTTGGTCTGGGTGATGATCGAGCGCCCCACCAGCGATGAAGCCTGCAGCGCCTGCGACGAGCTGAAGTTGCTGGAGATCGCATTGACCGAGTCGTTCAGGGTGTTGATGCCTTCCAGGCTGCTGAATTGCGCCAGCTGGGCCACGAACGCGCCGTTGTCCTGAGGCGACAGCGGGTTCTGGTTTTTCAGTTGGGTCACCAGCAGTTGCAGGAACGCATCCTTGCCCAGGGACTGGCTGCCTGTCGCCGTCTTGGTAGCGTCGGTGACGGTGGTGTTGTCGGTGGCGGTCTTGACCTTGGAGTTGAAAAGGTCCTGGACTGCCGTATTGGTCGTGGTATCAACGATGGCCATTATTTGGCGCCCCTTATCACTGACCCAGGGTCAGGACCTTCTGCATCATGGTTTTGGCGGTGTTCATCATTTCCGCGTTGGTCTGGAACGAGCGGCTGGCGGAGATCATGTCCGCCATTTCCTCGACCACGTTGACGTTGGGGTAATAGACATAACCCTTTTCGTTCGCGGCAGGATGGTTCGGCTCGTAACGGGCCTCGAGGTTGCTCTGGTCTTCGACCACACCGAGGACCTGCACGCCCTGGCCGGCAGCATCCTGGTTCTGGAACAGCGAATCGCTGCCACCGCTCTGGCCACCCTGGAACATGGTGGCGAACACCGGGTGACGGGCGCGGTAGGTCTGGTCGATGCTCGAAGACACGGTCTCGGCGTTGGCGATGTTACTGGCGACGGTGTTCAAGCGCGTGGTCTGCGCGCTCATGCCACTGCCGGCAATATTGAAAACACTGGACAGGGACATGGCTTACTCTCCACGCAGGGCTGACATCAGCCCTTTGAATTTACTGTTGAGCAGGGTAAAGCTGGCCTGAAAGTTCACCGAGTTCTCGGCATAGGCCGATTGCTCCAGCTGGGCGTCGACGGTGTTCTGGTCGATCGACGGCTGCATCGGCGTGCGATACAGCAGCGACTCGTCCCCACTGCTCAGGCCTTGCGCTTCGATATGACGGCTGTTGGTCATATTCAAGGCGAAGGTGCCGTTCTTGGTCTTGTCCTGCTGTGCGGCGAGCACGGCAGAGAAATCCAGGTCCCGAGCCTTGTAGTTCGGGGTATCGGCGTTGGCAATGTTGTTGGCCAGGACTTCAGCACGCTGGGCGCGGAAGCCCAGGGCTTGTTCGTGGATACCGAGCGCTTTATCGAAGCTGATGCTCATGGCGGAAACCTTTAGGCTGACCTGCTGTTCGTTAACAGGGTTATAGCAAGGCGCATGCCAATATCTGATACCCCCGTAAATCAAGGGGTTGCGAGGAGCTTGCCGGCGGCAATGCCAGAAAAGCGGCAACGGGTTTCCGCGTGGCGCCAGTAAAGCGGCAATGGGGAGTTGCCGCTTTCTTCAACTTTGCCGCAGAAACAAATGTGGGAGGAGGCTTGCCCCCGATAGCGGCTGATCAGTTGATGTCTCTATCACTGATACACCGCTATCGGGGCGCAAGCCCCCTCCCACATTATTATTTGGCCTGATTATTTCGCCTGGTAGATGATCCCAGGGCTGCATTGCACCATCTGGAAGTGATCCGGCAAACCATTGAGCGCCTCGGATGCACCGAGGAACAGGTAGCCGCCACGCTTGAGGGTGCCGTGGATGCGCAACAGGATGTCTTTCTTCACCTCGGCCGAAAAGTAGATCAGCACGTTGCGGCAGAACACCATGTCGAACTTGCCCAGGCTGGCGTAGCTGTCGAGCAGGTTGAACGAGCGAAACTCCACACGGTTCTTGATCGGCGCCTTGACCGCCCAACGCCCTGCCCCTTTCGGGTCGAAGTAGCGTTGCAAACGTTCCTGGGACAAGCCACGGCCCAGGGCGAGGCTGTCGTACTCACCGGTCTTGCAGTTGGTGAGCATGGTGCCGGACAGGTCGGTGGCGACAATCTGCGCCCCGGCTTTAAGCTGGCCCATGTTGGTCCGCTCGAACTCATCGATGGACATCGAAATCGAGTACGGTTCCTGACCCGAAGAGCAGGCGGCCGACCAGATACGCAGGCGCTGGCCCGGGCTGGCCTTGATCGCCTCCGGCAGCACTTTGCTCTTGAGCACTTCAAAGGGGTAGGTATCGCGAAACCACAGGGTTTCGTTGGTGGTCATGGCATCGACCACCATCTCCTTAAGGCCACTGCGCGGCTGCCCCTGGATCCGCTGAACCAACTCGCCCAGGGACTTGATACCCTGCTGCTCCATCAGTTTGTTAAGACGGCTGGATACCAGGTATTGCTTGTTTTCACCGAGCAATATGCCACAGGCTTTTTCCAGGAAGACCCGGAACTGTTCAAAATCCAAATTACCCGTAGACACTGATACCGCCTCTAAAATCGTATGACCGCCAGGGGAAAACCCTAGCCGTGATCTGCTGCCTTGATCCGGTCGACTACCCGGGATGCCAGGTCATCAGGGCGGAATTTGGCCAGGAAGTCATCGGCACCGACTTTCTTGACCATCGCCTGATTGAATACGCCCGACAACGAAGTATGCAGGATGATATGCAGTTTTTGCATGCGTGGATCGCTGCGTATCTCTGCAGTGAGGGTATAGCCGTCCATTTCCGGCATCTCGATGTCAGAGATCATCATCAAGAATTCTTCTTCCGGCTTCTTGCCTTCATCCACCAGCTTACGCAGGTAATCCAATGCCTGACGCCCGTCATTGAGGGCGACAACGTCCACGCCGACGGTTTGCAGGCAGCGAGTCACCTGTTTACGCGCCACCGAGGAGTCATCCACCGTCAGCACACGCAGCGAGACCGCCTTGTGCGCCGTTTCGGCGTCGACCACGCCCACGGAAATCGATTCCGAGGTGGGCGCCACTTCGGCGAGGATCTTCTCCACGTCGATGATCTCCACCAACTGGTTATCGACCCGCGTCACCGCCGTGAGGTAGTGATCGCGACCAGTGCCCTTGGGCGGCGGATGGATCTCTTCCCAGTTCATGTTGACGATGCGTTCCACCGAGCGCACCAGGAAACCCTGGGTCTTGGTGTTGTACTCGGTAATGATCACGAACGGGTTCTCGCGATCCTGCAGGCCAGCCGAACCGGTGGCCAGGGCCAGGTCAAGAATCGGGATAGTCGCACCACGAATATTCGCCACACCGCACACCACCGGACTGGACTTGGGCATGATCGTCAGCTTGGGACATTGCAGCACTTCCCGCACCTTGAATACGTTGATGCCATACAACTGCTTGCCATCCAGGCGAAACAGCAGCAACTCCAGGCGATTCTGCCCTACCAGCTGTGTGCGCTGGTTTACTGAATCCATTACTCCTGCCATGCCATGACTCCTACGCTAAAACCTTTGGCTATACCTACAAGGGCGGCGCGCCCCAACACTAAAACGGCACGAGCTTTGCTATTTGTTCAATTATGGACATTACAACGACAGTTTCCCGACGCCTTCACCTGACACGGTTTTGCAGATTGCTCTGCGTACCGTTGGCGCTGCTTGCCTTCAGCCTGGGCACCACGGCCCGTGCAGAGAACGTCACCTTGCCTGATCTACTTATCGGCGTCACCCAAGGCTTTCTTGAGTTCACTGTAGAAGATTATCTGGCAACCACACAGACGCCGGGGCGTTATGAAATCCAGGTCAACCAGTTGGACCCGCGTCTGCGCATGCCGATGTGCGACAAGGAATTGACAGCGACCCTGGAAAGTCCCGCCCAACCGATCGGGCGCGTAACGGTAAAGGTACGCTGCGAAGGTGCCTCGCCCTGGACCGTGTTCGTACCGGCTCAGGTCAAATTGTTCCGTGATGTGGTGGTGGTTGCCCGCCCGCTGAAGCGCACGGCCATCATCGATTTCGAGGATGTCGTACTGCGTGAGCGCGACATCAGCCAGATCAGCCAGGGCTACCTGACATCCCTGGACCAGGCCATCGGGCAGAGATTGACCCGACCAGTGGTCACCGACCAGGTGATTACCCTGGTGCACCTGGAACAGGCGGAGGTCATCCGCAAGGGCGACCAGGTGGTGATTTCCGCGAGCAGCGGCGGCTTGAATGTGAAAATGCCGGGCGAAGCGCTGTCCAACGGCGGCATGAGCGAACAGATTCGCGTCAAGAACCTCAACTCCAACCGCGTGATCAAGGCGCGAGTAACAGCCCCAGGGCAAGTCGAGGTCGCTTTATAGATTACTGGTACAGGACGCTGGGTTTTCCTACACTGTGCACGAGAGGCCCCGTGCGGAGATTTATTGTCATTCGCGCCTAAAGTTTGTCCGGGTATGGCCGAAAACATGGCAAGCGTCCAAATACCCAGAGGTTTTTTTATCATGGTCATCGATTTCAGCCGTTTGAATAACACCCCGACGACGTCAGGCACTACGCGCACCACCAGTCCCAAGGACAGCGTAGAAGCCAAGGCCCCGGCGCTGCCCGCCAAGGCAGAACAGGCCAGTGCCAGCCAAAGCGGGGAATCCGTACACCTGAGCAATGAGGCTCAACAGTTGCAGAAGGTCACTGACTCGCTGCGCGACCAACCGGTAGTCAATAAAGCCCGCGTGGCCGAATTGAAACAGGCGATCGCCGATGGCAGCTATAAAGTCGACAGCAACCGTGTAGCCAGCAAGCTGCTTAACTTCGAAGCCGAGCGCTAGGCAAAGGCCTGCGCAGGGCTTTTGGACGCTTAAAACCCAAGGCCAGCCATGCATCACGACGAACATTTGCTTCAACTGATCATTGATGATCTAGCGCCGACGCAACAATTGCTCGAGCTGCTCAAAGAAGAATCACTGGCCCTCTATGGCCGGGACATGCCGCTGCTGGAAGAAATTCTGGCACGCAAGCAGTCGTTGATCGTCCTGCTGGAACAGCACGGCAAAAAACGCAGCCAGATCCTCATCAGCCTCGGCCTGCCGGCAGACCACGACGGCCTGGCGCAATTGGCCAGCCACTCCTCGGTCGGCGATCAACTGCTGAGCCAGAGCAAAGAACTCAACCAATTGCTCGCCCAGTGCCAGGAAGCCAACCTGCTTAACGGTCAGTCGATCCAGCTTCAGCAAGCCACGACCGCCAACCAGTTGCGTATACTCCACGGCGGAGAGCCTCCGGCACTCTATAACGCCCAGGGCTCCACCTCTCGCCTGGTCAAGCCAAGCACCCGCAGCCAAGCCTGACACCGGTTTACAGCGCGGCCTATCCAAGGCCCGCCACATGCTGGCAAAATGCCGGTTCTTGCGTGTAGTCGTATTTTGTCTGGAGATGGAAGAACCGTGTTCAACGCCCTTAATGCGGAAGATGCCCCGCAGCCACCCAAGGTCCTCACCACGCCTCTGGAAATCGCCGGCACCTTGCGGATGCTGCAAGACAGCCATGACCCGCTGATCATCACTTTCCATGAACGCAGCCAGCGCTTCCAGAGCTACCTGGTGGACGTTAACCGCGACAGCAACACGCTGGCGCTGGACGAAATGATCCCCCGCGACGGCGAGCGCCACCTCGAAAACGGCGAACCCTTTCGCATCGAAGGTTTCCATGATGGCGTACGCGTCGCCTGGGAAAGCAATGGCACCTTGACCATCAGCGAAAAAGACGGCCACCGTATCTACACCGGCAGCCTGCCGGGCGAGGTTGTCTACCACCAGCGCCGCAATGCCTTCCGCGCCGCGTTGAAGCTGGCGCAACTGGTGAATATTGAGCTGGGCGGCGAGAAGCTTCAGCTGCCGATCAACGGCAAACTGCTGGATATTTCCGCCACCGGCTGCAAGTTGCGTTTTGAAGGCGATATTTCCGAGCGCCTGCAACTGGGCCAGGTCTACGACCGTTTTATCGCAGCCCTGCCGTTTGGCAGCATGACCACCGCCGTCGAACTGCGATACCTGCACTTCGAGGAAAGGATCAACACGACCTTTGCCGGTGTGCGCTTCCACAACATGAGTGGTTTGGTGCAACGCCAGGTCGAGCGTTTTGTGTACCAGCTGCAGCGTGAAGCACGACGGTTCGACAAAGACGACGATTTTTGATCCTTAACCATCGCAGCAAAAAAACGGGCAGCCCCTTTGGGATCTGCCCGTTTTTGCTTTCAGGGGCGCGCCCTGCTCAATTCGTGGGGATGCTCGTCCGGCCCCAGAGGCTCGGGTGGTCCTTCGAAGGCGGGCTCATCCACCGGCAGCTCCGGATCGACCTGCGGCTCGGGATCGGGGACAGTCTGCATCTGCTCCTGCACCACCTGCTCGTCCACCCGCGGGTCCAGCGCTGCCACCAGCGGTGAACTCGACATACTGTCGGGCATTGCCACGTGATGCAGGGGGGCATCTTCCACCTGGTGCAGATTGGTCACCGCCTTAGGCCGGATTCGCCACACCAGGATCAGCGCGCACAGACTGAAAAACGCATACAGCATCTGGCTGCCGAACAGCTTCATCACCACACCCGCCAGCAACGGCCCGACACTGGCGCCGATACCGTAGGTCACCAGCAGCATGGCCGTCAGCGATACCCGGCGATCCCCCTCTACATGGTCGTTGGAAAACGCCACCGCCAATGGATACAGGCAAAACTGCACGAGAGAACACAGGAAGCCCGCCACAAACAGCACTTCCAGCGGCACTTGGGTCATGATTGCCAACGGCAGTGCCGCCACCGCCAGGCACAAGGCGAAGCAGCGGATCAGCAGCGCGCGATCATAACGATCCGACAACCAGCCCAACGGCCACTGCACCAGCAACCCGGCAAAAATGCAGCTACCCATGAACAGGCCCACCTGTTCAGTGCTCAACCCTTGCTGGGAGGCATACAGCGGCGCCAGACCGTAGAACGAACCGACGATCAACCCCGCCCCCAACACCGTACTCAGCGACTGCGGCACACGCTTGATAAAGAAGCGCGGCTCCATCGGCGCAGGATGCAAGGCCGCCGGGTGAATGCGTCGGGTCATGGCCACCGGCACCAGGCACAAGGCGAAGCACAGCGCCACCAGCATCAGCAACTCCAGGCCAAGCTGGGGATGCATCACCAGTATCAACTGGCCCAATACCAGGCCCAGGTAGGAGGCGATCATATAACCGCTGAACACCACGCCACGCTGCTTGGCATCGGCCTGCTCATTGAGCCAGCTCTCGATGACCATGTACTGGCACATCATCCCCAGGCCCACGATTATCCGCAGCACAATCCAGGCCGGCAGCCAATCGACCAGGCCATGGCCCAGCACCGCCGCACCGACAATCCCGGCACAGGTGGCGTAGGCACGAATATGCCCAACCCGGGCAATCAGGCGATGCCCGATCTTGCCGCCCAGCACCAGGCCAAAGTAGTTGGCCGCCATCAGTGCACCCACCCATAGGCTGTCGACGTGGTCGGCCGCCAGGCGCAAGGCCAGGTAGGTACTGAGCAGGCCGGAGCCAATCAGCATCATCAAGGAGGCGAAATAAAGGGCTCGAAAAGATTTCCAGATCTGGCGCATCGGCGTTCCGAGCGGCTCCTTGCGGTGAGAGACAGGGCTATCGGCATGATAGTCCGGGGTGACCGGGTCCGGACAGGCAACATGCGCTATTTCCGGGGATTATTTTGCTTAACAGCTCAGACGCTGTCGGATGGCGCGCAAGGTACATCGTTGCGACAAATACATCATGGCACCTGCTGTGAACCTTGATCGGCGGCAAGGTTCGACCTGCGTGCAAAAAGATCGAGCGCCCACAAAAAAGCCCCGCCAGGAGGTTCTGTGCGGGGCTTTCTCGACTGACTTCGAATCTGGTGTCCCAGGGCCGGTTCGAACGGCCAACCTTCCCCTTAGGAGGGGGATGCTCTATCCAATTGAGCTACTGGGACAAATGACAGCCACCAGGCCAAGGGCACTGCGACAGACGGCGTGCATGTTAACGGCCGGACTGGGTTTTGTCATGTCGTCCGTGGGCTTTTTGAGTGTAGGCCGAGCCTTACCGGAACGATCGCGGTTTGGCCCCGCAAATACGGGCACTTGGCCTGATCGTGCAAAATGCAACCACCCAAAATGCCAGCATTGCAAATTGCAATCCGCGACCCTATCAATTCAAACTCAACTCATTGATTTCATTGAATTAATACATTGGCACGACACCTGCAACAGTTCTTCTGCAAATCCCATCCAGCCAAGGCATTAAACGGAGAACACGACCATGAACAGTGCCATTCTGTTAGCTCTCAACACCGTCGCCCTGGCTGCGCTGGTGATGTTCCACTTTCAATCGACGGGCAGCAACGACCCCGCTCAGATTAGCCAGCAGGCAGTCCCCCACCACTTGCAACAACGTCCGCAACTGGCCGTGATGACACCGAATGCACAAGCGCCAGTACGCTTGACTCAAGGTACCCAGGCCGCGCCTGCCTCTGAACACTGGGTTTTTTAAGGACACTGATGATGAGCAAATTTGCCTGGCTGTTCCTGAGCCTGACCATCGCCACGAGCCTTTTCGGCCTGAGCGCAAGTTCCCACGATGGGCAAACCAGCGCATTCATCGCTGCCGGGGTTTGCGCCAGCCTGCTCCTGCTGACGCTCGTCGTCGGTCGACGAATCAAATTTGACCCGGTTCTACGCTGATCCCTCCTCTTTCTGCCCCTGCCCTATACCTTATGTCGCCTCACCCTAGTAAATCGGCAAATTGCCACTAGTCTTAAAACTAAGGGCAAAAGGCCACTTTGCTATAGGATGTGCGGCCTCAAACCCTGTGCTGGCCTGGACTTACGGAAAGTTCCGTTGCGGAATCACGCATGGAAAAGTTTTCCAACCAGTCCGCAAAAATGCAAATGAGTGCTGGCATAAAGCCTTTAGGCAGTTCAATATTTGTCACAGAATTGACGCCAAGGAACTGGCAAATCTGAGGCATGATGCGGCCTCTTTGCAATTCGGGTTGAACTTTGGTCGTGAGTCTTGTCTTAACACTCATCTTGCGGCCAATTCCAATAACCGCTCCCCTGAACTAACCGGTTAAATATATGCGCCCATTGAAACAGGCAATTTATTCCAGCCGTACGGCTGACAAGTTCGTCGTACGTCTGCCAGACGGAATGCGGGAACGCATTGCCGAGGTGGCTCGCAATCATCACCGCAGCATGAACTCCGAAATCATCGCGCGCCTGGAGCAGAGCCTTATTCAGGAAGGTGCGCTGGGTGACGAACTGAGCATGCGCCTGGACAGCCCTGAGCTGTCGCTGCACGAACGCGAACTGCTGCAGCGTTTTCGTCAGCTCTCCCATCGCCAGCAAAATGCCCTCGTCTCGCTTATCGCGCACGACGTCGAGGCGGCCGCAGAAGCCAATTGATCCACCACTGAAAGCCGAAGCCAGCCGTGTGCTGGCTTTTTTTTGCCTGGGATTCATACCAGGCTCGACATTCTTATCACGTAGCAGAGGGCGCCCGCCCGACACAGATCAGAGCAAAAAGATCGTCGCCAAACCGAGGAAGATGAAAAAGCCACCACTGTCGGTCATGGCCGTGATCATCACGCTGGCGCCCATGGCCGGATCGCGCCCAAGGCGTGCCAAGGTCATGGGGATCAGCACCCCCATCAGGGCCGCCAGCAGCAGGTTGAGGGTCATGGCAGCAGTCATCACCACCCCCAGGGACCAACTGCCGTACAGCAAGTAGGCCACCACGCCAATCACCCCACCCCACACCAGGCCATTGATCAGGCCCACGGCCAACTCCTTGCGCAGCAGGCGCGAAGAGTTGGCGGTACTGACCTGGTCCAGCGCCATGGCGCGTACGATCATGGTGATGGTCTGGTTGCCCGAGTTACCACCAATGCCTGCCACAATCGGCATCAACGCCGCCAAGGCCACCAGCTTCTCGATGGAACCTTCGAACAGTCCGATCACACGGGAGGCGATAAACGCGGTAATCAGGTTAACGGCCAGCCAGGCCCAGCGGTTATGCAGGGAACGCCAGACTGACGCAAAAATATCTTCCTCTTCACGCAAACCCGCCATGTTGAGGACTTCGGTTTCACTCTCTTCACGAATCAAGTCGACGATTTCGTCGATGGTCAGACGGCCGATCAGCTTGCCGTTCTTGTCGACCACCGGGGCAGAGATCAAGTCGTAACGCTCAAAGGCCTGCGCTGCGTCGTAGGCATCCTCATCGGGGTGAAAGCTCACGGTATCGCTGGCCATCAGGTCAGCAACCTTTTTCTCCGGATCGTTGACCAACAGGCGCTTGATCGGCAGCACGCCCTTGAGAATGCCTTCATAGTCGACCACGAACAGTTTGTCGGTATGACTCGGCAGCTCTTTCAGCCGGCGCAGGTAACGCAAGACCACTTCCAGGCTGACGTCTTCGCGGATGGTGACCATCTCGAAGTCCATCAGTGCGCCGACCTGATCCTCGTCATAGGACAACGCGGAGCGCACGCGCTCACGCTGCTGGCCGTCAAGGGCCTCCATCAACTCATGGACAACATCACGCGGCAACTCTGGAGCCAGGTCGGCCAGTTCGTCAGCGTCCATCTCCCTGGCGGCCGCCAGGAGCTCGTGATCGTCCATGTCGGCGATCAGGGTTTCACGGACCGAGTCGGATACTTCGAGCAGGATGTCGCCGTCGCGGTCGGCCTTGACCAACTGCCAGAGGGTCAGTCGATCATCCAGGGGCAAGGCTTCGAGAATGTAGGCAACGTCGGCGGAGTGCAGGTCATCGAGCTTGCGTTGCAACTCGACGAGGTTCTGGCGGTGAACCAGGTTTTCCACCAGGTCGTTATTCGGACCTTCCTGGCGGTGCGTGAAATCTTCGACCACACGCTGGCGCTGCAGCAGCTCGATGACTTGAGCCAGGCGATCCTGCAGGCTTTCTTGTGTTTTCTTTACTTCTACTTCGGTCATAGGCGAACTCCACTCCCAGCAGCGGGGCACGCCGGAAGGATCAATCAGTCAATTCATGATTGGTAAAACGGGGTACTGAGTAACTACTGGGTAAGTCCATGGAGGTATTCCATAAGCCCCGGCGGGGCTGACGGGCGCAATGATACACCGTGCGTCCGTTTTTAACGTCAAAAAACTGGAAAGAACAAGCGCTTGCGAGCCAAAGTTGAGTATTGGCCGCACCTATTCAACTGCGACGCCATCACCGGAATGAAAAACACACGAGGGAGGAGAAAAAGATAAGGATCTACACAAACCCCAGACGGCAAAAAGCCCGCACTAGGCGGGCTTTTTGTTTGTAT
>NZ_JBWKOX010000003.1:243634-501626 GCF_059416305.1 Pseudomonas sp. GW821-FHT09D08
GTTGGTGCACTCGACAGGATTCGAACCTGTGACCGCTCGGTTCGTAGCCGAGTACTCTATCCAGCTGAGCTACGAGTGCAGATTGTGTTTTTAGACCAGATCACAACTGGTTGAAGCCAAGCCACCTGCATTGCTGCAACTAACTCTTAAATGGTGCACTCGACAGGATTCGAACCTGTGACCGCTCGGTTCGTAGCCGAGTACTCTATCCAGCTGAGCTACGAGTGCATTTGTTGCCGCGCATTATAGGCCGTTCAATCTCTATGTAAAGCTATTTTTTCGTTTAATTTCAACAACTTAACGAAAAAACCAGATTGCAACGTACTAAGCAAATAATGGCGGAGAACGGGGGATTCGAACCCCCGACACCCTTTTGAGGTGTACTCCCTTAGCAGGGGAGCGCCTTCGGCCACTCGGCCAGCTCTCCGCAACACGGGGCGTATATTAACCACGTTCATCCCCGTTTGCAAACATAAAAAACGATAAAAATTAAAGGCTTGGTTCTTCGTCCTTCTCTTTCTTGATCCGCAAGAAGATTTCCTCGCGATGGACCGCCACCTCTTTCGGAGCGTTAACCCCGATACGCACTTGATTGCCTTTGACGCCGAGCACGGTCACGGTGATTTCGCCATCACCGATAATCAGGCTTTCTGCGCACCGACGAGTCAGAATCAGCATACCTTTCTCCTCACGCATTTCATTTCAGGAACAACAGTCTGCAAAAAAAAGGCGTTCGACCTACGACTCGAGAGCCATAGCCCTAACGGCCTAAGTATTGTCGAGCGCACGCAAAAGACCATGCGCCCTACAAAAAAATGAAAGGCGCGGTAAACCGCGCCTTCCTGGCATTGCATCACTCGCCCTGTCGGGCCGGAGCATCCAGCTCAAAAGCGGTATGCAGCGCGCGGACAGCCAGTTCCAGGTACTTCTCTTCAATCACCACCGAGACTTTGATTTCCGAGGTAGAGATCATCTGGATATTGATGCTTTCCTTGGCCAAAGCCCCGAACATGCGGCTGGCAACACCGGCATGGGAACGCATGCCCACACCTACGATCGAGACCTTGGCAATCTTGGTATCGCCGACCACTTCACGGGCGCCAATTTCGCTTGCGGTGTTCTCCAGGATTTTCAACGCCGCATCGTACTCGTTGCGGTGCACGGTGAAGGTGAAATCGGTGGTGTTATCGTGCGAGACGTTCTGCACGATCATGTCGACTTCAACATTCGCATCGCTGATAGGGCCCAGAATCTTGAAGGCCACGCCCGGGGTGTCTGGCACGCCACGGATCGTCAGCTTGGCTTCATCGCGGTTGAAAGCGATGCCGGAAATGATCGGCTGTTCCATGGATTCCTCTTCATCAATAGTAATGAGGGTGCCCGGACCCTCCTTGAAGCTGTGCAATACGCGCAGCGGAACGTTGTACTTGCCGGCGAACTCCACCGCGCGGATCTGCAACACCTTGGAACCGAGGCTGGCCATTTCCAGCATCTCTTCAAAGGTGATCTTGTCCAGGCGCTGGGCCACGGACACCACACGCGGGTCGGTGGTGTAGACGCCATCCACATCGGTGTAGATCTGGCACTCGTCAGCCTTGAGGGCCGCAGCCAGGGCCACACCGGTGGTATCAGAACCGCCACGCCCGAGGGTGGTGATGTTGCCGTGCTCGTCCACACCCTGGAAGCCCGCTACAACTACCACGCGACCGGCTTTCAGATCACTGCGAATTTTCTGGTCGTCAATCTGCAGGATCCGCGCCTTGGTGTGCGCGCTGTCGGTGAGGATGCGCACCTGGCTGCCAGTGTAGGACACGGCAGGCACGCCACGCTTGTTCAGGGCCATGGCCAGCAAGGCGATGGTCACCTGCTCGCCAGTGGACACGATCACATCCAGCTCACGCGGCAGCGGCTGTTGCTCGCCACTGATGGCCTTGGCCAGTTCGATCAGGCGATTGGTCTCGCCGCTCATGGCCGA
Source organism: Pseudomonas sp. GW821-FHT09D08 (assembly GCF_059416305.1). NCBI lineage: Bacteria > Pseudomonadati > Pseudomonadota > Gammaproteobacteria > Pseudomonadales > Pseudomonadaceae > Pseudomonas > Pseudomonas sp. GW821-FHT09D08. Next base: position 245,610 of record NZ_JBWKOX010000003.1, read on the forward strand.
CAGCACCACGACCAGGTCATCACCGGCATCGCGGAATTTCTTAACCTTGTCGGCCACCTGCTCGATTCTTTCGACAGAGCCGACCGAGGTGCCTCCAAATTTCTGTACGATCAAAGCCATTTCCAAGCCGCCTCAGCCCGTAAAGGGGCGCCTAATATCCAATCAACCAGCACAGAACAGCCCGTGACTAGACCACGGGCGGGTTAACAGTGCCTTAAATACCTGCCTCGACAAATGGCACGGTCAGGGCCAGGGCCGCGTCCAGGGCACTGGCGTCTACACCACCGCCTTGCGCCATGTCCGGACGACCGCCGCCCTTCCCGCCCACTGCCGCGGCGGCTTGCTTCATCAAATCACCGGCCTTGAGTTGGCCAGTCAGGTCCTTGGTTACACCGGCAACCAGCACGACCTTCTCCTCATGGACACTGCCGAGCAGGATCACTGCGCGGCCGAGCTTGTTCTTCAACTGATCGACCAGGGCCAACAGCGCCTTGCCGTCCTGGCCGTCCAGGCGTGCAGCCAGGACTTTCACGTCCTTGACGTCAACGGCCGAAGCCGACAGGTCGTCGCCCGCAGCGCTGGCCGCCTTGGCTTGCAACTGCTCCAGCTGTTTCTCCAGCGTACGGTTGCGCTCCAGAACGGCGGACAACTTGTCGATCAGGTTGTCGCGGCTGCCCTTGACCAGGCTGGCCGCTTCCTTGAGTTGTTCTTCAGCCGCATTCAGGTAGGCCAGGGCCGCAGCGCCGGTCACCGCCTCAATACGACGCACACCCGACGCCACGCCGCCTTCGCTGATGATCTTCAGCAGGGCGATGTCGCCGGTACGGTTGGCGTGGATACCGCCACATAGTTCCACCGAGAAGTCGCCGCCCATGCTCAGCACGCGCACGCTGTCGCCGTATTTCTCGCCGAACAGCGCCATGGCGCCCTTGGCCTTGGCCGTCTCGATGTCAGTCTCTTCGGTTTCTACCGGGGAGTTCTTGCGAATCTCAGCGTTGACGATGTCTTCCAGAGCCTTGATCTGCTCAGGCTTGATCGCTTCGAAGTGACTGAAGTCGAAACGCAGGCGCTGGCTGTCGACCAACGACCCCTTCTGCTGGACGTGCTCGCCCAGCACTTGGCGCAGCGCGGCGTGCAGCAAGTGCGTGGCCGAGTGGTTCAGCGCGGTGGCATGGCGTACGTCGGCATCGACCTGGGTGTCCACCGGCGCACCGACGGTCAGGTTGCCCAGCACCAGCACGCCGTGATGCAGGAACGCACCGCCGGTCTTGGTGGTGTCGCGCACCTCGAAACGACCGGAGGTCGAACTCAGGAAACCACAGTCACCGACCTGGCCACCGGATTCGGCGTAGAACGGCGTCTGGTCCAGGACCACAACTGCCTCTTCGCCTTCGCTCAACACGTCGACCGACTTGCCGTCTTTATAAATGGCAACGATCTTGGCCGCGCCAACGGTCGCCTTGTAACCGGTGAATTCGGTGGGCACGTCAACCTTGACCAGGGTGTTGTAGTCCAGGCCAAAGGAACTGGCGGAACGGGCGCGCACGCGCTGGGCTTCCATTTCACGCTCAAACCCGGCTTCGTCGATGGTCAGCTCGCGCTCACGGGCAATGTCGGCGGTCAGGTCCATCGGGAAGCCATAGGTGTCGTACAGCTTGAACACGACATCGCCCGGCACCACGGTGCCTTTGAGCTCGGCCAAGTCCTGTTCCAGAATCTTCAGGCCGTGCTCCAGGGTCTTGGAGAACTGTTCTTCTTCAGCCTTGAGCACACGCTCGATGTTGTCCTGCTGCTGCTTGAGTTCCGGGAAGGCATCGCCCATCTCGGCAACCAGTGCGGCGACGATCTTGTAGAAGAAGCTGCCGGTGGCCCCCAGCTTGTTACCGTGACGGCAGGCGCGACGGATGATGCGACGCAGCACGTAGCCACGGCCTTCGTTGGACGGCAGTACACCGTCGGCGATCAGGAAACCGCAGGAACGGATGTGGTCCGACACCACCTTGAGGGACGACTGGCTTTCATTGGCACAACCAATGGCTGCGGCCGACGCGCTCAGCAGGTTGGTGAACAGGTCGATCTCATAGTTGGAGTGAACGTGCTGCATTACCGCACTGATCCGCTCCAGGCCCATGCCGGTGTCCACCGACGGCGCTGGCAGCGGATGCAGCACGCCATCGGCGGTGCGGTTGAACTGCATGAACACGTTGTTCCAGATCTCGATGTAACGGTCGCCGTCTTCTTCCGGCGAACCCGGTGGGCCACCCCAGATGTCGGCGCCGTGATCGTAGAAAATCTCGGTGCAGGGGCCGCATGGGCCGGTGTCGCCCATGGTCCAGAAGTTGTCGGAAGCGTAAGGCGCGCCCTTGTTGTCGCCGATGCGAATCATGCGCTCGACGGGCACCCCGATTTCCTTGGTCCAGATGTCATACGCTTCGTCGTCCGTCGCGTAGACGGTCACCCAGAGTTTTTCCTTGGGCAGCTTCAACACGCCGGTCAGGAAGGTCCAGGCGAAGGTAATCGCGTCTTTCTTGAAATAATCACCAAAGCTGAAGTTACCCAGCATCTCGAAGAACGTGTGGTGGCGGGCGGTGTAGCCGACGTTTTCCAGGTCACTGTTCTTGCCGCCGGCACGCACGCACTTCTGGCTGCTGGTGGCGCGGGTGTAGGCGCGTTTTTCCTGGCCCAGGAAGCAGTCCTTGAACTGGTTCATCCCCGCGTTAGTGAACAGCAGGGTGGGGTCATTGCCTGGGATCAAGGAGCTGGAGGAGACACGGGTGTGACCTTGCTCTTCGAAGAAGCGAAGGAAGGCTTCACGGATTTCTGCGCTTTTCATAGGTTCTTCCACGGAGGCTGCGGCCAAAGGCCAGTGCGCAACATCATCAGACGGAGCGACGGCAAAAGGCCGCATTATATCGGCCCTTTGCCGGTGGTACAGCGTGTTTATGCGATAGAGAGGCTCAATTAGACGGTCTGCACACTCATTTGCGCGAAAAATCGACGAATGCCTTGAGCACTTGCTCGATCTGCACCCGGCTCACATCCAGATGCGTCACCATGCGCAGGCGCGGCGCAGCACTCAACTTAATCCCACGCTCGGCGGCAAACGCCTTCAAGGCCTGGGCCTGGTCGCCGATCTGCACATAGACCATGTTGGTCTGCACCGGCTCCACCGCGTAACCGGCGTTACGCAGCTCATCGCCCAGCCATTGCGCATTGGCGTGGTCGTCGGCCAGGCGTTGCACCTGGTGATCCAGGGCGTACAGCCCCGCCGCCGCCAGGGAACCGGCCTGGCGCATGCCGCCGCCGACCATCTTGCGCAAGCGGCGAGCCTTGGCGATCAACGCCGTGGAGCCGCACAGCACCGAGCCAATCGGTGCACCAAGGCCCTTGGACAGGCACACCGACACCGAATCGAAATGCTGGGCGATCTCCCGTGCATCGACCCCAAGCTTGACCGCCGCGTTGTAGAGTCGCGCGCCATCCAGGTGCAGGGCCAGGCCATGTTCGCGGGTAAACGCCCGCGCCTTCGCCAGGTAGTCCAGCGGCAGCACCTTGCCCTGCATGGTGTTTTCCAGGGCCAGCAGGCGGGTGCGGGCGAAGTGGAAGTCGTCGGGCTTGATGGCCTCGAGCACCTGATTCAGGTCGAGGGAGCCATCCGCCTGCACGTCCAGCGGCTGCGGCTGGATCGAACCCAGCACGGCCGCGCCGCCGCCCTCGTATTTGTAGGTGTGGGCCTGCTGGCCGACGATGTACTCCTCGCCACGCTCACAGTGGGCCATCAGCGCCAGCAGGTTGCTCATGGTGCCGGTGGGCACGAACAGCGCGGCCGCAAAGCCCAGGCGCTTGGCCAGCTCGGCTTCCAGATGGTTGACGCTGGGGTCTTCGCCGTAGACGTCATCGCCGCTGGCGGCATTGGCCATGGCGTCGAGCATGCCAGGGGTGGGTTGGGTCACGGTGTCGCTGCGCAGGTCGATCACAGACATGAAACAAGCCTCGAAGGGGTTCATTAGGATTCTCATGAGGATGATTACTGCGGGCAAAGCCGCGGAATATCAAGCCCCACGCGTTCTCAATCGAATACCAACCAAACAAACCGATATAGCTTATCGATACGACGCTCGTGCAGTTTATGAAAAACCATGTTAAAAACTCTCCGCCGCCAGGGTTCTGGTGGCAACGTTCTCAGGGCGGGGTGCAATTCCCCACCGGCGGTAATTGCACGCAATGTGCATAGCCCGCGAGCGCTTGGCGCCTCGAACTGCTCACGCAGGACGGCGACAAGGTCAGCAGACCCGGTGTGATCCCGGGGCCGACGGTCATAGTCCGGATGAAGAGAGAACGGGATTGGCACCTAAGGGCCGCACGCTGAGCGCATGCCTGCATGACTCGGCGGTTCGTACCCTTAAATCCCATTCGATTCATAACGCCCTGTTTTTTTCTTAAACAGGAGTCAGAACATGCAACCCACCGCAATCGACAGCAAAAGCAAAAACCATCACGGCGAGCGCGTCGCGTTTATCCAGGCCTGCTGGCACAAGGATATTGTCGACCAATCGCGCAAAGGCTTCCTCGCCGAAATGATCGCCCAGGGCTACCAGGAATCGGACATCGATTTCTTCGAAGTCGGCGGCGCCTTTGAAATGCCCCTGCACGCCAAGCTGCTGGCCAAGACCGGTCGTTACGCAGGTATCGTGGCCGCCGCGCTGGTGGTGGACGGCGGGATCTACCGTCACGAATTCGTCGCCCAATCGGTGGTCAGCGGCCTGATGCAGGTGCAGTTGGAAACCGAAGTGCCGGTGTTCTCGGTGTCCCTGACGCCGCATCACTTCCATGCCGGCAGCGAACATACCGCGTTCTTCCATGAGCACTTCGTGCACAAGGGCCAGGAAGCTGCACGTACATGCGCCGACACCCTGCACAAGGTGCGGGCGATCCGTCGCAGCGAGCCACGGGCTGTAGCGGTTTAAGCAACACTGCAAAACAAGATGTGGGAGGGGGCTTTAACCCTCCCACATTTGGATCCGGATACGCCTTGAGACCTATGCCAGGCCCACGTCCGTGGTCGGCACAATCAATATCCCCGCCCGCAAACCATTCTTCACCTTCGGGTTGGGGAAGATGATGCGCGCACCCTCCTCCTCGATCACCCAACGGGTCTTGGCCACGTCTTCGGCCAGCAGATAACCCTTTTCCAACTCCGAAAAGTTTTCCACGTCCGCCGGCAAGTGCAGCAGGAATGCATCGCTGTGCTTGATGACTTCCCGCGACACGGCGAACAGTTTCAACCCGTCCAGGCTGTCAGTCTCAGGCTCGGTGCCTTCGATGATCTGCTTGAGGCGCAGCTCCAGGCGGGAAACATTCACGCCCTGGTTGTGCCCGAACGGCCGTGCCTTGCCCAGTTCGAGGGTGAAGGCCTCGGCCTCCAACTGCTCGTAGGTAAACGCGGTGAAGGTGATCGAGCTCTTGTTCTGCAGCAGCACCGCTTCCATGCCGGCAGCGTTCAGGCGCGCCAGTTCGTGGCGTGAATGCTGGCGCCCTTCCTTCCAGGGGTACAGCGCAAACTGCTCGATCTTCGAGCCGCGGATGGCGGTGTGCAGGTCGTAATGCAGGCGCGAACGGCCAGGCTGGCTGAAGAAGCTGCGGGCCAGCTGTTCAAGCTCGGCGGCGCGCATGGCTTCGGGGCCGATGTTTTTTTCATGCCGGCCGTTGAACAGCCGGTTGACGTCCAGTTCAAGGTAACGCTCGCCGCGGCGCATGGCCTCGGGGTTGCCGAACAGGAACAGAATACGGGTGCGGGGCTTGATCTCCCCACGGGCGATGCCATGCAACAGGCGGTCGAGCAATTCGATCGGCGCGGTTTCGTTGCCATGGATGCCGGACGACAGCAGCAGGTCGCTGCCATTGTCCGTTGCCTGCGGCGGGCGCACTTCGAGTGCGCCCTCGCTGAGCCAGCGCATCTGCACGCCGTCGACAGTCAGTTGAATTTTTTGCGCCGGTTCGCGACCGGCGAGGGTCAGTTCAAGCAGTTTGCCAAGGGCGAGCATACGCAGCTTCCTTAGTGGTTGCAGCCTGGGCCGTGGACGTGATCGTCGTCATCACCTTCAACGTCGGCCGGTTCCATTTCCAGTTGCAGGCTCATCAGGTTGGTGGCCAGTGGGCGCATCAGCAGGTTGGCGTATTCGGCGTCGCCTTCTTCCACGTCCACGCCGATCAGCAGTTGGCCACGGCCGTCGTGCTGGATCCAGATTTCCTTGCCCTGCCAGACCACGGCGACGCGGGTGCAGGAGGTTTCCAGCTGGGTGCCGTCGGTGTCTTCAAGGATCAGTTGCAGGGTGTCGGTGCTCATAAGTAACTCTCAGCCGTACGGCGTTAATTGATCTGGAAAGGATAAACCGAGCCCAGTTTAAGGATTTGCGTCAGTTCATCCAGTGCCGTCCGGCACTCAAGCAGCAATTGCGGGTCTGCCAGGTCGGTTTCGCGCAGGCTGTCGCGGTAGTGCTTGTCGACCCATTGGGTCAGTGTGTCGTACAACGGCGCGGTCATGATAACCCCTGGGTTCACCGCTGCCAGCTCGGTTTCATTGAGGGCCACGCGCAGGCGCAGGCACGCCGGGCCGCCGCCGTTCTGCATGCTTTGCTTGAGGTCGAAGACTTTGACTTCGCGGATCAGCCCCGCGGACGCCGTCAGGCCTTGCAGGTACTGCCAGACGCGCTCGTTGGCGCGGCATTCTTCCGGCACGATCAGCAGCATCGAACCGTCGGCGCGGGTCAGCAACTGGCTGTTGAACAGGTAGGAACGCACCGCGTCCTCGACGCTGACCTGGGCACGCGGCACACACACCGCCTGGAAGTTGCCGCCCAGCGCGCCCAACTTGCCTTGCAACTCGGCCAGCATCTGTTCGGTATTGAGGAACGCGTCCTCGTGATAGAACAGCACCTCGCCGTTGCCCACCGCGATCACGTCGTTGTGGAACACGCCGGCATCGATCACCGCCGGGTTCTGCTGGGCGTAGACCACGCCTTCATCCTTCAGGCCATGCAGGCGGGCGACGGCCTGGGAGGCTTCGAGGGTCTGGCGCGCCGGGTACTTCTGCGGGGCCGGGTAACGGGGGTCGAACGCGCTGCGCCCGAACACGAAAAACTCCACCCCCGCGTCGCCGTACTCACGGCAGAAACGCGTGTGGTTGGCCGCACCTTCGTCGCCGAACTGCGCCACCGCCGGTAACGCGGCGTGGTGGGCAAAGTGTTTCTGGTCGGCAAACATCGCCCCCAGCACGCGGCTGGTGGTGGGGTGTTCGATGCTGCGGTGGTATTTGCAATTGAGGTTGGCGGCGGTGAAATGCACGCGGCCATCTGCCGTGTCCGCGCTCGGGCTGACGGTGGCGGCGTTGGCCACCCACATGCTCGATGCCGAGCAGCTGGCGACCAACAACGGCATGGCCTGCTTGGCCGCCCGCTGGATGACCTGGGCGTCGGTGCCGCTGAAACCGAGGTTGCGCAACGCCGCTACATCCGGACGCTCCTGGGGCGCAAGCACACCTTGCACAAAGCCCATGTCCATCAGCGCTTTCATTTTCTGCAGGCCCTGCAATGCCGCTTCCCTGGGGTTGGAATGCTGCTGGCTATTGCTCTGGGACGCGACGTTGCCGAAGGACAAACCGCCGTAGTTATGGGTCGGCCCCACTAGACCGTCAAAATTGACTTCATAGGATTTCATCGGCGAGGCTCCACGAACATCTGTTTTTATAGGCTTCAAATTACTTGAATACACCACTGACCCCCTGTGGGAGGGAGCAAGCCCCCTCCCACATTTAGATCAGCGTAATGCCGGGGGTTAGCGTGGCCGGTACCACCAGGCTTGGCGTTTCAAGCGACGCCACCGGGTACGCGCAATAATCCGCCGCGTAATACGCACTGGCGCGATGGTTGCCCGAGGCCCCTACCCCGCCGAACGGCGCGGTGCTGGCGGCGCCGGTCAGCTGTTTGTTCCAGTTGACAATGCCGGCACGGCTTTCCAGCCAGAATTGCTGGTAACGCGCCTCGGAATCGGACAACAGGCCCGCGGCCAGGCCGTACTGGGTGTTGTTGGCTTCGGCGATCGCCGCCGCGAAATCGGCGTAGCGGATCACCTGCAACAGCGGGCCGAACAGTTCTTCGTCTTCGCGCTCGGTCACGCCGGTCACGTCGATGATGCCTGGGGTCAGCAAGGCGGCCTGGTCCTGGGGCTGGGTCATCTCCAACAGTGCCACGGCGCCATTGGCCAACATCAGTTCCTGGGCCTCCATCAGGGCTTTTGCCGCCGCCAGGGAAATCACCGAGCCCATGAACGGCGGCGGTTGCTGGTCGAACGCGCCGACTTCAATCGTCGCGCACACCGCCACCAGCCGCGCCAGCAGCGCATCGCCCCAGGCGCCTTCCGGCACCAGCAGGCGACGGGCACAGGTGCAACGCTGGCCGGCGGAGATAAACGCCGACTGGATGATGGTGTAGACCGCCGCATCCACGTCGGCCACTTCATCCACCACCAGCGGGTTGTTGCCGCCCATTTCCAGGGCCAGGATCTTGTCCGGGCGCCCGGAGAACTGCTGGTGCAGATGATTGCCGGTACGGCTGGAACCGGTGAAGAACAACCCATCGATACCGGGGTTGGCGGCCAACGCAATGCCGGTCTCGCGCGCGCCTTGCAGCAGGTTCAACACGCCCGCCGGCAAACCGGCGTCGATCCAGCACTGCACGGTCAGCTCGGCGACTTTCGGGGTCAGCTCGCTGGGCTTGAACAGTACGGTATTGCCCGCCAGCAACGCCGGGACGATATGCCCGTTGGGCAGGTGACCGGGGAAGTTGTAAGGACCGAACACCGCCACCACGCCGTGGGGCTTGTGGCGCAATACGGCGGTGGCGTCACCCAGGGGGCCGCTCTTCTCGCCAGTACGCTCACGGTAGCTTTGCACCGAGATCGCGATCTTGTTGGCCATGCTGGTGACTTCAGTGGCCGACTCCCACAGCGGCTTGCCGGTCTCCTCGCCGATGCAGCGCGCTATTTCATCGGCGCGGCCTTTCAGGCTCGCGGCGAAGGCTTCCAGCACGCTGATGCGCTCTTCCAGCGGACGCCGGGCCCAGGTCGGGAACGCCTGGCGCGCGGCCTGCACGGCCGATTCGACCTGCTCGACCGTGGCACCATTGCCGGCCCACAGCACCTGCTGGGTCACCGGATTGCGGGATTCAAACAGTTCACCCTGGCCAGCCAGCCAGCTACCTGCGATATACAGCGAATTCATTATTTCGACTCCCGAGCAGCAGACAACGGTACGGCACGCACTTGATCACCCACCACCAGTTGCAGGCGCTTGGCGGTTTGCGGATCGACCACCAGCGTGCCGGCCGCCAGGCGTGCCGGTGCGGCGGTGATGCGGCAATCTTCGCGTTTGCGGTTATGGATCAGGAACGGCGTGGCGTCGTCCCCCGGTGTGCCGATGGCCAACACCAATGATTGGCTGTCGCGCACCGCACGGATCTTGGCGGTCTCGCACTCCACTGCCGGGCCGGCGTCGAAAATATCGACGTAGCCCTGGTAGCTGAAGCCTTCGCTCTTGAGCATGCTCAACGCCGGCTCGGTGTCCGGATGGACCTTGCCGATCACGTTGCGCGCGTCCTCGGAAAGGAAGCAGCTGTACAACGGAAACTTGGGCATCAGCTCAGCGATAAATGCCTTGTTGCCCACGCCCGTGAGGTAATCGGCCTGGCTGAATTCCATCTTGAAGAAGTGCCGGCCCAGACTTTCCCAGAACGGCGAACGCCCGGCGTCGTTGGACACGCCGCGCATCTCGGCGATGATCTTGTTGCCGAACAGCTGTGGGAACTCGGCGATAAACAGCAGGCGCGCCTTGGCCAGCATGCGGCCGTTGAGGCCGTTGCGGTAATCGGCATGCAGGAACAACGAGCACAGCTCGGAATTGCCGGTGAGGTCGTTGGCCAGGAACAGCGTCGGAATCTCACGGTAGATATTCAGTTCCTGGGAGGCGCTGACCGTCAGGCCGACCCGGAAGTTGTACCACGGCTCGCGCAGGCCGACGGCACCGGCGATGGCGGAAATCCCCACCACGCGGCCTTCGTCGTTTTCCAGCACGAACAGGTAGTCGGCATCACCGCGCCCGGCGTCGCCGCGAAAGGTTTTTTCCGCCCAGCCAACCCGGTGGGTCAGGCGCTCTTCGTTGGCCGGCAAGGTGGTGAGGCCGGTGCCGGTGCTGCGCGCCAGATCAATCAGGGCCGGTAAATCGCTGCTGCGTACGGGACGAACGATCATGCTATCTCCTCAGACGGGCCGCTGCTGCCAGCCACCCGCGACACTCTGTTTATACCGCTACCAGGCGCACACTCGCGCCTTCACCAACGCCCAGGGCTTCGGCGGCTGCCAGGTCCAGGGTCACCGGTTTGCCCGGCGCGTAGTCCAGCTCCAGCATCACCGCGCGGTAATCCTGCAGCTGTGCGTTGCTCACCAGGTACTGGCGGCCGACACCCTTGACCATCTCACCGATCTTCACCGGCACCACGCGGCTCTGGGCAATCGAGCGAATGCCCGAGACCCGTGCGTGCAACGTTGGGCCGCCGTCGAAGATGTCGATGTAGTGGTCAGTCTCGAAGCCTTCGCGCATCAGGATGTCGAAGGTGATCTGGGCACGCGGGTGCACCTGGCCCATGGCTTCCTGGGCTTCGTCCGGCAGCAGCGGCACGTAGATCGGGTAATGCGGCATCAGCTCGGCGAGGAACGTACGGCTTTTCAGCCCGCACAGGCGCTCGGCGGCGGCGTAGTTGAGGTCGAAGAAGTTGCGGCCGATGGCGTCCCAGAACGGCGAATCACCGTTCTCGTCGCTGTAGCCGACAATCTCGGTCACCACCGAGTCGGCAAAGCGCTCGGGGTGGCTGGCGACGAACAACAGGCGGCCACGGGAATTGAGTTCCGACCACGGCGAACCGACCAGCTCCGGCACCACGTAGAAGCTGGTGAGCAGGCTGTTGCCGGTGAGGTCGTGGCACTGGGAAAGCACGTGGATCTTGTTGTGGATCTTCAGCTCGCGGGAGGCGTGCACGAAGGTCTCGTTACGAAAACTGTAGAACGGCTCCGAGTAACCGGCCGAGGCGACGATGGCCGAGCAGCCGGCGAGCTTGCCGGTCTCGGTGTCTTCGAGCACGAAGAAATAGCTTTCTTCACCGTTGAAACTCACCTCGGCCGCGAAGGACGCTTCGCTGGCGGCGATCTTGTCGCTCAGGCGTTCCACATCATCCGGCAAGGAGGTGACACCAATCGGGCTATCCGCAGCCAGACGCTGTACCTCGCCCAGATCAGCCATTTGCGCGGGGCGCATCACCAGCATGGTGTCACTCCTTAACTCTAGAACTCACAGGAAAAAAATACCGAACAGGTCAGGAACACCCCATATCTTCATGTGGGGCATATTCCAGTGTGGGAGGGGGCTTGCCCCCGATAGCGGTGTATCAGTCACCAGATGCATCAACTGACAGATGGCTATCGGGGGCAAGCCCCCTCCCACATTTTTGACCCAGTCCAGCCGGCAGAAGGTGTCGCTATCAGGCTTGGGTCAACGTTTTTACCGCACGTTCGAAGCGATCCAGGCCTTCGTTGATGTCTGCGTCTTCCACCACCAGGCTCGGCGCAAAACGCACCACGTCAGGGCCGGCTTGCAGGATCATCAGGTTTTCTTTCTCGGCCGCGTTGAACACGTCCTTGGCCTTGCCTTTGAACGCATCGCTCAGTACGCAACCGATCAGCAGGCCCATGCCACGCACTTCGGTGAAGATGCCGTACTGCTTGCCGATCTGCTCCAGGCGCGCCTTGAACAGGTCGTGCTTGGCGTTGACGCCGGCCAGCACCTCAGGGGTGTTGATCACGTCGATGACCGCTTCGGCCACTGCGCACGCCAGCGGGTTGCCGCCGTAGGTGGTGCCGTGGGTACCGACCACCAGGTGCTTGGCCAGGTCTTCGCGGGTGAGCATCGCCGCAATCGGGAAACCGCCGCCCAGGCTCTTGGCGCTGGTGAGGATGTCGGGCACCACGCCGTAGTGCTGGTAGGCAAACAGATGGCCGCTGCGGCCCATGCCGGTCTGCACTTCGTCGAACACCAGCAGCGCATTGTTGGCGTCGCACAGTTCGCGGGCGCCTTGCAGGTAAGCCAGCTCGGCCGGCAGTACGCCGCCTTCGCCCTGGATCGGCTCCAGCACCACGGCACAGGTCTTGTCCGACACCGCGGCTCTCAGCGCTTCCAGGTCGTTATAAGGGACGTGGGTGATGCCGGTGATTTTAGGCCCGAAACCATCGGAGTACTTCGACTGGCCACCGACGTTGACGGTGAACAGGGTACGGCCGTGGAAGCTGTTCAGCGCGGCAATGATCTCGTACTTCTCGCTGCCGAAACGGTCGAACGCCACGCGACGGGCCAGCTTGAATGCGGCCTCGTTGGCTTCGGCGCCGGAGTTGCAGAAGAACACGCGCTCGGCAAACGTGGCGTCGATCAGCTTATGGGCCAGGCGCAGGGCCGGCTCGTTGGTGAAGACGTTGGAGACGTGCCACAGCTTGTTGGCCTGTTCGGTCAGTGCACCGACCAGCGCCGGGTGGGCGTGGCCCAACACGTTGACCGCGATGCCGCCGGCAAAGTCGATCAGCTCGCGACCCGCCTGGTCCCATACACGGGAACCTGCGCCACGCACGGGGATGAATGCGGCAGGTGCGTAGTTGGGAACCATGACCTGGTCGAAATCGGCACGTTGCACCGGGGCTTGCTCAACGGACATCGGAGTCTCCTGAAGAGGAACGCCTGCCTGGAACTGGCGGGCGATGCAGGGATTGTAAGGACAGTTTTCAGCGCGGCCTTGCCGCCAAGCGACAACTTCTTATAGCGCCAACCCCCGTTTTACGCGGGTTTACGCCAATGCGACAAATAGCGTCGCAATGGCGCAGTTTAAACGGATGCAGGGGTTTTCGGCAGTATGCAGGGAAGTTGCGCGATGGACGCGACACACCGCGCCAATCGTATTCACCCCACGTCAACCACGCTCGGACGGCACCGACGAGAGTTCGAACGGGCTGCTGCTGCGCCGCTGGTTGCGGTCTTCGCGAGGGGTGGCGCCAAAGAAGTTGCGGTAGGCGCTGGAGAAGTGCGGCCCCGAGGAGAAGCCGCAGGACAGGCCGATCTGGATGATCGACTTGCTGGTTTGCATGAGCATCTGGCGGGCCTTGTTCAGGCGCAGTTCCAGGTAGTACTGGCTGGGGACGCGATTGAGGTATTGCTTGAAGATCCGCTCCAGTTGTCGTCGCGACACGCACACATGCTGGGCGATTTCGTCGGTGGTCAGCGGCTCTTCGATATTGGCTTCCATCAGCAACACTGCCTGGGTCAGCTTCGGATGGCTGGAGCCCAGGCGGTTCTGCAGCGGGATGCGCTGGCGCTCGCCGCCTTCGCGGATGCGCTCCACCACCAGCTCTTCCGACACCGCACCGGCCAGTTCGGCACCGTGGTCACGGGCCAGCACCGCCAGCAACAGGTCGAGTACCGACATGCCGCCGCAGGCGGTCAGGCGATCACGATCCCAGTCGAACAGATGGCTGGTGGCGATGACCTTGGGGAAACGCTCGGCAAAATCATCCTGCCAACGCCAGTGCACGGCGGCGCGGTAGCCGTCGAGCAGGCCGAGCTGGGCCAGCGGGTACACACCAGCCGACAAGCCGCCGATCACACAACCGGCGCGCACCAGCTGCTTGAGGGCGGTGCTCAGTTGCGAGGCGATCACGGCAGGCGGCTCGTCCGCCAGCAGGAACAGTTTCTGGAAGCCTTCCAGCTTGCCGGCCCACGGTTCGCCCGGCAATTGCCAGGCGCCATCGATGGCCGGCTCTGCGAGCAGGAACGACAGCTCGTAGACCACCTCCGGATGCACCCGCTGAGCAACGCGCAAGGCCTCCTCAGCCAGCGCAAGCGTGAGTGCTTTTGTGCTGGGCCAAATCAGGAAACCAATTTTGTGGGCGGTCATGGAGTGCTATCCGAAGCGAAGAACGGTAATGAAGACAAGGGCCAATGCTAGCCCGTAAACCAACACAAAGCTCAAAAACAATGAAGATCCAACAGTAGAACTCCACTGTAGATCCCATGTGGAGATCTATGTGGGAGGGGGCAAGTCGAATCGTCGCACCGCCCCTCCCACATAAAAGCAACTTCAGCAGTAAGGGATTATTTCAAGCTGCCAGACAGGAACTGCTGCAACCGCTCGGACTGCGGGTTGACCAGCACTTCCCGCGGGTTGCCACGCTCTTCGACGATGCCTTTGTGCAAGAACACCAGCTGGTTCGACACTTCACGGGCAAAGCCCATTTCGTGGGTCACCACCACCATGGTGCGGCCTTCCTGGGCCAGGTCCTGCATGACCTTGAGCACTTCGCCCACCAACTCGGGGTCGAGGGCCGAGGTGGGTTCGTCGAACAGCATCACCTCCGGCTCCATCGCCAGGGCCCGGGCAATCGCCACGCGCTGCTGCTCGCCGCCGGACATATGGCCGGGGAACGCATCCTTGCGATGGCCCACGCCGACCTTGGCCAAGTAGTGCTCGGCCTTTTCACGGGCCTCTTTCTTCGACACGCCCAGCACATGCACCGGGGCTTCCATCACGTTTTCAATCGCGGTCATGTGCGACCACAGGTTGAAATGCTGAAACACCATCGACAGGCGCGAGCGCATGCGTTGCAGCTGCTTAGGGTCGGCGGCCTTCATGGCGCCGTCCTTGTTGGCCACCAGTTTCAGCTCTTCGTTATTGAGCAGGATCTTGCCGGCGTGGGGTTGCTCCAGCAGGTTGATGCAGCGCAAAAAGGTGCTTTTGCCCGAACCACTGGAACCGATGATGCTGATCACATCACCGGCCGCGGCGGCCAGGGACACGCCTTTGAGCACTTCATGACTGCCATAGCGTTTATGCAGGTCTTGGACTTCAAGTTTGTACATGCGGTCGGTTCTCACAAAAACAGGTGGTCAGTCGTTGAGCAAGCGCCCGTGACGCAGCGCTTCGCGCCCCGCCACCTTGGCCAGCCAGAAACCCGCTTGGGCATAACGTAGCCGTTCAACGGCAAACAACACCCCCGAGGTGCCCGCGCAGATAATGCTCACGCGGTCTTCCAGGGGATCAATCACTTCAAAAATCGGCTCGCCCTTCTCGATCCAGTCCCCGGCTTTACGCAGGTAACTGATCACCCCGGCGTGGGGCGCGAACAGCAATTCGGTGCCTTCGAAGGGCACGCCTTCACACGGTTCGTGTTGCGGCGCCGGCCATTCGCCCTTGATCAGGCCTTGCTCGGCGAGAAACGCGAGGATGCCTTCGGCGTGGAAGATCGCTTCGTCACGGCCGGTGTCCGCCTGACCGCCCAATTCCAGGGTCGTCGCCAGGCAGGCCAGCGGGATCTGTGCGTCGGGGAAGGCGCGGGACAACCGCAGCCACGGCAACGAACAGGCCTCATCGAACGAGCTGCCACCGGAGTCTTCCGCGAGCAGACCGACTTTCACATTCAAGTGCGCCGACAGCGAACGCCACTGCGGCCAGTGCTGGGGCAGCGCGTACATGTGCAATGCGGCTTCGGCGTCGCAGTGCAGGTCGAGGACGATATCAGCGCTGCACGCATGGCTCAGCAGGATGCGCTGCATGCCTTGCAACTGGCTGCTCGGCTCGGGCAATGCGTTGAGCGCATCGGCCATCGCCTGGCGAATCATGCGCACGTTGGCGTGAGCATCATCCCCCAGCTTGCCTGTGAGCAACTCGGCCACCGGCTCGCTCAACTCAACGAAATCGCGGTTGAAATTCTTGCCGCTGCCCACTTCGAAACGGCCCTGGTGGCTGCCTTGCAGCAACTGGCCCAGGCCCATCGGGTTGGCCACCGGCACCAGCTCGATCACGCCGTTGAGGGCACCTTGCGCTTCAAGTTCAGCGAGACGTTTTTTCAGCTCCCACGCGGCGCGCATACCGGGCAATTCATCGGCATGCAGGCTGGCCTGGATATAGGCCTTGCGCTCGCCGCTGCCGAAACGGAACACGCTCAGCTGGCGCTCGCAGCCCAGGTGGCCCCAGGGCAACAGGTGATCGATACGTTCCATATCAGTGCTTCCGTGGAGCCAGGTAGCTCAGCCAGCGGCGCTCGGCCAACTTGAACAGGCGCACCAGGATAAAGGTCAGGCACAGGTAGAACACGCCGGCGGTGATGTAGGCTTCGAACGGCAGATAAAACTGCGCGTTGACCGTGCGCGCGGCACCGGTGATGTCGATCAGGGTGACGATGGACGCGAGACTGGTGGTCTGCAGCATCATGATCACTTCGTTGCTGTACTGCGGCAGCGCGCGGCGCAGGGCCGACGGCAGCAGGATGCGGCGGTACAGCTTGTAGCGCGACATGCCCATGGCCTTGGCCGCTTCGATCTCGCCATTGGGGGTGGCCTTGAGGCTACCGGCAATGATCTCGGCGGTGTAGGCGCTGGTGTTGATCGCAAAGGCCAGGCACGCGCAGAAGGTCGCACTGGACAGCAGTGGCCACAGGACGCTCTCGCGCACCGCTTCGAACTGCGCCAGGCCGTAGTAGATCAAAAACAGCTGCACCAGCATCGGCGTGCCGCGGATCACGTAGGTGTAGAGCCAGGCCGCACCGTTGACGACCGGTTGCTTGGACACACGCATCAAGCCCAGGGGCAAGGCGGCGAGCAGGCCGAAGAACAGCGAGATGGCGAGCAGTTTCAGGGTGGTCAGCAGGCCGCCAAGGTACAGCGGCATGGCCTCCCAGATGACGTTGTAGTCGAAGATCATAGATCAGCCGCCCTTACGCCTACCGAGTAGCGCTTCTCAAGATGACGCAGGGCCAGCAACGACACACTGGTGATCACCAGGTACATCGCCGCCACTGCGAGGAAGAAGGTAAAAGGCTCGCGGGTGGCATCAGCCGCCTGCTTGGCCTTGAACATCATGTCTTGCAGGCCCACCACCGAGATCAGCGCGGTGGCCTTGGTGAGTACCAGCCAGTTGTTGGTAAACCCGGGGATCGCCAGCCGGATCATCTGCGGCACCATCACCCGGAAAAACACCTGGAAGCTGCTCATGCCATACGCCAGGCCGGCTTCGGCCTGGCCCTTGGGGATGGCCATGAAGGCGCCACGGAAGGTTTCCGACAGGTAGGCGCCAAAGATGAAACCCAGGGTGCCGATACCGGCGGCCAAGGGGTTCAAGTCGATATAGTCGTCATAGCCGAGCATCGGCGCGACGCGGTTGAGCAGGTCCTGACCGCCGTAGAAAATCAGCAGGATCAGCACCAGGTCGGGGATCCCGCGGATCACCGTGGAGTACAAGTCACCCAGCCAGGCCAACCAGCGCACCGGCGACAGGCGTAACGCGACCCCGATCAGACCCAGAACAATGGCCAAGGCCATGGACGACAAGGCGAGCTGAAGCGTCAACCATGCGCCATCGAGGATGACGGCCCCGTAGCCTTTCAACATGATTCAGGTCCTCGAAAAGGGGGATGAAAAAATGGCGCAAACCGCAGGAATTCTGTTGCTTGCGCCATTTCGGACAGACAGCTGCGAATACTTACTTGGCTTCTGGGCCGTAAATATCGAAGTTGAAGTACTTTTTCTCGATTTCTTTGTATTTACCGTTGGCACGGATCGCGGCGATGGCAGCGTTGATGCGGTCCAGGTTTTCCTTGTCGCCCTTGCGTACGGCGATGCCTACGCCGTCGCCGAAGTACTTGACGTCGGTGAAGGCCGGGCCGGTGAACGCATAGCCTTTACCGGCTGGCGTATCGAGGAAACCTTCCTGCAACAGGGTGGCGTCGGCCACGGTGCCGTCGAGGCGACCGGCTTCCACGTCGAGGTAGATTTCGTTCTGCGAGCTGTAAGGCACAACAGTGGCGCCTTTAGGTGCCAGGACTTCCTTGGCGAAACGGTCGTGGATCGAACCGCGCTGTACGCCGATCTTCTTGCCTTTGAGTTCATCCAGGCTGTCGCTGACGGCGGTGCCTTCCTTCAATACCAGGCGCGCTGGGGTCAGGTAGTAGCGGTTGGTGAAGTCCACGGACTTCTTGCGGTCTTCGGTGATGGACATGGACGACAGGATCGCGTCGATCTTGCGCACCTTGAGCGCCGGGATCAGGCCGTCGAACTCTTGCTCGACCCAGGTGCACTTGACCTTCATCTCTTCGCACAGGGCGTTGCCGATATCGTAGTCAAAACCGACGATGCTGCCATCCGGCGCCTTCGAGGCAAACGGAGGGTAAGCCGCTTCGATACCAATTTTCAGAGGCTTGCCTTCAGCGAAAGCCTGCATGGACAGCACGGACAGCGCCAGGGCGCCCAACAGCACGAGTTTCTTCATCTTGGGACTCCATCGGTATAGGGCAAAACAGCAGTATGAGCCATGGCCCACGATGCGACTGAGTGAAACCGAATAGCGGTGCTGCGTCCTACACCAATTCAACAGTGGAGACGACGAGCGAGTGATCGGCATTCTAACGACAGGCCGGAAGCCGATATTTCCTCAATGCGACAACAATTTACAGAAGCACTGAGAAAGCGGTTCCAACACATTGACAGCCTCTGAATTTTATGCAGAGACAAAAGATATTAAACCTGTTGATGCTGCAAATTGCGGGCCTATTATTCGCAAACCCTTCTAGCACGGCAAGTGTGGCGTTTAATCTTATGGCTCAGGGTGTCTAAAGCGCGGTTTTTCGGGGCATAAGCGTAGCCCTTTGCCTCATGTTTGGGCGATGGGTTACACATTTGTGCCACTCGGTAACATTCAGAAACCTCCTACGCGAAAAACCGATATTTATTTGGATCTCCTTCGATTTCAAGCACTCACAAAAAAGCCCCACCCGGCTCACACCGAATGGGGCTTTGTCTGACCAGCCCGTCTTACGCGACGTTCATGGTCTTGTGGGTCTCAATCAAATGCGCCACTACGCCCGGGTCCGCCAGGGTGGAAATATCGCCCAGCCCGTCGTACTCGGCCGTGGCAATCTTGCGCAGGATACGGCGCATGATTTTCCCCGAGCGCGTCTTCGGCAAGCCCGGTGCCCACTGGATCACGTCCGGCGAGGCAATCGGCCCGATTTCCTTGCGCACCCAGTTCTTCAGCTCCAGGCGCAGGGCTTCGCTGGGTTCTTCGCCATTCTTCAGGGTCACATACACATAGATGCCCTGGCCCTTGATGTCGTGCGGCACACCCACCACCGCCGCTTCGGCGACTTTAGGGTGGGCAACCATGGCGCTTTCGATCTCGGCAGTGCCCATGCGGTGGCCGGATACGTTCAACACGTCATCCACACGGCCGGTGATCCACCAGTAGCCATCTTCATCGCGACGGGCGCCGTCACCGGTGAAGTACATGCCACGGAAGGTCTTGAAGTACGTGTCGACAAAACGGTCATGGTCGCCGTACAGGGTACGGGCCTGGCCTGGCCACGAGTCGAGAATCACCAGGTTGCCTTCGGCGGCGCCTTCGATGATGTTGCCCAGGTTGTCCACCAGCGCCGGCACCACGCCGAAGAACGGCCGCGCGGCAGAACCCGGCTTGAGTGCATGGGCACCCGGCAGCGGGCTCATCAGGGTGGCGCCGGTTTCGGTCTGCCACCAGGTGTCGACGATCGGGCAACGGGATTGGCCGACGTTCTTGTAGTACCAGTCCCACGCTTCCGGGTTGATCGGCTCACCCACCGAGCCCAACAGGCGCAGGCTGCTGCCATCGACGCCTTCGCAGGCAGCGGTGCCGGACGCCATCATTGCGCGGATCGCGGTCGGGGCGGTGTAGAGGATATTGACCTTGTGCTTGTCGACGATCTTGCCCACCCGGGTAATGTCCGGGTAGTTCGGCACGCCTTCGAACAGCAAGGTGGTCGCGCCATTGGCCAGCGGGCCGTAGACAATATAGGTGTGGCCAGTGACCCAACCGACGTCGGCGGTGCACCAGTAGATTTCACCCGGGCGGTAGTCGAATACGCGCTCGTGGGTCAGGGCCGCATATAACAGGTAGCCGCCGGTGGTGTGCTGCACGCCTTTAGGCTTGCCGGTGGAACCGGAGGTGTAGAGGATGAACAGCGCTTCTTCGGCGCCCATCTCTTTTGGCGCACACACGGTGCCCGCCACTTTCATCAGGTCTTCGTACCAGATGTCGCGATGCTGGTTCCACTTGATCTGGCCATTGGTGCGCTTGCACACGATGACCTTCTGGATGCTGCTGGTTTCCGGGTTGGTCAGCGCGTCGTCGACGTTGGCCTTCAGCGGAATCTTCTTACCGGCGCGAATGCCTTCATCGGCAGTGATCACCACCTTCGACTTACAGTCGATGATGCGACCGGCCAGGGCCTCCGGCGAGAAACCGCCGAACACCACCGAATGGATCGCACCGATGCGGGTACACGCCAGCATGGCGACCACGGCTTCGGGAATCATCGGCATATAGATGGTCACCACGTCGCCGCGGTGCACATCCTGGCCACGCAGGGCGTTGGCGAACTTGCAGACTTCCTCGTGCAACTCGCGGTAGGTGATGGTGCGGCTCTCGGCCGGGTCATCGCCCTCCCAGATGATCGCCGCCTGGTCGCCGCGTTCGGCGAGGTGACGGTCCAGGCAGTTGTAGGAAACGTTCAGGGTGCCATCGGCGAACCACTTGATGTCGACATGGTGATCGTCGAAAGAGGTCTGCTTCACCGCGGTGAAAGGCTTGACCCAGTCAAGGCGCTTGGCTTGCTCGCGCCAGAAACCGTCGGGGTTGACCACCGACTGCTGGTACATGGCCTTGTAGGTTGCCTCGTCGGTCAGCGTGTTGGCTGCTACTTCGGGGCGAACGGGGTACAGGGAAGCCGCACTCATCTTTCTTACCTCGGTGACATAGTTGTTGTTGTATGACCCAGTTGTATCCGGGGTGGGCCTATAGAACCATTCGACGATGGTAGTAACAAGACCCTACAAAATGCCCTGCTATCCCCGTTTGCCGCTCTGGCCCGCAGCCTGCGGGGCTTTGCGGGTGGGTGAAAAAACCTTTACCACGGGATTGTTACAAAAACCGCCAACAGTCTTTATCAAAAGCACGGGTATATGAATATAACCCGCAGGCCTAGAATCACTTCCGCCAACCAAGGCATTGTGATTAACACAACAGTGATTAACAACGTAACAGCCCCCACGAAGGCACGTTAATCCGAACTAACCAATCCTAAGTTACACACGTGGCCTCACAAGGGCCCCGTGACCCCTTTCGCCCTGAAGAAGGTAAGTAAAGAAATGAAAGCTCTCGTAGTTATGGCCCTCAGCAGCTTGTGCGCAACCGCCGCCCTGGCCGACGAGGCCCCGACCGAGCTGGCCGGCCAGAACGCCCCGATTGTTGAGGACTACACCTATAGCACCAAGCTGGATGTGGCCAAAGTATTGTCCATGAGCACAATCCCGGAAGTTTGCGAAGTTGTGCCGGTAAAGATGGAATATGAAGACTCACAGGGTCAGCGTCATATTCTTAACTACCATGTAATGGGCAATGGCTGTTCGAACGGATAACAACTTAGTTAGTGTGATCTGCGCGTGATCTTATTTGCCGCAAGAAATCGTTCTTGCGGCGAGGCCCCCTCCCCTCGCTTGAATCGAATGCTACGATTGTGGCGTCGCTACCTTTCCTGTACGGCAGGATGCATTCATGCGAGCCAGTTTCGAGAAGATCCCCACCGAGGCCAATACCTCCTGGACCCTGCTGAACCGCAGGCTGCCGGAGGCGATCCCGTTTGAGTGGCATCACCATCCCGAATACGAACTGACCCTCACCCTCAATAGCCGCGGGCATCGCTATATCAGCAACGATGTGGCGCTCTACGACGACGGCGACCTGGTTCTGGTGGGCCCGAACGTGCCACACAGCTGGTCGTCTGCCGAACGTATTGACCCGACCCAGCCGCACGTCGCACTCGTCATCTGGTTTTCCGAAGCCTGGGCGGAATCGCTGGTGCGCCTGTTTCCCGAAATGGCCCCGACCCGCGCGTTGCTGGCCGCAGCCCAGCAGGCGCTAAGTTTCAGTGACAGCACCTCAAGGGTCCTGCGCCCCGTGATCGAAGCCATGGTCGAGCAGGATGCATCGCAGCGGCTGATCTCTTTGCTGACCGTGCTCAACCTGTTGTCACGAGACGTCGCCGCGCAGCGTATTGCGGTGGAAAACGCCGCGCCTCAGGTAATCGAAGACCCGCGCATACGTCGCGTGCTGGATTATCTGCATGCCCACTACGCCCAGCCCGTGGGCATTCCGCAATTGGCGCAGATGGCGTGCGTCAGCGTGTCGGCCCTCCATCGCATGTTTCGCAAACACACACGCTGCACGGCGCTGGACTACATCGTGCGCCTGCGCATCGGACATGCCTGTGCACTGCTGATGCAGGGCAACCTGGCGGTCAGTGCCATCGCCGAGCAGGTCGGCTATGTCTCCCAGGCGTTGTTCAATCGCCAGTTCAAAGCGCTAAAAGGTCTCACGCCTTCGCAATTTCGCGCCCAGCACGGGCATCACTTCCAGTAACCAAGCCGATTCTTCCATTCACGACGCAACAAACGCCACAATCGTACTGCTCAACGCGTCTAACCGGACTGCTGCCCAGGCAGCCCCGGTGATTCCATACCTGTATGCATAACAACAATACAGGCCACCCCATGAGTAATTATCACGCCTTCGAAAGTGCCGAGCTGCCGGACGACTACCGGCGCAACATCGTCAACATGAAGAAAACCCTGCGCGCGCAGATCGGCGATGTGAACGCCTTGTTTGCCGAGATCAGCGCTTTCATTGCCGATGAAATCGCCTCGATCAAAGCCCAGCAGGCGCTGAGCGGTTCGGCTTGGCCGGAACTGGATTTCGACACGATCGCCAACGGCCAAGTGACAGACGCGCAACGCGCCCTGATCAAGCGCAGGGGCTGCCTGGTGATCCGCAATCACTTCGCGCGCGAGCAAGTGCTGGGGTGGGACAAGAGCCTGCTGGACTACCTCGACAACAACCATTTCGACAGGGTGTATCGCGGCCCGGCTGACACCTTTTTCGGCAACCTCGACGCCTCCCGCCCGGAGATATTTCCGATCTACTGGTCCGACGCCCAGATGCAAGTGCGTCAGCACCCGCGCATGGGCGCTGCGCAATCCTTCCTCAACCGGTTGTGGACCACCCATTCCCAAGGCCAGCAATGGTTCGATCCGGACATCAACGCGCTGTACCCGGACCGCGTCCGCCGGCGCCCACCGGGCACCACATCCAAAGGCCTTGGCCCGCATACCGACTCCGGGGCGCTGGAACGCTGGCTGCATCCGGCCTACCTGAAGGTCTTCGACAAGATCTACCGCAATGACTTCCAGGCGTACGACCCATGGGATGCCGCGCATCGCACCGAGGTCGACGAATATGCCTACAAGGACACGGTGAAATGCTCGGCCTTCCGCACCTTCCAGGGCTGGACGGCACTGTGCGATATGCGTGCCGACCAGGGTGTGCTGCATACGCTGCCGATCCCCAAGGCCATGGCTTATATGCTTCTGCGCCCGCTGCTGGACGACGTGCCCGAGGATGAATTGTGCGGCGTGGCGCCCGGCAAAGTGCTGCCCATCTCAGAGAAATGGCACCCGTTGCTGGTACAGGGCATGACACCCATTCCGGACGTGCACGCCGGCGACTCGGTGTGGTGGCACTGCGACGTAATCCACAGCGTCGCCCCGGTGGAAAACCAGCAGGGCTGGGGCAATGTGATGTATGTCCCGGCCGCCCCCATGTGTCCGAAAAATCTGCGTTACGCCAAGGACGTGTTCAGGGCATTCGAGCAAGGTGTCTCGCCGGACGACTTCCCCCGGGAAGACTACGAGCAACAGTGGCAAGACCGCTTCACCCCTCGACAACTCAACAGCCTGGGCCGCAAAGGCCTGGGATTGGAATAAACACCGCTGCCCATAACAACAAAAAAAGGTATCCCCTATGAATCTCCTCAATCGCCTTGCCCTTGCAGTCTCTTTCGCCAGCCTCTGTACGCTCACCGCCCAGGCGGCTGAGAGCAAAGGCAGCGTCGAAGTCGTCCACTACTGGACGTCGGGCGGCGAAGCCAAATCAGCCGACGTGCTCAAGCAACTGATCGAAAAAGACGGCTTCACCTGGCAAAACAGCGCCGTCGCCGGTGGCGGTGGCGCGGCGGCCATGACCGTACTCAAGACTCGCGCAGTGTCCGGTAACCCACCCTCCGCCGCGCAGATCAAAGGGCCGGACATCCAGGAATGGGGCAAGCTGGGCCTGCTGACCAGCATCGACAACGTCGCCCAGGCCAACCACTGGGACACCCTGCTGCCGCCGAGCATCGCCGAGCTGATGAAATTCGACGGCCACTACGTTGCCGTGCCGCTGAATATCCACCGCATCAACTGGCTCTGGACCAACCCCGACGTGCTGCGCAAAGCCGGGGTCGCCCATGCCCCTACCACTCTGGAAGAACTCTACGCCGCCGGCGACAAGCTCAAGGCCGCCGGTTTTATCGCGATCGCCCACGGCGGCCAGCCATGGCAGGACACCACCGTATTCGAAGGCCTGGTACTGAGCATCCTTGGCGCCGATGGCTTCAAAAAGGCCTTTATCGACAACGACGAAGCCACCTTCACCGGTCCAAAAATGACCGAAGTGTTCGTCGCCCTGCGCAAACTGAAGACCTACATGGACCCCAACGGCACCGGCCAGGACTGGAACATGGAAACCGCCAAGGTCATCAACGGCCAGGCTGGCATGCAACTCATGGGCGACTGGGCCAAGAGCGAATGGAGCGCCGTCGGCAAAAAGGCCGGCGCCGACTATGAATGCGCGCCCTTCCCCGGCACTCAAGGCATCTATAGCTACACCATCGACTCACTGGCGATGTTCAAGCTGTCGAGCAAAAACGACACGCCCGGTAACAACGCCGCCCGCGACGACCTGGCCAAGATCGCCCTGGAGCCGCAATTCCAAACGGTGTTCAACCAGAACAAAGGCTCGATCCCGGTCATCAAGGGCCTCGACATGAGCCCATTCGACAGCTGCGCCCAAGCTTCCGCCAAGGATTTCGCCGAGGCGGAAAAGGCCGGCACGCTGGCGCCGAGCATGGCGTTCAACATGTCAACGTCCCAAGCCGTGCAGGGCGCGGTGTTTGATGTGGTAAGCAACTTCATGAGCAATAAAGATGCGGACCCGGCCAAGGCGGGTAAGCAGATGTTCGCCAGCATTAAAGCGGCGGCCCAGTAATCCGCTATCTAAACAACCGTCAAAGCCGCCACACTCCCCTGTGGCGAGCGGGCTTGCCCCGCGTCGGGCAGCGAAGCGGCCCCAAAATCAGGCGCTGAGTTCTCTCAGGAAAACCTCAGCGCCTTGACTGGGGCTGCTTGGCAGCCCAGCGCGGGCAAGCCCGCTAGCCACAACTGCCGCATACAAGCCACAAGGCGATTTCCCGACGACTGGACACCACCACTCGCCGCTAAAAAAATCCTCAAGCAGCAAACCCTTACAAACCAACACTCTGGCCGTAACCCCACGCATTTTGGCCGACCGCTGAGGCCATCCGCCGCAACACAAAGCCGAATTTTTCCCTATAATGCGCGGGTAAATCGGGCCTGCAATATCCCTTTACACCGGGATGAAGAGCCAGACCTTGAGCCTGCGCTGGAGCATGTACCTGTCGCTCCGCCCCTCAAGCCTCACGCAGAGCACCCGTTAGCCTATTCCGTTTAATGCGTGCGCTAGCTGCAACAAACGATTCCTTAAGATCCACCGCGGCCCGAGGGCCGTGTGAACACCCAACCATCCGGTTTCACACGGGCACCTTTGAGCCCTCACGCAGGAGACGACACGTCATGCTGAGCTGGGACGAATTCGACAAAGAAGAAGACGGCGAAGTAGCCACCAAAGGCGCCAACGCCGGCCATGCCACCGAAGCCAACATGGACCGCCTCGACGGTGCCGGCGCCGCCGCCGCCATCGAAGCCCGCGCCGTCACCGCCAGTGACTCCGCCGCCATCGTGCGCGCCAAGGCCGCCCTGGACAAACTCGACGTCGCCGAAGGCCTCGCCGAACTCGAAGGCGCCTCCGCCCGCGTCGCCGTTGACGAAAAGCGCATGATCAACTGCCGCGCCGACCTCAACCAACTCGTGCCCTTCAAGTACGACTGGGCCTGGCAGAAATACCTCGACGGCTGCGCCAACCACTGGATGCCGCAAGAGGTCAACATGACCGCCGACATCGCCCTGTGGAAAAACCCCGAAGGCCTGACCGACGACGAACGCCGCATCGTCATGCGCAACCTCGGCTTCTTCTCCACCGCCGACTCCCTGGTCGCCAACAACCTGGTCCTGGCCGTATACCGCCTGATCACCAACCCGGAGTGCCGCCAGTACATCCTGCGCCAGGCCTTCGAAGAAGCGATCCACACCCACGCCTACCAGTACTGCATCGAATCGTTGGCCATGGACGAAGGCGAGATCTTCAACATGTACCACGAGATCCCATCGGTGGCCAAAAAGGCAGCCTGGGGCCTGAAATACACCCGTTCGATCTCCGATCCAAAGTTCGAAACCGGCACCGTCGACACCGACAAGGAACTGCTGCGCAACCTGGTCGCTTACTACTGCGTACTGGAAGGCATCTTCTTCTACTGCGGCTTCACCCAGATCCTGTCCATGGGCCGCCGCAACAAAATGACCGGCGTCGCCGAGCAGTTCCAGTACATCCTGCGCGATGAGTCGATGCACCTGAACTTCGGTATCGATGTGATCAACCAGATCAAGATCGAAAACCCGCATTTGTGGGATGCCGAGATGAAGGAAGAAGCGACCCAGATGATCCTGCAGGGGACTCAGCTGGAGATTGAATATGCGCGGGATACCATGCCGCGTGGCGTGCTGGGGATGAACGCGGCGATGATGGAGGATTACCTCAAGTTCATCGCTAACCGTCGCCTGTCGCAGATTGGCTTGAAGGAAGAGTATCCAGGCACGACCAACCCGTTCCCATGGATGAGCGAGATCATGGACTTGAAGAAAGAGAAGAATTTCTTTGAGACTCGGGTTATTGAGTATCAGACCGGCGGTGCGCTGAGCTGGGATTAAAGTCAGTACCACCAAAGAGAGCTGCCCAAGGGCAGCTCTTTTTTTGCAAATAGTATTTAGAAGGTCACATCAGCAAATGGAACTGCTCTACGCCACGCTATTAATTATCACGATACTCGGAATGGCTGCCTGGATGTTTCTCGGTGGATTTGTCTTCAGAAATCCGTTCGTCCTCTACATCACAGGTTTTGTTCTAGCACTCGTGGGTGGATATCTTTCCTATAGTTTGCAAGAGATCGCTGCTAATGGCGAAGCGGCTAAATACTTTACTGACCTTAAACTAGCCGCCGCACTTGTCAGCTACACCATCGCCGCAGCCGGCGGTAGTTTGATTGCAAGCGGTATTTTGTTGAAAGCCCAACATATGGCCAAAGCAGACAAAATTTCTGCGAAGAGAGCAGTAAACATCGTTGCCAACAACATTGAAATGATCCATCAGCAGGCGCTACAGCTACGGGATAATCCCACGGCGCTGACAATCGCAAAGCAAGAAGAACAGCGTCTCGACCTGCGCTTGAGGTTATACGAACAACGAACAGCGCTGGACAAGGCCCTTGAACGACTGGAACAAATGGACTATCCGTAAGGTTTGCCATTTCTTGAAGTACATCACGTCAAGCACCTGGCCCAGAAGGGTTCGGATCGCATCACCAATGCTGTAGCCTTGTGCCCCAATTGCCATCAGCGTTGTCACCGGTCGAGTGACCGAGAGGCTTTCACCGAGGGGCTTTACGCCAAGGTCGGAAGATTGGCACGGGAGTAGACTCCTGCTGTCACACCTGATGCACGCTCAAAAAATACTAGATAGGACCGAGGCCAACCCGTGAACCCAGACATGCTCGAAGCCGGCCCCGTTGACGCCAAAGTACTCTCCGTCTTTGACTTCGACGGCACCCTGACCCACCACGACAGTTTCGTGCCCTTCCTCAAGTTTGCCTTTGGCACCGGCGAGTTTTATGGCCGGATGGTCAAGCTGGCGGTGCCTGGGCTGCGCTTTTTAGTGCGGCAGATCAGCCGGGATGAGTTGAAGGCGCAGTTGATCCGCACCTTTATGACCGGGGTGGAGAAGGCGTGGGTGCAGCAGAAGGCCGAGGAGTATTGCCAGCGCAATTGGGCACGGTTGATGCGCCCGGCCGGGGTGTTGTCGGTGGAGCAGGAGCTGGGCTCGGGGGCGGTGGTGACTCTGTGTTCGGCGTCGCCGGCGTTGGTGCTGCAGCCGTTTGCCGATCGGCTTGGGATCAAGTTGATTGGCACTGAGCTTGAGGTGGTCGACGGGGTGTTGACCGGCAAGCTCACCGGGAATAACTGCCGGTGTGAGAATAAGGTGCTAAGGCTGGAAGCGGTGTATGGCGATTTGGGCGAGTATCGGCTGCGGGCCTGGGGCGATACGCGTGGGGATCGGGAGTTGTTGGCGGCGGCACAGGATGCGCATTTTCGGCATTTTCATGCGAAGAAGAAAAAGCGGGCTCGGTTGCAGCGGTGATGCGGGTGGTGGGGGTTTTCAGGGAACGCTTTAAGCCGCTACCCAGTTCTCCACAATCAAGCCATTCACGCGCTTGAACTCACATTCATTGTTAGTCACCAAGACCAAGCCTGCGCTTCTAGCGTGCCCGGCGATATGGAGGTCATTTACACCGATAGGCGTGCCCTTTTTCTCCAGATCCGAACGAATCGAGCCGTAGTGAAAGGCGGCCTTGTCGTCGTAGTTAAGGACTTCGAGCCGGGAAGAAAAGTCTTCCACGGCTCGCGTATTTTTCTCAACGAGCTGACTCTTTTCTGCTCCATGCATCAGCTCTGCGAGGGTAATTGAAGAGATCACCATACGCCCTACGTTCGCGTTGAATTTTTCCAGTATTTCGATGGGCCGACGCTTGATGATGTAGATCACGATGTTGGTGTCAAGCATGTACTTAATCATCAAAAGACTCTCGCTCTTGCTGGGTTTGATCGGCGCGCTCTTCCATAAAATCATCAGATACCGATTCGCCTGCAAGGAAAAAGCTGTCCCAAGTGTTTTCAACCGGCGAAATGATCAGCTCGCGTCCCACAGCGCGGACCTCGACAGTTTTCACCCCCGCAGGAAAGCGCATGTCAGCAGGGATACGAATATTTTGCGTTCGATTGTTAGTGAAGATCGTTCCAGAAGACATAGAGAACACCTCTCTGGGTAGGGAAAGACTGGGAAGAATGATAGTTCGTGGATGCTCTATTGCAAAGCTCTATAGCAGTCATCCGACAGACGCCCGTCCTTAGCCCACAGGCATGGGGAGCTAGGATCAAGCGTTCGAACCGCTCTTGCTCATAGCCTCCAGCTACTTCCTGCTGCCATGAAAACGCTAACGCGCCCCTGAATTTGATAACAAATCCACTGTTCGCGTCGAAAACGATAACGGCCTGGAGGAAAAGGCGATGCGGGTGGAGAAGTTCGACAGGGAAACCGAGTCGATCCCATCGCAGCCTCGCTAAAGCTCGACACCTCCCACATTTGACCTTTTTCAGCCCGTTGATCTGTGTTCGGCGAGTGGTTTATGTGGTGGCTTTGAGATTTACGCCCAGGGCGGTGGCAAAGGCTTTTACCAGCGGGCTTCGGATAGCTTGGTGACTTGGTGCCTGGCGATGTTCGTGTTCACCTTGGGCGAGATGATCATCTACCCCTCGGAGTTCCTGTTTATCGACACCATTGCCCCGGATGCACTGCGCGGCAGTTACTACGGCGCGCAGAACCTTGCAGCGTTCGGCGGGGCAATGAGCCCGGTGATATGCGGGTATCTGCTGATCAACGCGGCGCCGGCCAGCATGTTCTATGCCTTGGGTACACTCACAGCGATAGGTGGGACCTTGTGCTTCCTGAGCGGACGCCGGGTTGCAGGTTCTAGCTGATATTTGCGCGGGTTCCCGCTATTAATAGCGAAACCTCTCACGGACCCGAGCCCCATGAAATTCGACACGGCCTACAGCCTGAGTCTCGATGACAAGCTGTCGATCTACGACGTAAGAGACCTGAATTTCGACGAAACCGCCGCCTACGATTCCGACCAGGACAGTTTCCTGTGCCCCAACGATGCCTGTCGTGCCGCCTTCGAAGCAGGCAATGTGCTGAGCACGTTCAACGCCAGGAACGTCAACTACCAACGCACCCCGCACTTCAAAAACACGCCGAGCACCCGGCATATCGACGGCTGCCGCTATGCCAGTCTCCACAAGGGTGCAGCAGGCGAAAGCGACGATGAGCGAGAGGATAATTTCCCATCGGAGTTTGTGCTGACACGTCGTACGTACGAGCGTAAAACCGCGGAGGTCGGCACCGAGGGGCTGGCCCTGCAAGATTCAGCGAAAACACTTTCAACCCGCAGCGGCGAATCTGTCAGTGCCAGCGACACCACCCCGGACAAAACCAGCGTGTTTGCCCACCCGGTGGAATGTTATGTGTCGAACCTCGACGACAAGGAAAAGCTGAAAAACATGCCGCTGAAAATCGGCGAGCACACCGCGACTTACGCGGCGTTTTTCAAGAAGATCGAATACCTGCAAGACAACAAGGGCCTGATCTATTGGGGCAAGGTCAAAGCGATCAAGGACTACACCAGCAGCTTTCGCATCGACTTCGAAAAGAAGGTGTGGCTCGACAAAAAGCCCTACTCGGTCAACGTCTACCTGAGCAAAAAGCTCATCGAGAACTACCGCAAGCGCAAGGCGTTCCTGGAGCAGATCAGGGCGGCGGCGGACAGTGAACGGGCGTTGTATTGTTTCTTCTACGGGGTCACACCGGAGCTGAAACACGTGCCCAGCAAGAAAAACCCCGAGCAGACGTTCGGGGTGTTCAGCGCGAATATCGAGAACCTCGATCACCTGATCATTCGTGAGGTGCCAGGGTTGGAATAGTGGGTCGATAAGCATCCAGTTGATGAGCGGTCAAAACAACTGTACAAAAACACAGTATAGTTTGTCCTCCCCCGTCGAACCCTGGAGAAACCCCATGTCCTCCCTGGCAATGAGCTCTTTCGTAGAACAGCAGATCGTCCTGCATCAATTCACCGCCAAACACAGCGTACAGGCCCGCGCGATGCTGGGCTGGAGCCGCGAGGAGCTGGCCCGCCAGGCGGGTGTGACGGTGGATGCCATCCAACAGTTCGAAAGCCAGGGCGACGTGGCTGATGAAGCCCGCCTGGCATTGGCGTTTCGGTTTGAGGCGCAGGGGCTGGTGTTTTTTCCGGGGTTTGCGCCGGGGTGGGGCATGAGTGTACGGCGGTTTGACACCGCCCCTGCCGAACCCGCAGCACAAAACATTATGTCGCGGTTGATGGGCTCAACAGCGGCATCAATTGATTCACCAGCGCCCCAACCGAATGGTGCGTAGAGTCCAAGCGGATCACCGGACAGGTCAGTGCCGCCAACCAGGTTTCATGCCGACGCAGGCTGCGTAGGCTGTGGTTGCCGTTGTCGTAACGAGCGGCCCAGGCCA
This sequence comes from Pseudomonas sp. GW821-FHT09D08, assembly GCF_059416305.1. Taxonomy (NCBI): domain Bacteria; kingdom Pseudomonadati; phylum Pseudomonadota; class Gammaproteobacteria; order Pseudomonadales; family Pseudomonadaceae; genus Pseudomonas; species Pseudomonas sp. GW821-FHT09D08. Next base: position 277,232 of record NZ_JBWKOX010000003.1, read on the forward strand.
GGAAGGCGACGCTGTTCTCGTGGCGACTGCCACCTTCCAGGATTTCATCACCGTAGCGTTGCACTTCCCTCAGGCGCAGGCGGTGCAGGCGCACGTGCGGGTCGAGGCGCAGGAACACCACGTGGGTGAACTGCGCGATCATCGGGTCGCCCCAGCCGCACAGTGAACCGGACAGCACCCAGCCTTCCAGGCCCGCAGTCTGCTCCTGCAGCAGGCGAATGCGTTCATCCTTGGGCCGGGCAACGGTGAAGGGGGCGTCGGTTTGCTGCCAGTAGAAATCGTCAGTGTCGAAGTAAGCGACGTTCAGACTCTCTGCCAAGGCCCTGCCCAGGGTGGTAGTGCCCGCCCCCGCAGCACCGAGGATATGAATTCGATAGGCCATGGCGTCCCTCCATCGCATTGAGTGTATCTTTTGAAGGCGTCAGCCCTTGCGTTTGTAAACGCCAACGCCCAACAACCGTCTATTGTTCAACGCCCGGTCCTGGAACCTGCCTTCGCGGCTTGCTCGTAGCCATGGGCTACGGCAAGCAGTGTGGGTTCGGTCCAGCGGGCACCAAAGAAGTATGCACTGGCCGGCATGCCGTGCTCGTCTTTGCCGGAAGGTACCGAGATCCCCGGATAACCGGCCACTGCGACTGCAAAATAGCTGTTCGTTTCAAAGTCTGACACCACGGCATCGAGCTTTTCACCGTCAATCAGCTCATCCACTGTGCTGCGAAAATCCTGGATAAGTGCATCCCATAGCGGCTTGCGCTCCTCGGATGTCAGGGTGGATGCGTCGATTTCCTTGAGCAGCGGCTGGTGGTCGGTGTCGCTGCCATCGCGTTTTTCATTGAACGCGATCAACTCGGAAACTGACTTGACCGGCAGCCCACCGCGCTTGTCCAAGTAATCATTCAACTCACTCTTCACATCAGCAAACAATAGTTCGCCATAGCGTGATGCATCCGCCAGCCGCATGTTTACCGGTACGAGTACTGCACCTTGTGCGCGAAGCACATCAAGGGTTTTTTGAAACTGAGGGCTATTGTCCACCGGCAGGTTTTCACCATTCACGGAAAAGGTTGCGGGATAACCAATACGTTTATCCTTCAAGGCGCCAGGCTTGAGCAACGCGGTGTAGTCAATGCCTTGGGGGGCATCCACATTGGCTGAATCCTGAGGGTCGCTGCCCGACATGGCGTTGAGCAACAACGCGGCATCAAACACCGAACGCGTCATGGGCCCCGGCGTGTCCTGTCGATGGCTGGCAGGAATGATGCCGCTGCGGCTCAGCACGCCCACGCTCGGCTTGAATCCGACCACCCCGTTAAACGCCGCCGGGACCACGATCGAACCATTGGTTTCGGTGCCGACGGCCAAGGGCGCCAAACCAGCCGCGACCGCTACAGCCGAGCCCGAGCTTGACCCACCCACCTCTGCGTCCGCTTGATGCGGGTTGAGCGTTTGCCCGCCCCGCTGGCTGAAACCGTCGGGGCTGCCGCGAAAGCCGGCCAGTTCGGTCAGGTTGGTTTTGCCCAGGATCACTGCGCCTTGCTGGCGCAGGCGTTCGACGATAAACGCGTCCTTGATCGCCGCAGCCCCCACCAACCCAAAGGCGCCTGCGCTGGTTTGCTGGGAGTCGCCCGTCTCGATATTGTCCTTGAGGAGCACGGGAATGCCATGCAGCGGTCCTCGGACCTTGCCGCTGGCGCGCTCGCGATCCAGCTCGCGAGCAATCTCCAGCGCCTGGGGGTTGAGCTCGATGATGGCGTTTAATCCAGGGTCGCGTTTGCGAATGCGCTCCTGCAGGAAAGTGACCAGATCTTCCGACGTGAGCCCGCCTGGCCTGGCCATTTGTTCACTGAGCGCGCGAACACTGGCCCATTCCGTTCCCGGCGGTACCGGTTTGGAGGTATCGGCTGTCAACGGCAACCCCATCCAAGACGCCGCATGGCTGACAAACGAATTCACACCATATCCAATTCCAAACATGAACCACCTCGGGAGAAGAGTAAGAAATGACGAAGGACCATCATTGAGCCGTGCGCCAGTCTAAAAACTTCCCTCTCCCCATCCTGCCTGATGCAGGCAGTTCAACCCGTGGGATTGTTCAACACACTCGGTAGCCCATGCTGTGCATTTTCCAGGCAACAAGCATTGCGATAACCCTGCGCCAGCGCCGCCAACGATTCCTTCGACCATCGTGCACCGTAGAGCCACAACGTCCCACCGCCATCGAGAGCCTCGCCAAACCTCGGGTAACCACTCCAGCACGCGCCATGGAATGCAGCACTTTGGCTGTCCGACACGAGAGCATCCAGCCGGTACTCATTTACAAGTTCATCGATTTCATTATGCGTGTGCAGGTTGAACGTGAGGGTGCCGTCGACCCGTTGCGCCGGCACCGGCATCAGTTGCGCCCCGGCCCGGCGCAAAACGTCCAGCGCCCGTATGAAAGGCGCACGGTGTTGAATCGGTTCGTGACCATCGCCACGCCCATATCGGTCGGCATACCCCACGCGCCTGCCGGCCAACACTTGCATGGCGGTAAAGGGACTGTTGTTCTGCACCAGCGGAACCTCCACCATCACCTGGCCCTCTGGTTCGATACCGCTTAAGGCAATCAGCATCAATGAGGGATCACGCATGGGTCTGATGGGAAGTGCCGGTACGTTATACCCGGGGATCAGGACGCCACCATTGGGGTGGGTTTGAGGGTGGGGATCGACATCAAACGCGATACTGCGGGGGGGCGCTTGATCGGTGGAAGGGCGGGGGCATGAAGGCGCCGAATAGGTCATATCCAAAAGCGCAGACAACGGCTGGCCCACTTGGCAAACCGCATCCCCTCGCAAAAACTTTCTGCATTGGCTGTCCATCGGAACGCCTCCCCTGAAATCATTTTCCGGGAATCATCGCATTCTTCTGCGGAGCCTGTCGCAGGCCCGAAACAGCTTGAAAACTCCTTTTCCATTACCTCTGCGCCCTCAGCCCACAAGGTGCTCTTGTGCACCTTGGGTTTCCACTTCCAGCCACCATGCATATCCACGCTCCGGCTGGTTCAAGCTGAACGCCTGGCCCATCGGCGGTGTGGTAATCGACACATTGCGCTCCCACGCCAGTGCCATGATGCGGTCGAAAGGTTCATGCCAGGCATGGAACGCCAGGTCGAAAGTGCCGTTGTGGATCGGCAGCAGCCAACGGCCCCTGAGGTCGATATGCGCTTGCAGGGTTTGCTCCGGCTGCATGTGCACATGGGGCCAGTCGACGTTGTAAGCACCGGTTTCCATCAACGTCAGATCGAACGGGCCGTACTGTTCGCCGATGCGTTTGAAGCCGTCGAAATAGCCGGTGTCGCCGCTGAAAAAGATGCGGCGCGTGCCGTCGATCATCACCCAGGAACACCAGAGGGTCTGGTTGGCATCAAACAGGCCGCGCCCGGAAAAGTGCTGCGCCGGCGTGGCGACAAAGCGAATGCCATCCACCTCGGTGCCTTGCCACCAATCCAGCTGCCGCACTTTGCTGGCGTCGACACCCCACTTGACCAGGATGTCGCCCACGCCCAGCGGCGCGAGAAAGTAACGGGTCTTGTCGGCCAGTTGGACCACAGCCTTATGGTCAAGATGGTCGTAGTGGTTGTGGGAAAGAATCACCGCCTCCAGGGGCGGCAGCTCTTCAAGACGGATAGGCGGCTGGTGGAAACGCTTGGGGCCAGCCCAACTGAATGGCGAGGCACGCTCGGCGAACACCGGGTCGGTCAGCCAGAACTTGCCGCGCATTTTCAGCAACACGGTGGAATGCCCCAGGCGGAACACGCTGTGATCAGGCGCCGCCAACAATTGCTCGCGGGTCAGCGGTTGCACCGGGATCTGCCCCACCGGCCGCGTGCTGCGTGGCTTGTTAAACAGCATGTTCCAGAAGATACGCAAGGTCTTGCCAAAGCCACCGTGTTGCACGGGGGCCTCGTTGCTGAAGCGCCCCAGGTCCTGCTCGGCAGGCTTGGGCGCCGCAGGTGGAGACTTGAGGCGGGTTGAGATGGTGGCCATTACAGAGTGACTCCTACGGTCCGCTCATAAGTTACACTGCACAGTGTAGTTTCAAGATTGCAACAAAATCCGAAGCAAGTAAACTACCCAGTGTAATTTACCCTCAAGAGCCGAACGCCACCCATGACTGCCCCTCAACGCCTCACCGACCGCAAACGCCAAGCCATCGTGGCAGCGGCCATCGCTGAGTTTCGCGATAACGGCTTCGAGGTCACCAGCATGGACAAGGTCGCCGCCACCGCTGGGGTGTCCAAGCGCACGGTGTATAACCATTTCGCCAGCAAGGAAGAACTGTTCGCCGAAATCCTTCACCAGCTCTGGGCCAGCAGCGCCGCCCAACTCGACGTCAGCTACACCAGCGAGCGCCCGCTGCGCGAACAATTGCGCGGGTTGCTGGAAGCCAAGATGAAGATGATGTCGGACACCAACTTCCTCGATCTGGCCCGGGTAGCCATCGCCGCCACCATCCACTCACCGGAACGCGCGCAAGACATGGTCACCCGCCTGAGCCAGCGCGAAGAAGGTTTTACCCAGTGGGTACGCGCCGCCCAGGAAGACGGCCGCCTCTCCTGCACCGACCCGGCGTTTGCCGCCCACCAGATCCAAAGCCTGCTCAAGGCCTTCGCGTTCTGGCCGCAGATCACGTTGGGCCAGCCGACCCTGGATGCCGCCCACCAGGCGCGCGTCATTGAGTCGGCCATTGACCTGTTCCTGGCCGGCTATGAAGTCAGCGCCCCCCGCCCCGAGTAAAAACCATTGCAGGAGCGACATTCCTGGTCGCTTTTGACGCATTCGCCCTCTGTTTTGCGCAAATGGCCTGGAAGGCCACTGATTATTCCTATGGGAATAACTGACAATATTCACAGGCCTTATGCGATCAACGGTCGATCCGGTGACCGCGCGCCGCGGTAAATGTGGAAAACAGCTGAACCAGGAATTTATGGAAAACAGACGAGGCAAAGGGCTCTCATTTGCCCGGCGTATCTACCAGCCAAGGATCATCGGCCTGGGTGTCGGCAGCATCAGCGTTACCGGCGCCCTGTACCCGCTCGCCATGCCGGGCTGGGTCTGGGCATTACTGCTGTTCAATGGGTTTGCCTGGGCGCACCTGGCGTACCAGCTGTCCACCCGCTCGCCATTCCCTTACCAGGCTGAACAGCGCAACTTTCTGTATGACTCGGTACTCGGCGGGTTCTGGGCGGCGGCCACGCAGTTCACGCCGCTGACAGCCGTGACCATCCTGTCGATGATGACCATGAACAACGTCGCCGCCGGCGGCCGGCGCCTGTTCCTGCGTGGACTGCTCGCCCAGGGGCTGGGGATCGGCGTGGCGTGGGCGCTGTTCGGCATCCAGTTCAACCCCGACGTCAGCCTGCTGCAGGTCTACTCCTGCCTGCCGATGCTGACCCTCTACCCCATGGCCATCGGCATGGTCTGTTATCAACTGGCGATCAAGCTCTCGGAACATAAACGCGCCCTCAGTGCCCTGAGCCGCACCGACAGCCTCACCGGCCTGCTCAACCACGGCTCGTGGAAAGACCTGCTGCACCTCAAGTTCCACAAGTGCCAGCAGCAGCAAAGCCACGCCACCATCGCATTGATCGATATTGACCACTTCAAGCGGATCAACGATACCCACGGCCATATCGTCGGCGACACGGTGCTGCGGCAACTGAGCCTGGAACTGCGGCGCAACCTGCGGGAAAACGACCTGGCCGGACGTTACGGTGGCGATGAGTTCTGTGTGATTCTTCCGCAAATGCCTCTGGAGCAAGCGGCGCAGATCATGGAGCAGATGCGCGAAACATTCGGCAACTACCGCACCCCGCACATACCGGAATTGCGCGTCAGCCTGAGCATCGGCCTGGCGGACTTCCAGCCGCGCTTCACCGACGCAGCCATGTGGCTGAACGCGGCGGACCGGGCACTTTATGCCGCCAAGGACACCGGGCGTAATCGAGTCAGTGTCAACGACGACCGGATAGCCTGTTCCGCCTGACGTTGTCCTGCGACACAGGTCTGAATCCTCCGTGCAGCCCCGCACTAGATAGCATAATGCCTCCATTGGTCGCCTACCCAAAAATGGTCCTGCCCATGGGGCGAACTTCTTGTCAGGCTGATGACTCTTAACCCGTTGTTCCACCCCCCGCTGTCAGCACAAGGGAGCTGACAATGAGCAGGTCAACCGTAGGGCAAATGCCTTACGGAGGCAGGCGCCTATACATGGATCCTCCCAGACGCGTGCTTGCCCGAGCCCCCGAATATGCTATTCAACGCCCATAAGAAAACCATTGATTCCCTGCAACACACCGTGGCTCACCAGGCCAGCCTGCTGGACGCCATCGAACGCTCCATGGCGGTGATCGAATTTGATCCGCAAGGCCTCGTGCTGCGGGCCAATGACAACTTCCTCAGTACCCTGGGCTACCGCGCCGAACAGATCGAAGGCCAATCCCACCGGATGTTCTGCACGCCCGCCTTCGCCCGCAGCGCCGAGTACCAGCAACTCTGGGCCAACCTGCAAAAGGGTCAGTTCCAATCAGGTACCTTCGAACGGGTGGGCGGCAATGGTCGGTCGGTGTGGCTGGAAGCCAGCTACACCCCGGTGCGTGATAACGCGGGCCGTGTGATCAAAGTGGTCAAGTACGCCCTGGACGTTACCCCGCGCCTGCAGGCCGAAAGCGAGGCCAACGCCAAGTTGGAAGCCATCGGCCGGGCCATGGCCGTCATCGAGTTCAACCTCGACGGCACGATCATCACCGCCAACGCCAACTTCCTGCAGCGCATGGGCTACAGCCTGGCGCAGATCCAGGGCCAGCATCATCGTCTGTTCTGCACCCCAGAGACCGCCGCGAGCTCAGCCTACAGCGAGTTCTGGCGACGCCTGAACCAGGGTGAATTGTTCAGCGGCCAGTTCGAGCGCGTGGATAAAAACGGCCGGCCCGTTTGGCTCGAAGCCAGCTACAACCCGGTGTACGACGCCAGCGGACGCCTGCGCAAAGTGGTGAAGTTCGCCTCGGACATCACCGCGCGCGTGCAACAACATGCCGCTGACGCGCAGAGCGCCGCCCAGGCCTATCACCTGTCGCTGCACACCCAGGACATGGCAGAAAAAGGCGCCGACGTGATCCAGAAAACAGCCAGCGGCATGCGTGAAATTTCCTCGGACATCGACAACTCCTCGCAACTGATCGCCAAGCTGGGCGAGCGCTCGCAGCAGATCACCACCATCGTCAACACCATTCGCGGTATTGCCGAACAAACCAACCTGCTGGCACTCAATGCCGCTATCGAAGCGGCGCGCGCGGGTGAACAAGGCCGTGGTTTTGCCGTGGTGGCCGATGAAGTGCGGCAGTTGGCGGCGCGCACCAGCGGGTCCACCACGGAGATTTCCAGCATGATCGCGGTGATCCAGGCTGAAACCCGCCAAGCCATCGACAGCATGGACGCGACCCGCGACCGCGCCGCCCAGGGCGTGGAGTTGGCCGACCAGGCCGGTACGGTGATGCTGCAGATTCGCGAAGGCACCAGCGAGGCGGTGCACGCGGTGAGTGCGTTTGCCAATGAGCGGGGTGCCCACTAAGTAGGCCACGGGTTATTCATGTGTAAGACAGGTCGCCAGGACTATAGTGATTCACTGTCTTAACGTTGATGACCCGAGCCGACCATGACCCCCGACAAGCCCGAAACCGCCCCCGTCGATCACCTGCGTTTTCACCGCCGCCACGCCCACCTGGCGCCGACCTTCGGCAACGATACCTTTGCCCTCAAGGCCGAGGCCTTTGCGCGCTTCTTTGGTACACCGACCTTCCTCGGTGCGCAAACCGCGATCGTGATCTTGTGGGTGGCGCTGAACGTGACCGGCATTACCCACTTCGACGTGTACCCGTTCATCCTCCTCAACCTGGCCTTCAGCCTGCAATCCGCCTATGCCGCGCCGCTGATCCTGCTGGCCCAGACGCGCCAGGCGGCCCGCGACAAAGCCCAGTCCGACGCCGACGCGCAACACCGTGAAGCCCTGGCCATCGCCAATACCGAACGCCAGGCCCAGGCCGCGCAAACCACCAGACAGTTGCTCGAATTGCTGGAGCAAAACACCCGGCTGACGGAAATGACCAAGCAACTGACCGAACACATCGAAACCCTGACGTGCGAAATGCATGAGCATTACGTGCGAAAACCTCAATAACAACGCGAATGCCATGTGGGAGGGAGGGTGTGTCAGGGTTTCATCTGCACATGCCGGCCCAACTCATCGAACAGCGTCACCACCGAGCGCAATGCGCGGCAATCGGGGCGCGTCAGCAGCCATAACGCGGTGTCGTGCCCGGCCAACGCGGGGCCCAGGGGTTGCAGGCCGTCATCCAACAGAAAGTCCGGCAGCGCCGCCACCCCCAACCCGGCCCGCACCAGTTCGGTCACCGACAACATGCTGTTGCAGCGATAGCTGGGACGTACGCCGGGCAGGTGTTCGCGGCGCCAGGTCACCGTGGGGTGGTCAGGCAGGAAGTCGTCCGGCGCGATCCACGCCAGGTCCGCCAGTGAGCGTGCGGCGTGTTGATCCGCGTACGTGGGGCTGGCACACACCTGATACGCCACGGCCCCCAGGCAACGCCCGACCAGATGCGCCGGCGGAGTCCTGGTCAGGCGCAGGGCGATGTCGGCATCGCGGCGGCTGAGGTTGGCGAAATCATTCGACGTGCTCAGCTCCAGGGTCAGCGCCGGGTAGTCCGGCATGAACTGCGCCAGCGCCGGCAGCAGCAGCCCTTGCAGCACCGAGTCGGTACAGGTCAGGCGCACCGTGCCGCTGATCACCTCGCCGCCCTGCTCCACGCCGATGCGCGCCGCCTCAAGCGCGTGTTCGGCACGTTCGGCCTGCTGCGCCAGGTTGCTCGCCAGGTTGGTGGGCAGGTAGCCGGCGCGGCTTTTTTCAAACAGCGTTTGGCCCAATGCGGCCTCCAGCCGTCGCACCGCGCGGAACACCGTGGACACATCCACCCGCAACAATGCCGCCGCCCGCGCCAGGGTGCCGCCACGCACCAGGGCGAGGATCAGCGACAGGTCGGGGTAATCGAGTTGATAGTGCGTGGCTGCATTGAACATGTGGGCAAATGCCAATATTGATTGCGTGCGCGCCAATCTATAGTGCGCATCAGGACACCACAAGCCATGGGACGCACACGATGAAAGCCACCACCCTGCACCTCGCCCTGATCGGCGATTACAACCCCGATGTCATCGCGCACCAGGCCATTCCCGTCGCGCTGCAACGGGCCGGCGAAACCCTCGGCTTGCAGGTTCAAATGCAATGGCTCGACACCGACACCCTCACGCCCACCACTGAACTGCACGGCTTCGACGGTTTCTGGTGCGTGCCCGCCAGCCCCTACCGCGACACCGACGGCGCGTTGCGGGCGATCCGTTTTGCCCGCGAACAGCGGCGACCTTTCCTCGGCACTTGCGGTGGTTTTCAACACGCGGTGCTGGAATACGCCCGCAACGTGCTGGGCTGGGCCGATGCCGAACATGGCGAGCTGGCGCCGGGCGCCGAACGCGCAGTGATCACCCCCCTGAGCTGCGCACTGGTTGACGCCACCGACAGCCTGCGCCTGACACCCTACACGCGCATCGCCGAGGCCTACGGTCGTCTTGACATCGAGGAAGGTTACCGCTGCCGCTACGGCATCAACCCCGAATTCGCCGATGCCCTGCTCGAGCGCGAGATGATTCCCAGCGGACATGATGCGGCCGGCGATCTGCGCGCGGTGGAGTTGCTCGACCATCCATTTTTCGTTGCCACCCTGTTCCAGCCTGAACGCGCCGCCCTCAAGGGCGTCACGCCGCCTTTGGCGATTGCCTTGCTCAAGGCGTGCCAGGAGCAATACGCATGATCGCCAAGACCCCGGCCCCACCCTACTACGCGGTGATTTTCAGCTCATTGCGCACCGACGGCGATCAAGGCTACGGCCAGGCCGCCGCCCGCATGCTGGAGTTGGCTCGCGATCAACCGGGGTTTCTCGGGGTGGAATCGGCGCGGGAGGATGGCCTGGGGATTACCGTGTCCTACTGGAGCAGCGAGGCGGCGATCCTGGCCTGGAAGCAGCAGGCCGAGCACCGGGCGGTGCGCGAACAAGGACGCGCCACCTGGTACTCGGCGTTTCAGACACGGGTGTGCAAGGTGGAGCGGGCCTACACATTCCAAGGCCAGTAACCGTCGTATCGCCTGGCCCTCTGTGGCGAGCAGGCCTGTTGTGGTGAGCGGGTCTGTTGTGGTGAGCGGGCTTGCCCCGCGCTGGGGCGCGAAGCGGCCCCTGAACCAGACGCTGCGGTTAGTCAGGAGAACCGCGTCAACTGAATTGGGGCTGCTTCGCAGCCCAGCGCGGGGCAAGCCCGCTCACCACAGCAAGCCAGCTCATCACAACAAGCCGGCCTGCCACAGAACGCTCGCTCACCGCCTATGCCGTCTAGCTCACCAGACTGCGCAGCGCACTGATCTGTGGAATTTCCACCCGTTTCATGTACACGCGCAACGGCTCGCTGATGTTGATGCGGTCGTCGATATTCTGGTCGAGCAGCAACTGGATACGCTCGCGGGACAGGGTCATGGTCTGCTCGGGGGCCGGCAGCCAGACAAATTCAGCGGTGGGGATAATGCCGTCGTCGGCCACGTCCATGCCGAAGGAGTCTTCGCTGAAACGCACGATGTACTGGCCGGTCTTGCGGTTGAGGCCAACAAAACCGTGGAGTTGGTCGGCGGCCTGGCAGATAAGCTCGGAGGTGATGCGCATGGTAAACCTCACTGAAAAGTCCCACAGGGACTGGAAAGATGGTTTACACGCGTGGCAGAAAATACCGTCCTCTAGCGGGGCGGCTGCGAGCAAGAGTACTGCAATGCCGCGCAAAAAAACCGAGAAAATTGGCACGTGCGCACGTTAATGTCGGTTTGGTGATAGCGCCTTTCGCAATCAATTGTTAAAAAGGAGGCCTTCTCAAAGCTACCTCCACGAAAGGACTTCGCATATGCCTGTCACGTTTTCCAAGAGCGCCCTGCTGCTCGCACTGGCGCTTGGCCTCGGCCAGGCACAGGCTGCCGAACCGATCAGCCCGGCTGAATTGGCGACAAACGAAGGCATTCCCTACCCCGCCGTGATCGCTCATCGTGGCGCGTCCTACGACGCGCCGGAATCCACCGCCGCCGCCTACAAAGTCGCGCGCGACCTGGGTGCCGACTACCTGGAACTGGACCTGCAGCGCAGCAAGGACGGCGTGCTGTTCGCCCTGCATGACAACAACCTGCAGCGCACCACCGACGTTGCCACCAAGTTCCCTGAGCGCAAGGACGCCCCAGCCAACGAGTTCACCTGGAAAGAACTGCAAACCCTCGACGCCGGCAGCTGGTTCAACGCTGCGTACCCGGACCGTGCGCGTCCAGGTTTCGTTGGCCTGAAGATCCTGAGCCTGGACGACATCATCAAGATCGCCGAAGGCAACCCGCAGCACAAACCCGGCCTGTACATCGAAACCAAGGAGCCCAAGCAATTCCCGGGTATCGAAGCCGACCTGAAAAACAAGCTGCTGGATAAAGGCTGGTTGAGCTCCGCCGGCTCCAAGCTGGGCAAGAGCAACACCGGCGTCGGCCAGGGCAAGGGCCGTGTGGTGCTGCAGACGTTTGAAAAAGACAGCTTGAAAGAGCTGCAGAAAGAGATGCCGAACACCCCGAAAATCCTGCTGTTATGGGTTGGCCCGGGCAGCATCGAGCCGAAATCCACGCAGACCTTTGCCGAATCCGGCGAACCGACCAAGGCCGCCTATTACGCCAAGCAAGAGCCGAAAGACGCCGCCGAGTTCGAAAAGTGGGTCGACGAAGCCAAGCGCCTCGGCGCCATCGGCACCGGCCCATCGGCTGAGCTGACCGCCCATGGCGACCAGAGCTACACCGACCTGGTGAAACCTGAAATGAACAAGCTGACCCACGACAAGGGCCTGCTGGTGCACGTCTACACCGTGGATGAGCCGGTCGACTTCGACAAAGTGATGAAAGCCGGCGTCGACGGCATCTTCACCAATCGCGCCGCCGAGCTGCTGAAGTTCTACAAGCGCTGGCCGTCGTCCAGCGTTCAGGACCTGCTGAACGACTATAAGTACTGAGTGAGTCGGGCATTGGTGTCAGTGCGCCATTAAGGATGAGTTAAGTTGCGCCGGTTAATCTGGCGCCACTTAAACAGCTCACCAGAGAAGGACACACACCATGAAAACCCTGACCGCCCTGTTCACCGCCACCGCCCTGACCCTGACCGCCGGCCTGGCCCAGGCCGATGTTCGTCCGGACCAGATTGAAGGCCTGCTCAAGTCCGGCGCCGTGATGCCGTTCGAGAAACTCAACGCCGCCGCCGTGGCCACCCACGCCGGTAGCAGCATCACCGACACCGAGCTGGACCACAAAAACGGGGTACTGGTCTACGAAGTCGACCTGACCGACACCGCCGGCAAGCGCTTTGAAGTGAAGCTCGACGCCAAGACGGGCGCGGTGCTGGAAAACAAGCAAGACACTTGAGTTGAACCTCGAAAAAACGCGCCACCTCCGGGTGGCGCGTTTTTTTATGTGCGCCGTTAAAACGTCATATAACTGTCATACCTCCTTGCAATGATTCGCCCACGCGAACCTGTGAAACGTCCTACAGGCGCTTTCTCTGCGAGTCTCCATGAACCACAGCCTCGACCACAGCCACCAGGACTCCGACCTGTTTGGCTTGCTTTACGGTTTTCGTTTTCGTCCCGGTGAAAAGGGCGAACAGATTGATTCGGCCGCGGCCCTCGCGGCCTTGCAGCAACCCGCCGACCCGGAAGAGTTCCTGTGGCTGCACTTGAACCTGGCCCACGCCGCCTGCGAACGCTGGATGCAGGCCAACCTGGATTTACCCGAAGAATTCTTCGAGGCCCTGCACGAAGGCTCGCGCTCCACTCGCATCGAACACGTCGACTCAGCCTTGCTGGCGGTGGTCAACGACGTGGTGTTCAACTTCAGCAGCATGGTTTCGTCGGATATTTCAACGCTGTGGGTCTGCGCCCGCAGCCGGCTGTTGATCAGCGCACGCCTGCAACCCTTGCACTCGGTGGACAAGTTGCGCTCGTCGGTGAAGGCCGGCGAACGCTTTCGCTCGCCGCTGGAACTGCTGGTGCACCTGCTGCGCGACCAGGGGGAAGTGCTGACCCAGATCGTGCGCAAGACCAGCATCAGCGTCGACCATATCGAGGACCAGTTGCTGTCCTCGCGCCTGTCCACCAACCGCGCGGAACTGGGGGCGGCGCGCCGGGTGCTGGTGCGCCTGCAACGCCTGCTCGCGTTGGAACCGGGTTCGCTGCTGCGCCTGCTCAACCGCCCGCCGCAATGGCTGCAAAAGGAAGACGTGAAGGAGTTGCGCAAATCCACCGAGGAGTTTGCGCTGATCATCAACGACCTGACGGCGCTGGGCGAACGGATCAAGCTGCTGCAGGAAGAGATCGCCGCCAACCTCAACGAGCAGAGCAGCCGCACGCTGTTCACCCTTACCGTGGTGACGGTGCTGGCGTTGCCGATCAATATCATCGCCGGTTTTTTCGGCATGAACGTGGGCGGTGTGCCACTTTCCCAGGACCCCGAGGGGTTCTGGATCCTGGTGGCGTTGGTCGCGACCTTCACGCTGATCGCCGGGCGCTGGGCGTTTCGCAAGTTTTCAAATTGAAATGCAATCAACGGTCGAATCGTCGCACCGCCCCTCCCCCATAAGGACTACGGTGTTTTGTAGACCAGTGGCAGATCCAATTACCTAAACAATGATTTGCGGCAGCATCGCTGTAACATTCTGCAATGAATATGAGCGGCATCCTCCCCACACGGATGCCCCGGCATGGCCACCCCTTCCCTGACTGCCTCCACGCACTCATCCTCCGTCGACTCAAAACCGCGCCTGGACAAGAAACCCGGCCTGGTGACGGTGATCGTTTTCTTCGCCGTGCTTGCCATGGGCCTGTTGTTTACCGCCTACAGCCTCATGCACGACATGCACGAAATGGGCGCCCAGCTCACCACGTGGACGCCGTTCCTGCTGCTGGGTGTGGCGCTGTTGATTGCCCTGGGTTTCGAGTTCGTCAACGGTTTCCACGACACTGCCAACGCGGTGGCGACGGTGATCTACACCAACTCGCTGCCGCCGCAGTTTGCGGTGGTGTGGTCGGGCTTCTTCAATTTCCTCGGTGTGCTGCTGTCCAGCGGCGCGGTGGCGTTCGGCATCATTGCCTTGCTGCCGGTGGAGCTGATTCTGCAGGTGGGTTCATCGGCCGGCTTCGCGATGATCTTCGCTTTGCTGATCGCCGCGATCCTGTGGAACCTCGGCACCTGGTGGCTGGGTTTGCCGGCCTCGTCGTCCCACACCCTGATCGGTTCGATCATCGGCGTCGGCGTGGCCAATGCCTTGATGCACGGGCGTGACGGCACCAGCGGTGTGGATTGGAGCCAGGCGATCAAGATCGGTTATGCGCTGCTGCTCTCGCCACTGATCGGCTTCGCCTTCGCCGCCTTGCTGTTGCTGGCCCTGCGCGCCTTTGTGAAAAACCGTGCGTTGTACAAGGCCCCCAAGGGCGACACCCCGCCGCCGTGGTGGATCCGCGGCATGCTGATCGCCACCTGCACCGGCGTGTCCTTTGCCCACGGCTCCAACGATGGGCAAAAAGGCATGGGCCTGATCATGCTGATCCTGGTGGGCACCCTGCCCATGGCCTATGCGCTGAACCGCACCATGCCGGCCGAACAGTCGTTGCAGTTCGCCGCAGTCGCCGAAGTGACCCAGGTGGCGCTGATGAAAACAGCGCCGCTGGCGTTGGCGGGTGACCCGCGGCCGGTGCTGTCGACCTATATGCGCACCAAGGAAGCCACGCCCGAGTTGATTCCGGCCCTCGCCGCCCTCGCCGGCCAGATCGGTGACCAGGTCAAAGGCTACGGTTCCCTCGCCAAAGTCCCCGCCGAAGCCGTGGGCAACGTGCGTAACGACATGTACCTGAGCAGCGAAACCATTCGCCTGATGGACAAAGGCAAGGTCGGCAATTTCGACGCCGACACCCAAGGCAAGCTGCAACTGTTCAAGCAACAGATCGACGATGCCACGCGCTTTATTCCGCTGTGGGTCAAGATCGCCGTGGCCATCGCCCTGGGGCTCGGCACCATGGTCGGTTGGAAGCGCATCGTGGTCACCGTGGGCGAGAAGATCGGCAAGACTCACCTGACTTACGCCCAGGGCGCCTCGGCCGAGACGGTGGCGATGCTGACCATTGGCGCAGCGGATATGTTCGGGCTACCGGTGTCGACCACCCACGTGTTGTCGTCGGGTGTGGCGGGGACCATGGTGGCCAATGGGGGTGGGCTGCAGATGCGGACCATCCGCAATTTGCTGATGGCGTGGGTGCTCACCTTGCCGGCGGCGATTGTGTTGTCGGGCAGCCTCTACTGGCTGTTCACCCAACTCTTCTGACCAACCCAAGATTGAAAATGTGGGAGGGGCTTGCTCCCCCCACATTTGGATGTGTGTCCTGTCAGTTGTTGAAGAGTCCCGCCATGGCCTTGAGCCGCTTCTTGTACACCCGCCGCGCCTCCAGTGCCTGCTCCAACGTCACCGCCACAAACCCCGCCCGCTGGTTCGGCTGCATCTGCCCGATCAAGTCCAGGTCGGCACTGATCACCGTGCCAATCATCGCGTAGCCACCGCCGGATACCGCATCGCGGTGCAGCACAATCGGCTCCAACCCCGCCGGCACCTGGATCGAACCGATGGGGTAGCAACTGTCGACGATATTCGACGGATCCGACCCCGCGCCGAACGGCTGCTCACGCGGTTCAAAGCTCAGCGCACTGCCGCCCTTGAAGCGGTAGCCGATGCGGTCCGCCTCGGAGCCGACCGTCCACGGTTCGGCAAAAAAACTGCGCTTGGCACCCGCGGTCAAGCGCTCGTAATACAGCCCCGGCACCACGCGCAACGTGACATCGCCGCCCACCGAGCGGCGCAATGCCATCGGCAAACTGTTGCCTGCCCGCCCGAGACCGCTGGCGTCACCGATGGGCAGCTCATCGCCTGCCTGCAAGCGTCGCCCGTGGAAACCACCAAGGGCGCCGAGGGTGTAGGTGGAACGGCTGCCAAGCACCAACGGCACGTCAATGCCACCGGCGACGGCGAGGTAAGTGCGGGCACCGGCCTTGGGAAATTCGAAACGCAGCACCTGCCCGGCGCGCACCTCAAAGGCGGTGTCCTGATGCACCACTTCGCCGTCCAGGCGCGGTGACATCAACGCACCGCTGAGTGCGACCAGGGTATCGCGCTGAAACTCCAATTCCGGCCCAATCAAGGTGCATTCCAGGCCGGCCGCGCCCACCGGGTTGCCCACCAGATGATTGGCCGCACTCAGGGCGTATTGGTCCAAAGCACCCGATGGCGGAATGCCCAGATGGTAATAACCTTCGCGGCCCAGGTCCTGCACAGAGGTGGCGAGGCCGGGTTTGAGGACCTTGATCATGCCAGCGCCTCCTGCAGGGTTTTCGGATAGCCGATGGGGTCGGCGAGAAACGCATCGAGGGAAAATTCCACCGGGCGAATGCGCAGGTCGAAACGTCCTGCCTCCACCTCGGCAACCGCCAGGTCGTAGGCGTCCCGGTCGATGGGTTTGAATTGCACGATGTCACCCGGCCGGAAAAACACCATATGCGCCTTGAGGTAGGCCAGCTGCTGCGCCGGGTCGTAGATCGGCGCCGGGGTCACGCCGAACATCTGGTAGCCGCCGGCGCCGCGCACCGAGTAGATGCAACCGAAGCAACCGCCATGGCCGAGGGTCAGTTTCGGCGTGTCGGTGCGCGGGCGCAGGTACTTGGGCACCTGCAACTGCCGCTCGCGCTCGACCATCTGGAACATGAACGGCAAGCCCGCGACAAAACCCACCATCGAGACAAACCACGGCGCACCACTGTGGGCGGCGATAAACGCTTCGACATCGGCCAGGCCATTGATGCGCGCGGCGTATTCCAGGTCGGTGCCAGCGGGGTCTTGATGGCGGTCGCGAAACCGCATCAGGGTTTCATGGGTCCAGGGGTCGTTATAGAGCACCGGGATTTCGATGATGCGCGTGTGCAGGGTGCGTTCGGCCACGGCCTGGGCTTCGGCGCTCTGCACGGCGTCGAGCAGCACATGGGGGGCGATGCGGTCGGGGTCGAAGCGAATCTGGAACGAGGCATTGGCCAGGCACACATCCAGCACGCCCTCCAGCGCCAGGCGTTCCACGGCACGGGTCACGGCCATGCCCTTGAAAAAAGCCTCAAGGGACATGCTCTCGCTGACTTCGGCGAACAAGTGTTCATCACCGCCGAAGCTGTAGCGGATGGGGGACGTTTCAGCCATGTCTGTTCCTCTTGGAATCGTTATAGAAAGGCAGGCAAAAAAGTAAATGTACGATCTTATTAGGGGGTCTTGACTGTGATACCGGCCTGGTCCAACGCTTCACGGGTGGCCTCCACCAACTCCAGCGCGCCGGGGGTATCGCTGTGCAGGCAGATGGAGTCGAATTCAATAAACAGGTCTTCGCCTTCTACGGTACGCACCAGCCCCGTCTGACACGCCCGTAGGACACGGGCCGCGACCGTGGCCGGATCCAGCGCACGTACGTTGCGGGTAAACACAATGGAGCCGGTTAGATCGTACTCACGGTCGGCATAGAATTCGCGCACCACCGGCTGCCCGAGTTCCTTGGCCACGCGCCAGATCACCGAGTTGGGCATGCAGTACAGCAACAGCGTCGGCTCGATGATTTGCAGGTTCTGTACCAGCAGGCGCGCGGCTTCTTCGTCGCGGGCCAGGTGCATGTAGAGCGCGCCATGAGGCTTGATGTGTTGCAGGGTCATGCCCTGGGCGCGGGCGATTTCGCGCAGGGCACCCAGTTGATAGAGCATGTCGTCCACCAGTTCCTGGGCGGGTGCATGGATATGCCGACGACCGAAGCCCACCATGTCGCGAAAGCCCGGATGCGCACCGATGGCCACCCCCAATTGCTTGGCACGCGCGACGGTGCGGCGCATGGTGCCGGGGTCGCCGGCATGGAAGCCGGTGGCGATATTGGCCGAGCTGATATAGGCCATCAGCTCCGCGTCGACGCCGTCGCCGATGGTCCAGGGACCGAAGCCTTCGCCCATGTCTGAATTGAAATCCACTGCCTGCATCGGGGGCGCTCCGCCAAAAGGTGATGCTCGAAAGTAGGCTGCGGCTTGACCCCTTGGGAAGATCTATTATCAGATGACCTATCTTCTGAAAATCAGATAAATCCATGTCCCTGACCTTGCGCCAAATCCGCTACTTCGTGGCCACCGCCGAAATCGGCCAGATTTCCCAGGCGGCGATTCACCTGAACATCTCCCAGTCTGCCGTGACCACGGCGATCAAGGAGCTGGAAGCGCTGCTCGGCGTGCAGCTGTTTGTGCGCTCGGCCCAGGGCATGAACCTGACCGATGCCGGGCGCCACTTTCTCAACCGCGCCTACGTGATTGTGCGCAGTGTCGACGATGCGCTGAACAGCCCGTTGCCCGACTACCGCGCCAGCGGCGTGCTGCGGCTGGCGGCCAGCTACACGGTGCTGGGTTACTTCCTGCCGCACCACCTGCAGCGCATGGAGCACTGGCACCCGGATGTGACTCTGGAGGTGTTCGAGCAGGAGCGCCAGGCCATCGAACAGGGCCTGCTCGACGGCCAGTTCGACATGGCCGTGGTCCTCACCGCGAACCTCACTCACCCGGCGATCGTCTCGGAAATCCTGTTCAACTCGGAACGTCGTTTATGGCTGCCCAGCCATCACCCATTATGCGAACGCGGTGCGGTGAGCCTGGCGGATGTGGCGCAGGAGCCGTACATCCTGCTCACCGTCGATGAGGCCGAACACAGCGCCATGCGGTACTGGGAACAGGCCGGGCAAACGCCCAAGGTGCGGCTGCGCACCAGTTCGGTGGAGGCGGTGCGCAGCATGGTCGCCAATGGCAGCGGCGTGGCGATCCTGTCGGACCTGGTGCACCGGCCCTGGTCGCTGGAAGGCAAGCGCATCGAAACCCTGACCGTCACCGACCCCGTCACGCCCATGAGCGTCGGCCTGGCCTGGCACCGCGAACGCGCCTTTACCCCGGCAATGCAGGCATTTCGCGATTACTTCCACGACGCCTTCCTGGCGCCGCAACAGCTGTCGGCGCGGCGTTAAAGCTGCGAATGCAGAATGGCCGCCAGCCAGTCCATGAACACCCGCACCCGCAGAGGTAAATGTCGCTGCCCGGCGTAGAGCAGGGATACATCCAGCGGTGGTGCGGGATAGTCCGGCAGGACAGCCACCAGCTCCCCGCTGGCCAATTCGTCACCCATGCCCAGGGCCGGCACCTGAATAATCCCGAAACCGCCCAGGCAGGCGGACTTGTAGCCATCGGTGCTGTTGACCGTGACCCGCCCGCCCATGGGAATGCGCAGCACCTTGTTGCCCTGCACGTACTCAAACCCCGCCGAGCGTGAACCCAACGGCCGCACGTAATGCACCAGGTGATGGTCGGCGAGGTCGGCCAGTGTCCGGGGCACGCCATAGCGTTGCAGGTAGGTGGCGCTCGCGCAGTTGATCATCGGCATGCTGCACAGCAGCCGCGCCACCACGCTCTGGTCCGGCTGCGCGCCCACGCGCAGCACGCAATCGAAGCCTTCGGCGAGCAGGTCGACCTGGCGGTCGGTGGTGCTGATCTCCAGTTCGATCAGCGGGTGCGCGTCCATGAATTGCGGCAGACGCGGCAGGATCAGGTCCCGCGCCATCATGTTGGGCATGTCCACCCGAATCCGCCCGGCCAGTTGCGCTTCGTCCTGGCGAAACAGCCCTTCCAACTCCTCCATGTGCGCGAGCAAATCCTTGCTGCGCTCATACAGCACGCGGCCATCCTGGGTGGCCTGCACCTTGCGCGTGGTGCGCTGCAACAGGCGGGCGCCGAGCAGCTCTTCCAGCGCCTGCACATGTTCCGACACCGTGGAGCGCGGCAGGCCCAGGCTCTCGCCGGCACCGGTGAAACTCGACAGCTCAGTGACGCGCACAAAGGTGCGCAGCAGCTCCAGTTTGTTCATGGGATTGTTCGCCTTATCCGGCCAGTGATTCCGGTATAGCGCTGTTTATCACGTTATCCACGGACAAATACACTTCTTCCCACGATCACATCAGAGGACTGCACCATGACCCGTAAAATCGCATTGATCACCGGGGCCAGCCGTGGCCTGGGCAAAAACACCGCCCTGCACCTGGCGGCACAAGGCGTCGACATCATTGGCACTTACCACAGCAAGGCCGATGAAGCGCAGGCATTGGTCGCACAGATCGAACAGCTGGGCGGCCGTGCCGCGATGCTGAAACTGGACGTGAGCCAGAGCGCGACGTTTGCTGATTTCGTCGGTGAGGTTGCTGGCGTGCTCAAGGACGTTTTCGCACAGGACCGCTTCGATTTTCTGATCAACAATGCCGGTATCGGCATTCACGCCAGCTTCGCCGAGACCACCGAAGCGCAGTTCGATCAATTGGTGGCGATCCAATTCAAGGGTCCGTTTTTCCTGACCCAACAGCTGTTGCCGTTGATCCGCGACGGTGGGCGCATCGTCAATATTTCCAGTGGCCTGGCGCGCTTCAGCCTGCCCGGCTACGCCGCTTACGCCGCCATGAAAGGCGCGATGGAAGTGCTGACCCGCTACCAGGCCAAAGAGCTGGGCGGGCGTGGCATCAGCGTTAACATCCTGGCCCCCGGCGCCATTGAAACCGACTTCGGCGGTGGTGCCGTGCGCGACAACGCCAACCTCAACGCCATGGTCGCCAGCAATACCGCCTTGGGCCGCGCCGGGTTACCGGACGATATCGGCGGCGCGATTGCCAGCCTGCTCGCCGACGGTAGTGCCTGGATCACCGGCCAGCGTATCGAGGCGTCGGGCGGCATGTTTCTGTAGGAGCTTGTCGCGCAGGACGTCATACCCCCAGTGATACACATAGGTGTACGGCAGAAAAAACAGCAGTACGCCTATGTCGAGGATAAACGCCTGCACCAGGCTGATGTTCAGCCAGGCGGCAATCAGCGGTACACACACCAGGATCAACCCACCTTCAAACATCAAGGCGTGCAGCACGCGGGTCCAACCGTTGCTGGCCAGTTGCAGGCGCGCCTTGAGGCGGTCGAACAGGCCGTTGAAAATCACGTTCCAGGCCAGCGCCAACAGGCTGATCGCCAGAGTGACCATGCCCATCTCCAGGGCAGGCTTGTCCATGATCCACGCCAGCAACGGGGTGCAGATCAACAACGCCAGGGCTTCGAAACCAATGGCCTGGCAAACACGTTCAGTAATCGACTTGGTAGGGTTCATGACCCGGCTCCGTGAGTGACGATGGTTGCCATCATTAGCCTTTGACTCGATACTTCATAACCAATAACCATCGATCAAGGCGATAGTCATGGCCTCTA
Organism: Pseudomonas sp. GW821-FHT09D08; assembly: GCF_059416305.1. Lineage (NCBI taxonomy): Bacteria > Pseudomonadati > Pseudomonadota > Gammaproteobacteria > Pseudomonadales > Pseudomonadaceae > Pseudomonas > Pseudomonas sp. GW821-FHT09D08. Next base: position 298,778 of record NZ_JBWKOX010000003.1, read on the forward strand.
ACGAAGTGCTGCAGGCGTTTGTGCAGGCGGCCACCCAAGGCTCGTTTTCGGCGGCGGCGCGCAAGCTCGGCAAGAGCCAGTCCACCGTCAGCGCGGCCGTGGCGAGCCTGGAGATTGACCTGGATGTGGTGCTGTTCGATCGCAGCAGCCGCAAGCCGACGCTGACGCCGGCGGGCCATGTGTTGCTGCAACGCGCCGAGCAGGTGCTGGAGGCCAGCAGCCGGCTGGAATTGGCGGCGAGCCAGTTGGCCCAGGGGTTGGAGCCGAAGCTGAGTATCGCCATGTCCGACACCTACCAGTCCGACCGTTTCGAGGTCGCCCTCAGCGCCTTTGAACAGCGCTACCCGGACCTGGAGCTGGAATGCCTGATCGCCGAGTGCGAAGACCTGATCGCCCTGGTCCAAAGCGGTCGCGCGCAGATTGCGTTTATTGAACACCAGGAAGAGTATCCGCCAGACCTGACCCGCGCCCCCGTGGACGAGCGCACGGAAATTGCCCTGTTCGTGTCACCCAGACATCCGCTGGCGGGCGTCGGTACCCTCACCGCGCACACCCTGCAACAGCACCGCGAATTGCGCCTGGCCAGCATCATCAACCCGAACGAAACCCGCGCCAACGGCCGTGTGTGGTCGGCCCCCAGTTACCTGATGCTGTTGGAGATGGCCCAATTGGGGTTTGGCTGGGCACCGATTCCGCGCTGGCTGGTGGAGCGCTTTGGTGGCGGGCAACTGGTCGAACTCAAGGCCCGCGGTTGGCCGCGCTCGGTAGCCGTGGATGCACTGTGGTCCCGGCACCATCCGCCGGGGCCGGCGGGGAGTTGGTTGTTGGGGAAGATGCTGGAGTGATCTTCATTGCTTGGGGGGATTGAGTTCGGCCAGGCGGCGTTCCAGGAATTGCTTTTCCGGAATTTGCCGGGTCAGTGACAAGGCTTTTTCGTAGGCTGCCCGGGCCTCTTCCACCCGCCCCAATTGCCGACAAAACTCGCCCCGCGCCGAATACGCCAAGTGGTAATCCAGCAACGCCCCGCGCGCCAGAATGCCTTCCACCAACTGCAGCCCCGCCAGCGGCCCTTCGCCCATGGCCACCGCCACGGCGCGGTTCAACTCGATCACCGGCGACGGCACGGCACTGAGCAACACATCGTAGAGCCCGATAATCTGCGGCCAATCCGTTTCCCCGGCGCTGGGCGCTTCGGCATGCACCGCTGCAATCGCCGCTTGCAGGCAGTACGGGCCAAAGCCGCGACGGCTCAGGGCCTGTTCCACCAGCCCACAACCTTCGGCCATCAACGACGCGTCCCACCGCGAACGATCCTGTTCATCCAACAACACCAGCTCGCCGCTGGCCGAGGTGCGCGCCGCGCGGCGGGACTCGTGCAACAGCATCAGCGCCAGCAGGCCCATCACTTCCGGCTCCGGCAGCAACTCCAGCAGCAGGCGGCCGAGGCGAATGGCTTCGCGGGTCAGGTCCTCGCGCGTAAGGTCCGCGCCCATGGACGCCGAATAGCCTTCGTTGAACACCAGGTAAATCACCCGCAGCACGCTGTCGAGGCGCTCGGGCAACTCGGCCAGCGACGGCACCTGATAAGGGATGTTGGCCTCGCGAATCTTGCCCTTGGCGCGCACGATGCGCTGGGCGATGGTGGTCGGGGTGGCCAGAAAGGCGCGGGCGATTTCTTCGGTGGTGAGGTCGCAGATCTCACGCAAGGTCAGCGCCGCCTGGGCGTCGGCCGCCAACGCTGGGTGGCAGCAGGTGAAGATCAGGCGCAGGCGGTCGTCTTCCACGTCCTCAACGCTCCAGTCAGCGGCTTCCAGTGCGTCGGCCTGCGCCTGCAATAACGGGGTAAAGCGGGCCTGGCGGCGTAAACGGTCGATGGCCTTGAAGCGTCCGGTCGACACCAGCCAGGCCCGTGGGTTGTCCGGCACTCCCTCTTGCGGCCAGCGCTCGACCGCGACGAAGAACGCCTCGTGCAAGGCTTCTTCGGCGAGGTCGAAATCCCCGAGCAGGCGGATCAGCGTAGCCAGGACGCGCCGGGATTCGCTGCGGTAAATGGCCTCGATTGCCGACGTCAATCAGGCATACCCTGGGTCACCAACGTCACCAGGCGGTCCAGGCTCTGGCCCCAGCCGTCGTGAAAGCCCATGGCTTCGTGGGCCTGTTTGTCTTCAGCGCTCCAGTGCATGGCGCGGGCGGTATAGAGGGTCTTGCCCTCTTGTTCCTCAAAGGTGACTTCAGCACTCATGAACGGCTTGCCCGAAGGGATCCAGCCCGGCCTGAAGGCATCGGTGAACACCAGGCGATTGGGCGCATCGATCTCCAGGAACACGCCCTGGGTCGGGTACTCGCTGCCATCGGGCGCGCGCATCAGGGTGCGAAACAGCCCGCCGACCCACAGGTTCATTTCGCACTCGGAGGTGGTCATACCGTGGGGGCCCCACCACTGCTGCAGCAAGGTGGGCTCGGTCCAGGCGCGGAATACGCGGCTGCGCGGTGCATCGATCAAGCGACTGATGGACAGTTCAAATTCGGCAGGTTGCGTAGGCATGGCTAAACCTCCTCAAGTCTTATGGTTGTTGTGTTCAGAGATTCAATTCGCGAACGGGGCGCACTTCCACACTGCCGACCCGGGCGGCCGGAATCCCACCGGCCACCTGGATCGCGTCGTTCAAATCCTTGGCTTCGATCAGGTAGAAGCCGGCGAGCTGTTCCTTGGTTTCGGCAAACGGCCCGTCGATGATCGACAGCTTGCCATTGCGCATGCGCACCGTGGTGGCCGTGGTTACCGACTCCAGCGGCTCGGCGGCGAGCATCCGCCCGCTTTTTTGGATGGACTGCGCGTAGGCAAGACATTCCGGGTCTGCGGGGCTGTCCGGCGAGGTGTGCAGCACCTGCTCGTTGCTGTAGATCAGGCAGAGGTATTTCATGGCGTTCTCCGTTTTCGCAACGATTGACTATAGTTCGCGGCGCTCAAGGTTTCAGGTCGAACAGTGCTGTACCGCTGGCCATGTCGAACGGCGCCGACCAGTGCTCATGCACCACCTTCCAGTCGCCGTTGAAGCGTTGATAACCAGCGGTCACGCGCATCCAGCAAGCCTTCACTTCACCATCCGGCCCGGCACCGCCGCAGTGGGCCAGCCAGTGGGCAAATGCGCTGTCCTGGGACTCGACGATACGCAGTTCGTGGAACTCGAAAATGCCCGGGCCGGGGCAGTGCTCCATGCAGGCCTCCCAGTGCGCACGGTAGGCCGCCTTGCCTTTGAATTGCAGGGCGGTCACGGCGTCGAACGAGACGATATCGTCGGCGTAATAGCTGACAATCTTATGGATATTCCGGGAAAGCACGGCTTGCTTCCATTGCTCGATCAGGGTGTTGATGGCGGTACTCATGGCGATACTCCTTCGGGTTGGAAAATCACGGAAGACACCCTTAGTCGAACGGCCCTCGGGCAAATCGACAGCCCGTTGAAAAATAATGTCGTCCAGCACAAACCCGATAGACTGCGCCCTTCCTTGCCGCTGTTCGGACACGCCGATGCAAACCCGCCTTGTCGCCTACGAGACGCTGAATGCCGTGCAACAACAGCACGTCAGCGCCATCGAAGTTCACCCTGAACAGCTGCCGTTTTGCGGCGACATGTATTGCGCCCTCAATTCGCTCCTGGCCAAGCCCAGCCCCGGCGTCAAAGGCTTTGCCCTGCTGGCCGACGACACTCCGGTGGCCTTCCTCCTGCTTAAACGCCCACCCTGCCTGCCCCACTGGGCCGATGAACACAGCGCAACGCTGCATGCATTGCAGGTGGATCGGCAGCAGCAAGGGCGTGGATTCGGCAAGGCCTGTTTGCAAGCCTTGCCGGCGGCGGCATTGCAGGTGTGGCCGCAGATCAAGGCGCTGGAGTTGTCGGTGGACACGGACAATGTGGCGGCGATGGGGTTGTATCTGGGCGCAGGATGGGTGGACAGCGGGGAGGCGTATAAGGGCCGGATTGGGTATGAGCGGAGGTTGAGGTGGGTGTTGGGTCGAAGCGGTATTGACTTACTTTAAATGTAACGTATATATAACTTTCAATTAAAAAGTAATGAATATATGACATGGATACTTCGGTTATCACTCAGCGACTAGGCAGCCAAATTCGCGCCATGCGACTTAACCGTGGCTATAAACAAGCGGATCTGGCGAAACTTGCAGGGGTTACCCGGCAGAAGCTGATAGAAGTCGAACAAGGCAGCCTCTCGGTCTCAATGAATGCCTATGCCCGAGTGATTGCCGCCTTGGGCAGCGAATTCAAATTAGTGCCTGTGACCCTGCCGACCCTGGAGGAACTGGAGGACTTGTTCAATGATTAGCCCCCATTTGCGCGTTCATACCCCTCAAGGTAAAAGCGGCAGCGTGTTGATGAGTGCCAACGACTATTTGTTTCGCTACGGCGATAACCTGCAGGCACAAACCGCAGTCAGCCTGACGATGCCCGTTCGCGCCGAAGAATATCGCCGCCGAGAACTTCACCCCATCTTCCAGATGAACCTGCCGGAAGGCTACGTTCTGGAGCAATTGCGCAATCGCCTCGCCAAGACGGTCAAGGTCGATCCGATGTTGTTGCTGGCACTCTCGGGCAGCAGTGCACCGATTGGTAGGGTGTTCGTGTCTTCAGATCAAGTAAACGATCTGATCCTGCGCAACAGCCCTCCCTCCAGCGGAGAAAACCTCAACGAAATTCTCGCCTGGGACGGCGCGGAGGATCTGTTCGCCGAACTGGTGGATCGCTACATCCTGCGAGCAGGTATTTCTGGCGTGCAGCCCAAAGTACTGGTGCCGGAAAAACCGCAGGCATCCGCGCAGAAATTCACGTCGAAAACCAACGACCTGATTATCAAAAGCGGGCGCGATGAGTTTCCGGGGTTGGCCATCAATGAGTACCTGTGCATGTCCATCGCCCGGGATGCAGGCTTGCCGGTGCCACCGTTTTACCTGTCGCAGAATCATAAGCTGTTCATCATGCGGCGCTTTGATCGGGACGAGCAGCTCAACCCGCTGGGTTTCGAAGACATGACCACCTTGATGGGCCTGTCTGCGGAGCAGAAGTACACTAAGAGCTACGCAGCGATCGCCAAGGCCGTACGCGTGTTCTGCGCCCCAGAACATCAACGCAGCTCGCTCGATCAATTGTTCGACAGCGTGGCACTGAGCTGCATAGTGGGTAATGGCGACGCTCACTTGAAGAACTTCGGCGTGCTCTATAGCGACCCGCTGAAATCGGATACCCGGCTGGCACCGGTATACGACATTGTGAACACCACCGCCTATCTCCCTGAGGACTCACTGGCACTTGACCTGTCCGGTAACAAATCATTGTTTGCCGCACGCCTGGGCATCCTGGAATTTGCAAGAACCTGCGAAATTGAAAATCCCGAAACGCGCATTCAGGCACTCCTTCAAACCCTGGAAGCCGTGCTCAAGCGCGAAGACGATTACTGCCGGTTGGCCCCTGATGTAGCGAAAGCCATACGTCAATCTGCGCAGGGCTATCAACTCAGCTTTGGTGGCTGAACGTCCTGTGGTTGCGGCGAGACAAGCGTTCAGCCAGTGGGTTACTTGTGTTCCACGGGCAACCAGATCTCCACCGTGCCCGTGCCCTTGCGCCCATCAAAATCCGCGCTATAGCGCTCGAAATCCGCCCCCGCCACCTTGTAGCCCGAGTGCGGCAACCACTCGAACATGATGCGCTCATAGGTCTGCTCCAGTGCCTGCACCGGGCCATAGTGCGGGAACACCGCGTAGTGGTGCGCAGGCAGTTCGACGCACTCGAAGTTGCTCGGCACATCGCCCTTGGACGGTACTTCCACCCCGGCCATGTAATCGAATTCACCGTGGCTGGGGTTATGGCAAACGCCGTAGGTCACCCCGCCGACGCGTTTCTTGATGTGTTTTACGCTTTCGTCGAACACACTCCACAACTTGGGGATATCGCCCACGGTGGCCTTCGAATAACGCCCTTGCACCCCGGCGATCACCAGGGCCTTGCCGTCTTCCATGCGCGGCTCTAACGGTTGTTTTGTCTGCTGATCCATCTGAACAGTCTCCTTCTTATGAGGGAACAAACCCGTATCGAGTATAGGGGCATATCCTTGCAGTACTCCATGCAGAAAATTTCCCGACACATCTGGACAACTGGCCATCATCGACCGTATTGTCTGCCCCGCAGGCCACCGCAGTGGCCGACGTCGCTCGGACGGTTCCGGGCGCTTACGTACTCTCGAGGCAACAATGGCCGACCAAGGTTCGCCGCGCCGCTTTGCGCGCATAGATCGACTCCCCCCTTACGTTTTCAATATCACTGCCGAGCTGAAGATGGCTGCGCGTCGGCGCGGCGAAGACATCATCGACTTGAGCATGGGTAACCCCGACGGCGCCACGCCTCCCCATATCGTGGAGAAGATGGTCACCGTCGCCCAGCGTGAAGACACCCACGGCTATTCCACCTCCAAAGGCATTCCGCGTCTGCGCCGGGCAATTTCGCGCTGGTACAAGGATCGCTACGCAGTGGACATCGACCCCGAGACCGAAGCCATCGTGACCATCGGTTCCAAGGAAGGCCTGGCGCATCTGATGCTGGCCACCCTGGACCAGGGCGATACGGTGCTGGTGCCCAACCCGAGCTACCCGATTCATATCTACGGTGCCGTGATTGCCGGCGCCCAGGTGCGTTCGGTGCCGCTGATTCCAGGCGTGGACTTCTTCGCCGAGCTGGAACGGGCGATCCGTGGGTCGATCCCCAAGCCGAAGATGATGATCCTCGGCTTCCCGTCCAACCCGACCGCGCAGTGCGTGGAGCTGGATTTCTTCGAACGGGTGATCGCCCTGGCCAAGCAGTACGACGTGCTGGTGGTGCATGACCTGGCCTACGCCGACATCGTCTACGACGGCTGGAAAGCCCCGTCGATCATGCAGGTGCCGGGCGCCAAGGACATTGCGGTGGAGTTTTTCACCCTGTCCAAGAGCTACAACATGGCCGGCTGGCGCATCGGTTTCATGGTGGGCAACCCGGAACTGGTCAACGCCCTGGCGCGGATCAAGAGCTACCACGACTATGGCACCTTCACCCCGCTGCAAGTCGCCGCGATTGCCGCACTGGAAGGCGACCAACAGTGCGTGAAGGACATCGCCGAGCAGTACCGCCAGCGTCGCAATGTGCTGGTCAAGGGCCTGCATGAGCTGGGCTGGATGGTGGAGAATCCCAAGGCGTCGATGTACGTCTGGGCGAAGATTCCCGAGGCGTATGCCGCCATGGGTTCACTGGAATTTGCCAAGAAGCTGCTGCTGGAGGCGAAGGTCTGTGTGTCGCCGGGGATTGGGTTTGGCGAGTATGGGGATGATCATGTGCGCTTCGCGCTGATCGAGAACCAGGACCGGATTCGCCAGGCGGTGCGCGGGATTCGCGGGATGTTCCGGGCGGATGGGCTGGTCGCTAAAGCCTGACCCGTTCCACCTGAACAAATGTGGTCAACCTGTGGGAGGGGCTTGCCCCCTCCCACAGTTGATTGGGTTTTCACCCTTGCCTTGTAGTGTGTCTGTTAGACCACCAACGACAGCAACATGATAAAGATCAGTGCCACAACGGACAGGATGGTCTCCATCGCCGTCCAGGTCTTGAAGGTCTCGGCCACGGTCATGTTGAAGTACTGCTTCACCAGCCAGAACCCCGCATCGTTGACGTGAGACAGGATCAACGAACCCGCCCCCGTCGCCAACACCAGCAGCTCACGGTTAACCCCGGGAATCATCCCCACCACCGGCACTACGATGCCCGCGCCGGTAATGGTCGCCACGGTGGCCGAACCGGTCGCTACGCGAATCACCGCCGCCACCAGCCACGCCAGCAGGATCGGGTTGATCTGTGCGTTCACCGCCATGTGGCCGATCACGTCACCCACGCCGCTGGTCACCAGCATCTGCTTGAAACCACCACCGGCACCGATGATCAGGATGATCGCGGCGGTCGGTGCAAGGCTGGCGTCGAGCAGCTTGAGGATCTGCTTGGAATGGATGCCCTGGCGACTGCCAAAGGTGTACAGCGACAGCAGCAACGCCAGCAGCAAGGCGGTGATCGGGTGACCGATCATGTCCATCCAGTTGCGCACCACGTTGCCTTCGGCAAAGGCGATGTCGGCGAAGGTTTTGAGCAGCATCAGGAACACCGGCAGCAGCACGGTGACCAGGGTGATACTGAAGCTCGGCAGGTTTTTGTTCTCAGGCTCGCGGGCCAGTTGGTCGACCAGTTCCTGGGACGGGTTGCCCGGGATGTACTTGGCGATAAACGTACCGAAGATCGGGCCCGCGATGATGGCCGTCGGCAGCGCGACGATCAGGCCGTACAGGATGGTCTTGCCGATGTCGGCGCCAAACACCCCGATGGCCAGCAGCGGGCCCGGATGCGGCGGCACCAGGCCGTGGACTGCCGAGAGGCCAGCGAGCAGTGGGATGCCGATCTTGATCAGCGACACGCCGGTGCGGCGCGCAACGATAAACACCAACGGGATCAGCAGTACAAAGCCGATCTCGAAGAACAGCGGAATGCCCACCAGGAACGCGGCGAACATCATGGCCCACTGGACCTTGTCCTTGCCAAAGGCGCGGATCAGGGTCTGGGCGATCTGATCGGCACCGCCGGATTCGGCCATCATCTTGCCGAGCATGGTGCCCAGCGCGAGGATGATGCCGACGAAGCCGAGCACCCCGCCGAAACCGTCCTGGAACGCCTTGATGATCTTGTCCACCGGCATGCCCGAGGTCAGGCCAAGGAAGCCGGCCGCGATGATCAGCGCAATAAATGGGTGAACCTTGAAGCGGGTGATCAAGACGATCAGCCCGATGATGGTAACGACTGCATCTAACAGCAGGTACGACTCGTGGGACATGCCAAACATGGGGGGTCTCTCCTGTTTGTTGTTGTTATTAAAGCGGGTGTTGAATTTCCTGCCGGGGATAGCGCTATCTTTTCCGGCAAAAAATCAGTTGGATGGTTCAAAACCGTGTGTCAGCCACCAGGCGTTGGTCTGCCTGGCCAACTCCTCGACGCTGTCTTCGCTGGCGTTGAGGGCCAAGGTCAGCGGCTCGCCCTTGGGCGATTCAAGGGTGGCGAACTGGCTGTCGATGAGGCTGGCCGGCATGAAATGGCCGGGGCGATGGGACACGCGGTCGGCGGCGACTTCGCGGGTCAGCTCCAGGAATACAAAGCCCAGGCCCGGCGCGGCTTCGCGCAGGTGGTCGCGGTATTTCTTTTTCAGCGCGGAGCAAGTGAGTACCGGATGTTCACCGGCTTCGAGCGAACGGCGCAGTTCATCGCACAGGATGTCGAGCCAACCGGCGCGGTCGTCGTCGTTGAGGGGGTGGCCGGCGCTCATCTTTTCAATGTTCGCGGCGGGGTGAAAGCTGTCGCCTTCAATGGCGGTGGCACCGTTCAGGCGGCACAGGGCCTCGCTGACGCTGGTTTTGCCACAGCCGGCAACACCCATGATGACCAGGGCGGTAACAGGTTGACTCATGAAACACCTCAAGACGCAGATAGCGCTACCTTTGCACGCCGTAAGGCAAGTGCAAAAACAGGCTTTTCCCGCGCCGTCTTGTCATTTTTATGGAGTGACGCGTGCATCCGCTCCAATCATTTGAACCGGATCAGGCAACCCATAGTTCAATAATTTGCAGCCTTTTGGAGACAGCGCTACCTTAGTGCCTCGATTTTTGTTTGGCAAGCCGCCTGATGACCTCCAAGAACGATAAAAATACCCGCACCACCGGTCGCCCTACCCTTAACGAAGTTGCCCGCCTGGCCGGCGTCAGCCCGATTACCGCCTCCCGCGCGTTGCGCGGCATCAGCACCGTGGCCACCGAGCTGGTGGAAAAAGTCCAGCACGCCGCTGCCGAACTCAACTACGTGGTCAACCCCGCCGCCCGTGCCCTGGCTTCGGCCCAGAGCCATTCGGTGGTGGTATTGGTGCCGTCGTTGTCCAACCTGCTGTTTATCGAAACCCTCGAAGCCATCCACCAAGTGCTGCGGCCCAAGGGCTTTGAAGTACTGATCGGCAACTCCCACTATTCGCGCGACGAAGAGGAAAACCTGCTGCGCAACTACATGGCCTATCAGCCTCGCGGACTGTTGTTGACCGGCTTCGATCGCACCGAAAGCGCCCGACGGATGGTCGAGGCCAGTAATGTGCCGTGTGTGTACATGATGGACCTGGACCCCAATGCCGGCGTGAACTGCGTGGGCTTCTCGCAGTTGGCGGCGGGTGAAACCGCGGCCGCACATTTGATCTCCCGTGGGCGTAAGCGCCTGGCGTATATCGGCGCGCAACTGGACCAACGCACCCTGCTGCGTGGCGAAGGCTTCCGCCGTGCGCTGCAACAGGCGGGCCTGTACGACCCGACGCTGGAACTGCTGACACCACGCCCTTCCTCGGTGGGCCTGGGCGGCGAGCTGTTCCTGCAACTGCTGGCCACCCATCCGGATGTGGATGCGATCTTCTTCGGCAACGACGACCTGGCCCAGGGCGCGCTGCTGGAAGCCATGCGCCACGGAATCAAAGTCCCAGAACGTGTCGCGGTGCTGGGCTTCAACGACTTGCCGGCGTCGTCCTTCATGGTGCCGCGCCTGAGCAGCATCAGTACCCCCAGGGAAGCGATCGGGCGGCGGGCGGCGGAGCATTTGTTGACGATCATGGCGGGCAACAGGATCGCCAAGCCGGTGGTGGACATGGGGTTTGAGTTGCAGGTTCGCGAGAGCACGTAGTCCCTACGCGGTCAAAATGTGAGAGGGGGCTTGCCCCCGAAAGCAGAATGTCAGCCAGAACATTTGGTGGCTGACACGCTATCGGGGCTTAGGTATCCACACACCTTTGGCTCAACACTGAACGTCCGGCAGACAGGACTGTTGTGGCGAGCGGGCTTGTCCCGCGCTGGGCTGCGTAGCAGCCCCAAAACCAGCCTCTACAGAGTGTCTGATACACCGCATTCTTCTTTACTGGGGCTGCTACGCAGCCCAACGCGGGACAAGCCCGCTCACCACAGAGAGATTTGTCAGGATCTGCAAGTTGTGTAGATACCCATGGCTATCGGGGGCAAGCCCCCTCCCACATTTTGACCCCGCCCGCTCGGAGGCATCGCCGTAGCTTCTCCCGCCTGCTAGATTGGCTGTTCTCCATCGCAAGGAAAGCACCATGGCACATTCACTGAAAATCCTGGGTCGCACGTCCTCCATCAACGTGCGCAAAGTGCTCTGGACCTGCCAGGAACTGGGCATCGACTACGTGCGCGAAGACTGGGGCATCGGCTTCCAGCCCACCCAGTCCGCCGAATTCCTCGCCCTGAACCCCAACGCGCAGATACCCGTGCTGATCGACGACCACGGCGTGCTGTGGGAGTCCAATACCATCTGCCGCTACCTCGTGGGGCTTTACCAGCGCCACGACCTGCTGCCCATCGAGCCCGCACCACGGGCCCGGGTCGAGCAGTGGATCGACTGGCAGGCCGTCGAGCTCAACCGTGCCTGGGGCGATGCTTTCACCGCCCTGGTACGCAATAACCCGGACGGCCTGGACGCGGCGCAGATTGAAGCCGCCGTGCAACGATGGAACGACAAGATGGGCATCCTCGAGCAACAACTGAGCAAAACCGGGGCCTTTGTTGCCGGCGATGAATTCACCCTCGCCGACATCCTCATCGGCCTCTCGGTGCACCGCTGGCAGATGACGCCCATGGCGCGCCCGGCCTACCCCGCCATTGCCGCCTACTACCAGCGCCTCGGCCAGCACCACGGCTTCCAACTCTTCGCCCTCGACGGGCATAACTAAGGACATGCCCGTGAAAGGACTCAACGTACTGCTCACCGGCGCCTGCGGCAGAATCGGCAAGACGTTTTTCGAAGCCTCGAGAGACCGCTACCGTTTCACCCTCACCGACCGCATCGCGCCTGGTTTCGACCTGGGCGAACACCGCTTCGTGCACGCCGACCTCAGCGACAAAGCCAGCCTGGCCAACCTGCTCGAAGGCATCGATGTGATCGTGCACCTGTCGGGCATCCCCCACGCCAGCGCCACGTTCGACGAATTGCTGCCGAACAATATTCTCGCCACCACCTACCTGTTCGAAGCCGCTGTGGCGGCGGGTGTACAGCGCCTGGTGTTCGCCAGCAGCGCGCAAACTATCGAAGGCTACCCGGTAGACCGGCAGATCACCCCAGGCATGCAGGTGATGCCGGGCAACCTGTATGGCGTGAGCAAATGCTACGGCGAAGCGCTGTGTGGCTACTACGCGGCGAAAACCCCGCTGTCGACGATTGCCCTGCGCATCGGCGCGTTCGAATTCGTTGAAACCCACGACCTGAACAACGCCCGCGACCTCAGTGCCTGGCTCAGCCCGCGGGACGCCGTGCAGCTGCTGCAGCGTGCAGTGGAGGCCGAGGGCGTGAAACACCTGATCGCCCATGGCATTTCCAATAACCGTTTCAAGCGCCTGGACCTGAGCGAAACCGCGCGGGTGTTGGGTTACCATCCGCTGGACGATGCATTTCAGACCTTCGATATCCCCATCACTGACTGAGTTTTCCCCGCCATGCCTGCACTCCCTGCTACAGACGGCATCGACCCGATCCGCGCCGCCCATATCAGCGCGCGTATCGACCGCCTGCCCGCCGTTGCCACGGTCTGGCGCCTGGTGGCGCTGCTGTCGATCGGCGGTTTTTTCGAGCTGTATGATTTGTTCCAGACCGCCTACATCAGCCCCGGCCTGATCAGTGACGGGATTTTCCACACCGGCAGCGAGGGCGTGTTTGGCTTCTCCGACCAGGCGGCGTTCGCCTCGGCGACCTTCCTCGGCCTGTTCCTCGGCGCCAGCCTGCTCAGCCCGATTGCCGACCGCTTCGGGCGCCGGGCGATCTTCACCTTTGCCTTGATCTGGTACACCGTCGCCACGGTGTTGATGGGCATTCAGACATCCGCGCTGGGCATTATCGGCATGCGTTTCCTGGTGGGCATCGGCCTGGGCATCGAGCTGGTGACCATCGACGCCTATCTGTCGGAACTGGTGCCCAAGCGCATGCGCAGCTCGGCGTTTGCCTTTGCGTTTTTCATCCAGTTCCTGTCGGTGCCGGCCGTGGCATTGATGTCATGGTGGCTGGTGCCCCAGGCACCGTTCGGGGTGTCTGGCTGGCGCTGGGTGGTGCTGAGCAGTGCGGTGTTTGCGCTGTTTATCTGGCAACTGCGCAAGCGCCTGCCGGAATCACCGCGCTGGCTGGCGCAGAAAGGTCGCTTCGAAGAAGCCGGCAGGATCATGGACACCCTGGAGGCACGCTGCCGGAAAGACCATGGCAAACCGCTGGATGAACACGAACCCGAAGCCGTCAGCGTGCAAGGCAGTGGCCGTTTTGCCGACATCTGGCAACCGCCGTACCGCCGCCGTGCGTTGATGCTGATTGTGTTCCATGTGTTCCAGGCCATCGGCTTCTTTGGTTTCGGCAACTGGTTGCCGGCACTGCTTTCGGGCCAGGGTGTCAGCGTGACCCACAGCTTGCTGTACGCCTTTATCATCACCCTCGCCTACCCGCTGGGGCCGTTGCTGTTTGTGAAGGTGGCCAACCGCTTTGAAAACAAATGGCAGATCGTCGGCTCCGCCATGGGTGCGGTGATCTTCGGCAGCCTGTTCGCGTTGCAGACCACGGCGGTGGGGCTGGTGATCTGCGGGGTGATGATCACCTTCTGCAACGCCTGGCTGAGCTTCAGTTACCACTCCTACCAGAGCGAGCTGTTCCCGACCAATATCCGCGCGCGGGCGGTGGGGTTCTGCTATTCGTTCAGTCGCTTGTCGACGGTGTTCAGCAGCCTGTTGATCGGTTTTATCCTCGAACACCTGGGCACACCCGGTGTGTTGGCGTTTATTGCCAGCAGCATGCTGATCGTGATGATTACCATCAGTTGGTTCGGCCCACGTACGCGCAACCTGGCCTTGGAAAATATCGCCCATTAACGGCAACGGTTGGCCGCCTGCGGGACAATGTTTGCCGCGGCGGCCAGGCCAAATCCAGTCAAACCGGGGGTTATCGGACCCGGCATGTTATTTGCTCCCGCTATGGCACCGAACATTTTCCCAGGTGACCGATCATGCTGGTTAACAACAACCCCCAAGCCGTGTCGACCCTTCAAAAGATCACGCGTCCCGACATGGACCCCGCCAACGCCGCCGCCAGCACGCTGTACAGCGGTGCCCTGCAAGCGGCGCAGCAAAGCGTGACCCTGCCGGCCGCACAGAAGGATCTGGACAAGGCGGGTGATCGCATCGACGAAGCTTTCGCCAAGACCCGCGTGCAGTTGCAGGCCAGCACAGCGGCCACCACGGTGACGACGGATGTCCCCGCCACCGGCTCCACCACCAGCTCCGCCCGCGCAGACTTCACCGATTACATGAGCAAAACCCCGGCCGAGCGTATCCGTGAGCAATTGCTCAAGGAACAGGGGTTGACCGAGGCGGATGTGCAGAACATGTCGCAGGAAAAGCAGGACGCCATTTCCAAGCAAGTGGCCGAGCGTTTGAAGCAGCAGCAAGAGCAGCAGGTAGCGGCGAAGACCACTGAACCGCAGGCGCAGGCAGTGAAAGAAACCCTGGCGGCGATCTAAGCCACAGGTGGGACGCCGAGCGTCCCTGGCGGCATTCCCACGCGGGTGCGTGGGAATGATCATTAACTCAGTGACCGAACAGGCCTGTCTCGGTTTTCTTGGCTTTCTTGTCGGCGCGTTTTTCGTCGGCGGTCTTTGCCGGTTTCTTCTTCGCGGCTTTCTTTGAATCCATACCTTTGGCCATGATGCATGCTCCACTTACAGGGGATGTAACACTGGGTATACCACCTATTGCCGCACAGAAGGCGCTTATAATCCCCGGCCCTTGATTATGTTGCCCAAACACCATGCCCGAACTGCACATCGCCCCCCTGGCTGAGCCGCTGTGGCCACTGCTGAACAAGTTTTATCGCAGCCATGACTCATCGATGAAGGCGCTCAAGGGCGGGCGTTTGTGGGTAGCGCGCGACAGCGAGATTGTCGCCGGTCTGTGCCTGACACCCGTGGTCGGCGGACAGTGGTTGACCGGCGTGTTTGTCGACCCGGCGTATCGCGGCCAGGGGTTGGCGGGGCGATTGATAGCCGCGGCGGCGGCCGAGGTGCAAGGCACGCTGTGGTTGTTGTGCCATCCGGACCTGGAAGGTTTGTATCAGCGCATGGGTTTCACCCAGGACACGCTATTGCCGCAATCCCTCAGCGAGCGGCTGGTGCGCTACAAACGCAACAAACCGATGATCGCGATGGGCTTAGATCGTTTAGTGAGGTCGTCCTCGGATAATGTGTGATCGCCCCGTATGGGCCCCATGCTAGCCTCGGCGACACAGTGGCCCACTTTTCGGATGATCATGAAAGCGACCTTTGCAGCTCTGTCCCTTACCGCCCTCCTCGTTCCCACGTTCAGCCAGGCCGCCGACGCACCGATCAGCGCCCAGCAATACGCCAGCGTGTTGGCCGGCAATTGGCGCGACCCGGCCAACAGCGCCCGCGACGGCTATCGCCACCCGCAGCAGACCTTGGAATTCTTTGGCCTGGGCGCCAGGCAGACGGTGATCGAAATTACTCCAGGGGGCGGTTGGTACAGCGAACTGCTGGCGCCGTTGCTCAAGGATCACGGGCATTACATCGCCGCCGTGCAAGCGCCAAGCAGCAGCGCCTATGCGCGCACGTCCGAAGAGAACCTGAAAAACAAATTCGCCGCCGACCCGACGCGCTATGCCAAGGCAGTCGTGGTCGAGTTCGACCCCAAGGCACCGGTGTTCGGCAAACCTGCTTCGGCGGACGCCGTGCTGACGTTCCGCAATGTGCATAACTGGGTGCTGGCCGATACCGCCGAGGCCACGTTCCGCGCGTTTTACACGGTGTTGAAACCAGGTGGCGTGCTGGGTGTGGAAGATCACCGAGCCAAGGACGGGGCCGAGCTGGAGGCGATCAAGGACAGCGGTTACCTGACCACCGCCCAGGTGGTGAAACTGGCCACCGATGCGGGGTTCAAGCTGGCAGGCCAGAGTGAGGTCAACGCCAACCCGAAGGACACCAAGGATTATCCCGCCGGCGTGTGGACGTTGCCGCCGACGTTGAAGCTGGGGGAGCAGGATAAGGCGAAGTATGTCGCGATTGGCGAGTCGGACCGGATGACGTTACGGTTCGTCAAACCGGCCAAATAACCTGCTCCCTCCCAGATTATGTTCTCAACGGGCCGGCGATTACTCGTCAGCGGTTGGGTCCATGTCGGGAAACATCACTTCAATAAAGCCGAACTTGCTGAAGTCGGTAATGCGCGAGGGGTAAAGCCGGCCGATCAGGTGATCGCATTCATGCTGCACCACCCGCGCGTGGAAGCCATCGGCAAAACGTACGATCGGCTCGCCCTTCGGATCAAACCCCTCGTAGCGAATCTGCTGGTAACGGTCCACCGCGCCACGCAGTCCAGGCACCGACAGGCAGCCCTCATAGCCTTCTTCCAGCACCGGGCTGAGCGGCGTGATCAATGGGTTGATCAGGATGGTCTGCGGCACCGGCGGCGCATCCGGGTAGCGCTCGCTGGCTTCGAACCCAAAGATCACCAGTTGCAGGTCGACGCCAATCTGCGGCGCGGCCAGGCCGACGCCGCCCACGTGCTCCATGGTCTGGAACATGTCGTCGATCAATTGCCACAGCTCGGGGCTGTCGAACATTTCCGGCGGTACCGGTGGGGCGATACGCAGCAGGCGTTCATCGCCCATTTTCAGGATTTCACGGATCATCGATCAGACTTCATCGGTAGTGGGTTTGGAGTGGTCGCGGCCGAGGCCGGAGACATGTTGTTTTTCGTGCGCGGGCGCGGGCTCATCGAAATCCTTTGCGCCTGGCTCCTTGCCTTCGGCCGACATGTGCTCGATCACGGCATTCATCTCCGCCCCCAGCAACAGCACGGCGGCGGAAATGTAGAAGTACAGGAGCAACACGATGATCGCACCGATGCTGCCATACATGGCGTTGTAGTCGGCGAAGGTTTTGACGTAGTAGCCAAAACCGAGGGAGGCGACGATCCACACCACCACTGCAAGCACCGAACCCGGGGTAATAAAGCGAAATTTCTGCTCGACGTCCGGCATCACGTAATACATGAGAGCCACGGCAAACATCAGCAGGATCACGATCAGCGGCCATCGCACGATGGTCCACAAGGTCACCACGAATTCCTGCATGCCGATCTGGCCGGCCAGCCATTCCATCACCTGCGGACCGAGCACCATCAGCGCGGCGGCCGCCAGCAGCATGCCGGCGATGCCGATGGTGTAGAAAACCGACAGCGGAAAACGCTTCCAGATCGGCCGGCCTTCCACGACGTCGTACGCGGCGTTCATGGCGCTCATCATCAGACGCACGCCAGCGGAGGCGGTCCAGAGGGCAATCACGATACCCACCGAGAGCAGGCCGCCCTTGGATTGCTGCAACTGGTCGATCACCGGGTTGACCTGCTCCAGGGCCTGGGGCGGCAACACCAGTTCCGATTGCAGGCGCAGCCAGGTGAAAAAGTCCGGCAGGTGCAGGAAACCGATCAGGGCGATAAGGAACAGCAGGAAGGGAAACAACGAGAACAGCATCTGGTAGGCCAGTGCCGAGGCGTAGGTGGACATCTCGTCATCGACGAATTCCTTGACGGTGCGCACCAGCACTGTGTGGAGCTTGAGACCATCGAGAACCGGAAAAATCATAGCGTCTCCTTTCGCCGCAAAAAGGGGGTTCATGGGCGACTCAGGGGCCGTTTTCTACATCAAGGTAGCCTATTTGGCGACCTTGAAACAATTTCGAAACTTTAATCACTGCATGTGACATAAAAACGGCCATCCGTGGATGGCCGTCCGGCTGCACGATGGCAGTCTTACTTGGTCGCTTTTTTCACCGCGTCCTTGGTGTCGCCCACGGCTTTTTCAACCTGGCCTTTCTTTTCCTGCACGACGCCTTCAGCGCGCAGTTTGTCGTTGCCGGTGACTTTGCCGACGCCTTGCTTGATGTTACCGACGGCTTCGTCTTTCAAACCTTTTGCCTTATCCGCTGTGCTGCCCATGGTATTTCTCCGAAAGAACAATCAAAGGGTTTTGGTCATTACGTAGAGATTGACCCAAGGCCGTTCGGCAGAGTTTCAATTATTTTTCGGTGAACATTTCATCGCCAACGACAGGTTTGGCTTTATGTTTTGCAGCCAACCCACGAGAATGCCCGGCACATTCAGGCTCCAACGCTGAATAACAGATCCCGTAGGAAGGTTATGAAACTCAATAAAGCACAGGCCATCGCCCGCAGAAACCAGGAACTGGGCGGTGCCGTACTCGGCGTCAACAACTGCCACTTCACCGACCTGGACCGCAAACGCAACATCTGGTGGTTCGATCTGCCGGTGGGGCGTATTGCCGTCGGCCAGTACGAGTGGATTCACCTGTTGATGCACAACGCCGAGACCGACCAGCTGCTGCACCTGAAGGTGCCGACCGTGTTCCTGCGTGAAAAGCTCGAAGGGCTGGTGGTGCGCAACGCGGGCAAGCGCAAGCCGGAGATTACCCTGGAGCTGAGCGCGGATAAGGATTCGTTCTTGAAGGATGTGCGGCCGGCGGGTGCGGGTGTGAGCTTCGCGCAGTTCGTCGTGTAAGAACGCGGTCAAAAAAATGTGGGAGGGGCAAGCCCCTCCCACATTTGGATCGGATTACTTTTTAAGACCGAGTTTCTTCAACTCTTCATCGCGCAATTCGCGGCGCAGGATCTTGCCCACGTTGGTGGTCGGCAACGCATCGCGGAACTCCACGGCCTTGGGCACCTTGTAGCCGGTGACGTTGGCGCGCATATGCTCCATGACCTGCTCCTTGGTCAGGGTGGCGCCCGGCTTGACCACGATAAAGAGCTTGATGTGTTCCCCGGACTTTTCATCCGGCACACCGATGGCCGCGCACTGCAGCACGCCCGGCAGGCCCGCCAGCACGTCCTCCAGCTCGTTGGGGTACACGTTGAAGCCGGAGACCAGGATCATGTCTTTCTTGCGATCGACAATGCGCATGTAGCCATCCGGCTGGATGATCGCGATGTCGCCGGTCTTCAGCCAGCCTTCGCTGTCGAGCATCTCGGCAGTGGCGTCTTCGCGCTGCCAATAGCCCTTCATCACCTGCGGGCCCTTGACGCACAGTTCGCCGACTTCACCCAGGGCCAGTTCGACGCCGTCGTCGGTGATGACCTTGCACAGGGTCGACGGCACCGGAATGCCGATGGTACCGATCTGGATATGCTGGATCGGGTTCACCGTGGCCACCGGGCTGGTTTCGGTCATGCCGTAGCCTTCGCAGATGCCGCAACCGGTCACCGCTTTCCAACGCTCGGCCGCCGCCAGTTGAAGGGCCATGCCGCCCGACAGGGTGACTTTCAGCGCGGAGAAGTCCAGCTTGCGGAAGGCTTCGTTGTTGCACAGCGCCACGAACAGAGTGTTCAGGCCGACAAAGCCGCTGAACTTCCACTTCGACAGTTCCTTGACCATCGCCGGCAGGTCGCGCGGGTTGCTGATCAGGATGTTGTGGTTGCCGATCAGCATCATCGCCATGCAATGAAAGGTGAACGCATAGATGTGGTACAGCGGCAGCGGCGTGATCAGGATCTCGCAACCTTCATTGAGGTTGGAGCCCATAAGCGCCTTGCATTGCAACATGTTGGCGACCAGGTTGCGGTGGGTGAGCATCGCGCCCTTGGCCACGCCGGTGGTGCCACCGGTGTATTGCAATACGGCCACATCGCTGCTGGCCGGGCAGACTTCGTTGACCGCTTGCCCCTGGCCCTTGGCGAGTACGTCGTTGAACTTGATCGCCTTGGGCAAGTGATAGGCCGGGACCATTTTCTTCACGTACTTGATGACGCTGTTGATCAGCAGGCGCTTGAGCGGCGGCAGCAGGTCGGCGACTTCGGTGACGATCACATGCTTGACGGCGGTCTTGGGCACGACCTTTTCCGCCAGGTGGGCCATGTTGGCCAGGCAGACCAGCGCCTTGGCACCGGAATCATTGAATTGGTGTTCCATTTCCCGCGCGGTGTACAGCGGGTTGGTGTTGACCACGATCAGGCCGGCACGGATGGCGCCGAACACGGCGACCGGGTATTGCAGGACGTTGGGCAACTGTACGGCAATGCGATCGCCGGGCTTCAAGTCGGTATGCTGTTGCAGGTACGCGGCGAAGGCGCCGGACAATTCGTACAATTCACCGTAGGTGATCGTCTTGCCCAGGTTGCTGAAGGCCGGTTTGTTGGCGAAGCGCTGGCAGGACTGCTTCAATACCGCCTGAATATTCGGATACTCGTCTGGATTGATTTCTGCAGCAATCCCGGCGGGGTACTTATCCTTCCAAAAGTCTTCGTGCATGGAAGCCCACTCCTCAGCGACGCGAATTCATCATCGCATTTGATGCGATTATTATTGGTGTATGTTTTTTTTGGTGAATCTGGCGCTTTCAAGCAGGCCTAGACGTCACAAAGCGCGCCGAGAGTAGCAGCTTTGCCAAGGGCCGACTAGAGCCTAAAGAGGGCCCCGCAGTCATAATCACGACTGTCCTACAATATTTGGTCACACTTTAAACAGAAGTGAAATACGTTGATGAAAGGCTCTGGAATAAGGCCTTCAGGACGACACACGATAAATGTGGGAGGGGGCAAGCCGAATCGTCGCACCGCGACTCCCACATTTTTACCGCATTTCACATCAGGCAATGTCGCGTAGTTCCCTGCGCAGGATCTTCCCTACCGGCGTCATCGGTAACGAGTCGCGCAACACAATGTGCTTGGGCACCTTGTAACCCGTGAAGTTGGTCTTGCAGTACGCCTTCAATTCCTCAAGGCTCACCCCTTCTGCACGCGCCACCACGAACAGTTTCACCGCCTCCCCCGTGCGCTCGTCCGGCACGCCGATCACCGCGCAGTTGGCCACGGCCGGATGGGCCATCACCACGTCCTCGATTTCGTTGGGGTACACATTGAAACCCGAGACGATGATCAAATCCTTCTTGCGGTCGACAATGCGCACAAACCCATCTTCGTCGATCACCGCGATGTCACCGGTCTTAAGCCAGCCTTCGGCGTCCAGGGCCTCAGCAGTGGCCGCCGGTTGCTGCCAATAGCCCTTCATCACCTGCGGGCCCTTGATACACAACTCACCGCGCTCGCCCAGAGGCAGCTCGGTGCCTTCGTCATCAATGACCTTCATCGCCGTGGCGGGCACCGGGATGCCCACGGTACCCAGGCGTGATTTGTTGCCGTAGGGGTTGGTGCTGGCCACCGGCGAGGTTTCCGTCAGGCCATAGCCCTCGCCGATCGAGCAGCCGGTGATCTGCTCCCAGCGTTCGGCCGTGGCCTTGATCAGGGCCGTACCGCCGGAGTTGGTGAGCTTGAGGTGGGAGAAATCCAGGTTCTTGAACTCCGGGTGGTCCATCAACGCCACAAACAGCGTGTTGAGCCCCAGCAGCCCGGTAAAGCGCCACTTTTTCAGTTCCTTGATAAACCCACCGATGTCCCTGGGGTTGGTGATCAGCACGTTGTGGTTACCCGAGACCATCATGCACATGCAGTTCGCGGTGAAGGCATAGATATGGTACAGCGGCAGCGGCGCGATCATCACCTCCTGCCCTTCCTTGATCAGCGGGTGGCCATCATCGCCGGTCTGGGACATGCAGGCGCGCACCTGTTGCATGTTCGCAACCAGGTTGCCATGGGTGAGCATCGCGCCCTTGGCCAGGCCGGTGGTGCCGCCGGTGTATTGCAGCACGGCAATATCGTCCAGGTTCACCGGATAGCGCGTCACGCCGAGGCCCGCGCCCATGCGTAGGGCGCGCTTGAACGACACCGCACGCGGCAGGTGGTAGGCCGGGACCATCTTCTTGACCTTGTCGACCACGGTGTTGACCAGCCAGCCTCTGGCGGCGGGCATGAAGTCGCCCATCCTGGCTTCGATCAGGTAGTCGATCTCGGTGTCGGTGCACACGTCCTGCACCCGCGAACCGAACAGGTTGAGGTAGACCAGGGCACGCACGCCGGCGTCCTTGAACTGGTGGCGCATCTCGCGCGGGGTGTACAGCGGGTTGGTGTTGACCACGATCAGCCCGGCGCGCAGTGCGCCGAACACGGCAATCGGGTAGTGCAGCACGTTGGGCATCTGCACGGCGATGCGCTCGCCGGGCTTGAGGTCGGTGTGCTGCTGCAGGTAGCCGGCGAACGCCGCACTCTGGCGCTCAAGCTCGGCGTAGGTCAGGGTGACGCCCATGTTGCTGAATGCCGGACGGTCGGCAAAGGCCTTGCACGAGCGCTCGAAGACTTCGATTACCGACTTGTAGGCCGACAGGTCGATGTCATTGGGAACGCCCGCCGCGCGTTTGTCATTCCAGAAATCAGGTTGCATTATTCTTGTCCCCTTACCTGAAGGTGTCCGGCCGCTTTTATAGAAAGCGGAGCTTGGGGGACGTTAGCAGCTATGGCCAAACAGGCAAATACAGCAAATTGCGTCATTGATTGTATGAATCTTGTCCCTGATGCGCAGGCAGATACCCCGTCGCCTGACAGATGAGCTATACACTGCAACAACGTCGAGCAGACCTTGAGCAGACCTTGAGAAAGGGAACCCCATGAACCACAGCACCTTCTGGCTGACCGCGAATGACCGCAGCCGCCTGTACGTCAATCATTGGATGCCCGACGGCCCGGCCAAGGCGGTGGTCATGCTGTCCCACGGCATGGCGGAGCACAGCGGGCGCTATGCGCGGCTGGCCGAAGCCTTGTGCAGTGCCGGCTATGGCGTGTATGCGCCGGACCAGCGTGGTCACGGCCGCACCGCCGACGAAGGTACGCTGGGCCTGTATGCCGAAAAGGACGGCTGGAACAAAGTGGTGGGCGACCTGGCCAGCCTCAACCAGCACATCGGCCAGCAGCATCCGGGGCTGCCGATCATTTTGCTCGGCCACAGCATGGGCAGCTATATCGCCCAGGCCTACCTGCTGCACCACAGCGCCAGCCTGCATGGAGCGATTCTCAGCGGTTCGAATTTCCAGCCGGTGGCGCTGTACCGTGCCGCTCGGCTGATCGCTCGCGCCGAACGCCTGCGCCAGGGTGCGCGCGGGCGCAGTGCATTGATCGAGTTCCTGTCATTCGGCTCGTTCAACAAGGCATTCAAGCCCAATCGCACCGCGTTCGACTGGCTCAGCCGTGACCCGAACGAAGTCGACAAATACATCAACGATCCACTCTGCGGCTTCCGCTGTACCAACCAACTATGGATCGATCTGCTCGGCGGCTTGCAGCAAATCAGCAAAGCGTCCAATCTCGCCCAGATCGATCCGGGCCTGCCGATCCTGGTGATGGGCGGCGAATGTGATCCGGTCAGTGAGGGCAAGCGTCTCAAAAGCCTGGCCCATGCCCTGCGGGAGGCCGGCAGCCAGCACCTGCAACTGAATATCTACCCGCAGGCGCGTCACGAAGTGTTCAACGAAACCAATCGCGACGAAGTCACCGCCGATGTGCTGAGGTGGCTCGACCAGGCCCTGACCTTGCGCAGGCCGACCCATTGCGAATAAATTTACGTTTAAAATCAGATAGTTAAATTGCCGATTAGCCACAGGATGCACCCTTGAGATGACCCAGGTAACCAACACCCCGTACGAAGCCCTTGAAGTCGGCCAGACCGCCAGCTACAGCAAGACCGTCGAAGAGCGTGATATCCAGCTGTTTGCCGCCATGTCCGGCGACCACAACCCGGTGCACCTGGATGCCGAATACGCCAAGGCGACCATGTTCAAGGAGCGTATCGCCCACGGTATGTTCAGCGGCGCCCTGATCAGCGCGGCCGTTGCGTGTGAGCTGCCCGGGCCGGGCACTATCTATATCGGCCAGCAGATGAGCTTCCAGAAACCGGTGAAAATCGGTGATACCCTGACCGTGCGCCTGGAAATCCTCGAGAAGCTGCCAAAGTTTCGCGTACGCATTGCCACCCGTGTGTTCAACCAGCGCGATGAGCTGGTCGTGGATGGCGAGGCGGAAATTCTTGCACCACGCAAGCAGCAGGTCGTGACCTTGACCGAGCTGCCGCCGATCAGCATTGGCTGAGTACGGTTTTCAAGTCCAACACCCTGCAAATGTGGGAGGGGGCTTGCCCCCGATGGCGGTGTGTCAGTCATTGAAATATCGACTGATCCACCGCTATCGGGAGCAAGCCCCCTCCCACATGTCTTACACAGCAGCGCTTAGGAGCGCTTAGGACTGAGCGCGAGCCTGGTTACGCAGGGCTTTTACCTGGTCGTGATTGCGTTGCACGCCGTGGTACTGACGCTCAACCAGGTCACGAATGCCCAGCAGGTTGTGCTTGTTGATCTTCTCGATGGCTTCTTTGTAAGCCTTCAGTGCGTGGTCTTCGCCGCGCTCGGCTTCGTTGAGCACAGCCTCTTCGTCCTTACCGGTCAGCATCGACTTCACGTCGACCCAGCCACGGTGCAGGGCGCCGGCTACGCTGCCGGAGTCTTCCGGATCACCGCCCAGGGCACGCACCGCGGTCTTCAATTCGGCGGCGGCGGTAGCGCAGTCAGCGGAGCGCTTGGCAAACAGCGCCTTGAGTTCCGGATGCTTGATGTCTTCAGCGCACTCCTTGAAGCCTTTCTGGCCGTCGATGCTGGTCTCAATCAGGTCGTTCAGTACGGAGATCGATTCTTTGTTGATGTCAGTCATTTTTCAATTCCTTAGGCAGGTGAAGAAGGGTTGTCTTAATGATTGCAGCGCCCGTGCCAGGTTTTTAAAAATTACTTTTATGTTTATTTTCAATAACTTAAAAATATTTGAACCATCTGTATGTACGTTATTTGCATGATCTGTCATTTGGCCTTCATGCAGAATGCCTGTATTTTCGAAGACCTTGCCTCACTTCACATGAAGCCCATGAATCCCGAAAAACTCGAACTGCTGATCACCCGCGAAATGCCCTTCGGCAAGTACAAGGGCCGGATCATCGCCGACCTGCCGGGTCCCTACCTGAACTGGTTCGCCCGCGAGGGCTTTCCCCACGGCGAGCTGGGCGGGTTGCTGGCATTGATGCAGGAAATCGACCACAACGGCTTGTCTGAATTGTTGGAACCGCTACGCGCTAAACACGGCAAACCCGCCCCCCGCCATTAAGAGACTCGCCATGCCAAGGAATGCTGACAACGAACCTCACTGGCAGGCCATCGCCCAGCGCTATGCGCTGGAGCCCGGCCCGATCAACCTGGAGAACGGCTACTTCGGGCGTATGAGCCGCGAGGTGCAGGCGCAGTACCTGGAGCACGTGGCGTTTATCAACCGCAGCAACTCGCTGTATGTGCGCCAGCGCTTCGAGCAAGGTGAAAATGTCGAGATCCGTCGCCAACTGGCGGGCCTGATCGACGTCGACCCCGAGGCAGTCGCCTTTACCCACAACGCCACCGAAGCCTTGCAGTCGCTGATCCGCAACTACAACCGCCTGCAACCCGGCGATCAGGTGCTGATCAGCGACCTGGAGTACGACACGGTCAAAGGTGCGATGCGCTGGTTGGCGGGGGTTCGCGGCGTAGAAGTGATAGAACTGTCCCACGTCCACCCGGCCAATTTCGACAGCCTGGTGCAGACCTATCGCGATGCGTTCGCCCGGTACCCGCGCCTGAAGCTGATGGCACTCACCCATGTGACCCACCGCACCGGCCTGGTGATGCCCGTAGAGGCCATCGCCAAGGCCGCGCGTGAGCATGCCGTCGACGTGATCCTCGACGGCGCCCATGCACTGGGCCAGATCGAGTTCAACCTCGCCGAACTGGGCATTGCGTTCGCCGGCTTCAACCTGCACAAATGGATCGGCGCGCCGCTGACCCTGGGGTTCCTCTATATCGCCCCCGAACGCCTGGCAGATATTGATCCGGACATGGGCGAGTTCCACTACCCCGCCACCGACGTGCGTGCGCGTACGTCGTACAGCACGCCGAATTTCCCCGCGTTAATGACGTTGCCGTTGGTGTTTGAAGAACATCGCGCCATGGGCGGCGCGGCGGCCAAGGGTGCGCGGGTCAGTTACCTGCGGGATGTATGGGTGAGCCAGGTGCGACCGTTGCCGGGGATCGAGGTGCTGACGCCGGACGATCCACGGCTGTATTGCGGGATCACGGCATTCAAGTTCAGCGGGCGGGATCAGCAGGTGATGGTGGATCGCATGCTCAAGGACTATGGGCTATTTACCACCACGCGCACCGGTGCGGCGTTTGGTACCTGTATCCGCGTGACACCGGGGTTGGTGACGTCGGCGGAGGACATCAATGTCCTGGTCAATGCCATTACCGAGCTAAGCAGAGATTAAAGGTGGGCCTCAGGTTTTTACCGGCAAAAAAAGCGGTACACCGACCAAGTGCACCGCAAAAATGCCGTTAAGCACAGCAACAACGATTCGATGAATCAGCTCAATCCAGCAGCGCCAGCGCCTGCGCGGTGACTTCCTGGATGCGGGCCCAGTCGCCGTTCTTGACCCACTCCGGGTCAAGCATCCAGCTACCGCCCACACACATCACGTTTTTCAACGCCATGTAGCTTTTGATATTGGCCGGGCCGACGCCGCCGGTCGGGCAGAATTTCACTTCGCCGAACGGGCCGCCCAGGGCCTTGATCGCGGCAACACCGCCGCTGACCTCGGCCGGGAACAGTTTGAAGCGGCGGTAGCCCAGGCCGTAGCCTTCCATGATGCCGGAGGCGTTGCTGATGCCTGGCAGGAGCGGGATCGGGCTGTGCACCGAGGCTTCCAGCAGGTCACGGGTAATGCCGGGGGTGACGATAAATTGCGAACCGGCGACTTCCGCCGCTTCAAGCATGTGGCGGTCGAGCACGGTGCCGGCGCCGGTGCACAGTTCAGGCCGCTGCTCACGCAGCACCTGAATGGCCTTGAGGCCGAACTCGGAACGCAAGGTCACTTCCAATGCGGTCAAACCACCGGCTGACAGGGCATCGGCCAGCGGCAGGATGTCCTGTTCGCGGGCGATGGTGATCACCGGCAGGATCCGCGCCTTGGCGCAGAGGCTGTCGATCAGGGCAACTTTATCCGCCATGGACACGGTCGGTTGAGGGCTTTTCATAGCGGCTGATCCTTGGCTCATGGGCACCAGTAAATCTCTAAAGTAGGTTGCAAAAACGCGCGAATCGGCATGGCAGCGACGTCGTCACTGGCCAGCGCGGCGCTCAAGGTGGTCAATTTCGAACTGCCGGAAATCGACAGCGCGGTGTAGTGGGCCGTGGCCAGCAATGCGCGACTCATGGTCAGGCGCTGGTGCGGCACGGTCGGCGCCAGCATCGGCCAGCAACGGCGGGTACCGTCGGCCTGCAGTGCAGCGGCGAGGTTCGGGCTGTTGGGAAACAGCGATGCGGTGTGGCCGTCATCGCCCATGCCCAGCACCAGCACATCAATGGCCGGCAGCTCGGCCAGCAGGCGATCGGCCTGCTCGGCAGCGTCTTCAAGGTTGGCGGCGGCGCTGTACAGGCTGAGGAACCTGGCCTTGGCCGCCGGGCCTTGCAACAGGTGCTGCTTCAACAGGCCGGCATTGCTGTCGGCGTGTTCCACCGGCACCCAGCGCTCATCGGCCAGGGTGATGGTGACCTTGGACCAGTCCAGGCCTTGCTTGGCCAGGTTCTGGAAAAACGCCACGGGGCTGCGGCCACCGGACACCACCAGGGTCGCTTCGCCACGGGCACTGATGGCCGCGCGCAGTTGTTCGGCCACGTCGTTGGCCAGGCCGTCCGCCAGCAGCACAGGCGTGCGGTACTCGTGGGCAGTCACGCCCCGAGGCAGTTTCAATTCAGATATCGCCATACCAAGACCTCCCATCCCGCGTGATCAGTGCAATCGAGCTCATCGGCCCCCAGGACCCCGCCGCATACGGCTTGGGCGCATCACCGGATTTTTTCCACCCGGCGATCAACTGGTCACACCACTTCCACGCGGCTTCGATTTCATCTTTGCGAACAAACAGGTTCTGATTGCCGCGCATCACTTCCAACAGCAAACGCTCGTAGGCATCGGGGATGCGCGCGCTGCGATAGGTATCGGAAAAATTCAGTTGCAATGGCCCGCTGCGCAGTTGCATGCCCTTGTCCAGGCCCTGCTCCTTGGTCATCACGCGCAAGGAAATGCCTTCGTCCGGCTGCAAGCGGATGATCAACTTGTTGCTGATCTGCAAGCGCTGCTCGGGGGCGAAGATATAATGAGACGGTTCCTTGAAGTGGATGACGATCTGCGACAGCTTCTGCGGCATACGCTTGCCGGTACGCAGGTAGAACGGCACCCCGGCCCAACGCCAGTTACGGATATCGGCGCGCAGGGCGACGAAGGTTTCGGTGTCGCTCTGGGTGTTGGAATTCTCTTCTTCCAGGTAACCGGGCACCGGCTTGCCGGCGCTGTAGCCGGCGATGTACTGGCCACGCACCACTTGAGTGGTAAGGCCATCCGGGCTGATCGGCGCCAGGGCCTTGAGCACCTTGACCTTCTCGTCACGAATGCTGTCGGCGGACAAGTCGGCCGGCGGGTCCATGGCGATCAGGCAAAGCAGTTGCAGCAGGTGGTTCTGGATCATGTCGCGCAGCTGGCCGGCCTTGTCGAAATAGCCCCAACGGCCTTCGATGCCGACCTGCTCGGCCACGGTGATTTCCACATGGGAAATGTAGTTCTGGTTCCACTGGGTTTCGAACAGGCTGTTGGCGAAACGCAGGGCGATCAGGTTCTGGACGGTCTCTTTGCCCAGGTAGTGGTCGATACGGTAGGTGCGGTTTTCCGGGAAGAACTGCGCCACGGCGTCGTTGACCTTGCGCGAGGATTCCAGGTCCGAACCGATGGGTTTCTCCAGCACGACGCGGGTGTTTTCCGCCAGGCCGACCTTGGACAGGTTCTCGCAGATCGCACCGTACACCGCCGCAGGCGTGGCGAAGTAGGCAATCAGGCGTTGCTCGGTGCCGGCCTTTTCCGCCAGGGCCACGTAGTCATCGGCTTTCATGAAGTCGACGTGGACATAGGTCAGGCGCGCCAGGAAACGCTGGGCGATGCTCTCGTCCAGTTCCTTGCCGACGTATTTACGCAATTCTTTTTCGATATGGGCCAGGTGTTGCTGCTCGGAACCGGCTTCCCGGGCCAGGGCCAGGATACGGGTATCGTCGTGCAGCAGCCCGGCGCCATCGAGTTGATAGAGAGCAGGAAATAACTTGCGCAGCGCCAGATCACCCAAGGCGCCAAACAGGGCAAAGGTGCAGGGTTCTACGGTTATCGAAGGCATGATGTTTGTTCTTTTATCAAGTTAAGCTACAAATACCTTTTTTCAAGGCATCACTCAAGGAAAAATGTAGTAATAACCACAACATTTTCCGGAAATACGCATTCCGAGTGGTGGTGTTCAGCTACCCTCAGTAGGATAGGCCACCGCAAAAGGCCACTCGTCGATTGGTTGCCACCCTTTATTTGCATCGTCGCCCGAAGGAAAGACTGAATGGACCGCGTGCGAAATCTTCTGGAACAGATCCGGAACCGCCTCGAAGAATTGAACAAGGCCGAGAAAAAAGTGGCCGAGGTCATCCTGCTCAACCCGCAGCAGGCGACCCGCTTCTCCATCGCAGCCCTTGCCCAGGCCGCCTCGGTCAGTGAACCGACGGTCAACCGTTTCTGCCGTTCGTTCGGCGTCAGCGGTTACCCTGAACTTAAATTGCAGTTGGCGCAAAGCCTGGCCAGTGGCGCAGCGTATGTCAGCCGCGCCGTGGAGGCCGATGATAACCCCGAGGCCTACACCCAGAAGATCTTTGGCAGCGCCATCGCCTCGCTGGACGCCGCCTGCCAGGCCCTGGACCCGGCCCTGATCAGCAAGGCCGTGGACCTGTTGATCCAGGCGCGGCAGATCCACTTCTTCGGCCTGGGCGCTTCGGCGCCGGTGGCCATGGACGCGCTGCACAAGTTTTTCCGCTTCAACCTGGCGGTCACCGCCCACGCCGACGTGCTGATGCAACGCATGATCGCCTCGGTGGCCCACACGGGCGAGTTGTTCGTGATCATTTCCTACACCGGCCGCACCCGTGAGCTGGTGGAAGTGGCGCGTATCGCCCGGGAAAACGGTGCGTCGGTGCTGGGCGTAACCGCCGAGAACTCGCCGCTGGCCAAGGCCAGTACCGTAAGCCTGAACATTCCGCTGCCCGAAGACACCGACATCTATATGCCGATGACCTCACGGATCATTCAGTTGACGGTGCTGGATGTGCTGGCCACCGGCATGACCTTGCGCCGTGGGGTGGATTTCCAGCCGCATTTGCGCAAGATCAAAGAGAGCTTGAATGACAGCCGGTATCCGGTGGGGGATGAGTTCAACTAAGCCAGCCTGTGTGCTGGCTTCACTGGCCTCATCGGGGACGATTCAACTTGCCCCCGATGAGGCCATAAGCCACGACGCTAGACTCCCGCCCGTGCCTGCAGACTGAGATGCGCCCGCTCCCCCGGCGCCAGGCTCGCCCCGGCCATCGCCGACTCCACGCACACAAACCCCGACGCCTCGTTAAAACTAACGCCCAATAGTGGCCGGCTGCCCGGATGCCATACGACGGTGTCGGCGCTGTCGCCGGTATCGATGCACAGTTCACGCTGCCAGGCGTGATCCTTGAGGTGCAGTTCGCCATCATGCTGGAACACCCGCTGGCACCCGCCATCCACTCGTAACTCGCCTTCCTGCTGGCACGCCTGGCGATTGAGCTGGTCGTAACCGTGCGCGCCGTCGAGCCCAGACAGCGCTATCTCATCGACGTGACCAATACGCCAGTAAGCGTGCAAAGCATGGCTCAACTGGCACGGCAACTCGTCCTGATGCTCGGTGCTCAGGCGCAGTTCCAGGGTGTCGCCCAGGTGCGCGTGCAGGTCGACCTGCCAGTCGCACAGCTGCAATTGCCAGTGCAGGCGCACGCCGTCGTCGTCGCTGCTGCTGTCGAGCAGCTTCCAGTCGATCAACCGCGCCCAACCATGGGACGGCCAAGCGTTTTCGCTCGGATGGCGGCCATACCACGGCCAGCACACCGGTATGCCGCCACGGATGGCGCCGACTTGCGGCCACTTGGCCGCGCACCACAGCCAGGGTTTCTGGCCACGGGGCTGAAAGTGCAGCAGTTGCGCGCCCTGGCGACTGAATACCGCCTGGCACAGCGGATGGTCGATCACCAACACGTCGCGCATCTGAAAGCGCTCCCAGGCGAACACCGGACGCTCGCGCAGGGATTTGAAAAAGCGTTGCAGCGGTTGCTCATGCATGTGCCACGGTCCTGAATATCGTCACAGTGCCACTCAAAAAAAAGCGGATAGCCATGGCTACCCGCAAAATGCGCACAGAGAGAAGGAGCTTATCGCAACAGCGTTAGAACGTAGACTGAATTTTCAGGCCCGCCACCAGCGCGTTGTCGACTTTATCCACGCCGCCCGGTTGGACAACGTATTGCAGGTTGGGACGCACGGTCAGCCAGTTGGTGACGTGGAAGCCGTAGTTGATTTCGAAGTTGTACTCGGTTTCGCGGATCGGCGAGAACAGCGGGTTGTCGTAGTCGGCCACGCCGTTGGCGGCATTCAGCAGTTCGGCGTTTTTCTTCACGTCATCGTTGACGTGCAGACGCGCAGCACCAATGCCGACGTCATCTTTTGGACG
Organism: Pseudomonas sp. GW821-FHT09D08; assembly: GCF_059416305.1. NCBI lineage: Bacteria > Pseudomonadati > Pseudomonadota > Gammaproteobacteria > Pseudomonadales > Pseudomonadaceae > Pseudomonas > Pseudomonas sp. GW821-FHT09D08. The sequence continues at coordinate 330,562 of NZ_JBWKOX010000003.1, forward strand.
CGCGTCGAATGGGCCTTTGTACACCAGCATCAACGACTGGTAGTTGTCGACCAGGTTGGTTTCCTTGTCGTGGAAGGTCGCGTTGGCAGCGATGTTCAAGCCACGGGAAGCGTCGCCGTTATGGGTGGTGAGTTGCTGCTGGGCAACGAACCAGTAGCCTTTTTTGCTGCTGCGGGTACGGTAGGCCGCACCGGTGGTAGCAGCATCGTTGCCATTGACGTCTTCACGAACGTCAGCAGCATCGGCGGCGCTCTTGTAGTAACCCACACGGTATTCGCCCGGCAGGTTATTCACCTTCGGCGACCAGACCAACTCCACCGGAATCACGGTGCCCTTGGTGCCGCTGCCGCTGAGCTTGAAGCCGTTGCCGTGCTCCAGCTGCGACGGGTTCTGGTTGTACGCACCGATTTGCGCATACAGCTCAGGCGTGATGTTGTACTTCACGCGGATCGCGGCCTGGCTGACCGGCCAGTTGTACCAGGTGTTTACATAGTTGCCGACCTGGGAGCCACAGAACGACAGGTTCTGGAAGTCGCACGGGAAGGTGTTGAAGTCTTCGCCTTCACCGAAGTAGCCGAGCTTCACGTCCAGCTTGTTGTCGAACATCTGGTGCTGAATCCAGAACTGGGTCAGACGCACCATGTGGCCACGACCGTAGACTTCCATGGACGAGCTCAGCGTGCCGGCACGCGGGTCGCCAATGCGGTCGTTGGAGATGTTCTGGCCATTACGGTTAGTCAGCTGGATCTTGGCCTGGGTGTTATCCCAGCCCCACAGCTTTTGCAGGTCCAGCGCCACGCCCAACCCAAACTGGTCGGAGTAACGGCCGGTCTTGTCGTCGTTGTAGCCGCCGCGCAGGTTGGCGCCCATTTCGCCTACGTAGTCAGCCTTGATGTCGATACCTTGCTCGATCAGCTTGGTACGCTCGCCGCCCCAATCACCGGTCATCCACTTGGAGTCGGCACTGAATGCATCGGCCGCCATCGCATTGGCGGACAGTACAAGGGCTGCTGCTGCTGACATTTGGCAGATCAGCCGAGTGTTGTTGTGTTGCTTTTTCATCCCTACATCCTCGTCTTTATTGTTATTAAACTGTTTTTATCTAACGCGGGTTACTTTTTTCATATAAAACAACAACTTAACTACTTCAGCGACCTTTGAATTGGGCCACGTTGTCCGCATGCCCCTGTGCGGGCAATGAAGAAGCAGTGCCGAGGCGCTCGCCCGTGTTGGCGTCGAACAGCAATACCTTGGATGGATCGAATTGCAGTGTCAGGGTCTCGCCCACCTGCGGCGCCACATCAGGCGCCAAACGGCAGCAGACCTTGGTGTCGTTGAGCTGCACAAACACCAGTGTGTCCGGGCCGGTCGGCTCGGTGACCTGGACCTCGGCACGAATGCTCGACGAACCATTACCCTCACCCGCCGCCAGCACGATCTGCTCCGGGCGCAGGCCCAGAATCACATCACGGTCTTCCAGGCCGGCGTCGTTCATACCCAGCGGCAATTCGCATCGCGCCTGGCCGCTGTCGAGCAGCGCCACCAACTTCCCGTCCTTGCGTTTTAGGCGCATAGGCACGAAGTTCATCGGTGGTGAACCGATAAAGCTTGCCACAAATAGGTTAGCAGGGTCGTTGTAAATTTCTTTCGGCGTGCCGAATTGTTGGATGATGCCGTCCTTCATCACCGCCACTTTATCGCCCAGGGTCATCGCTTCGATCTGGTCGTGGGTCACGTAGACGGTGGTGGTCTTGAGGCGCTGGTGCATCAGCTTCATTTCGGTACGCATTTCGACGCGCAGCTTGGCGTCGAGGTTCGACAGCGGTTCGTCGAACAGGTAGATCTTCGGCCGACGCGCCAGGGCCCGGCCCATGGCCACGCGCTGTTGCTGGCCACCGGAGAGCTGGCCCGGCTTGCGGTTGAGCAGGTGTTCGATCTGCAGCAGCTTGGCCACGCGCGCCACTTCGGCGTCGATGTCGGCCTGGGGCATCTTGCGGATCTTGAGGCCGAACTCGATGTTCTCGCGCACGCTCATGGTCGGGTACAGCGCGTAGGACTGGAACACCATGGCGATGTCACGATCCTTGGGGCTCATGCCGCTGACGTCCTGGTCGCCGATCATGATCGCGCCGCCGGTGATGGTCTCCAGGCCGGCGATGCAATTCATCAGCGTGGACTTACCGCAACCCGAAGGGCCGACCAGGATCAGGAACTCCCCTTCCTTGATCGACAGTTCGATGTTCTTCAAGGTGTCGGGCAGGCCGGCGCCATAGGTCTTGTTTACATTGCGAAGTTCAAGCGTAGCCATGATTACCCCTTGACCGCGCCGGCCGTCAGGCCGCGCACGAAATACTTGCCTGCGATCACATAGACCAGCAGGGTCGGCAGCCCGGCGATCATCGCCGCCGCCATATCCACGTTATATTCCTTGGCCCCGGTGCTGGTGTTGACCAGGTTGTTCAGCGCCACCGTGATGGGCTGGGAGTCGCCACTGGAGAACACCACACCGAACAGGAAGTCGTTCCAGATCTGGGTGAACTGCCAGATCAGGCAGACCATGATGATCGGCGTGGACATCGGCAGAATGATCTGACGGAAGATGGTGAAGAAACCGGCCCCGTCCAGGCGTGCCGCCTTGATCAGCGCATCCGGGATGCTCACGTAGTAGTTACGGAAGAACAGCGTGGTGAACGCCAGGCCGTACACCACGTGCACAAACACCAGGCCGGTGGTGGTGCTGGCCAGGCCCATCTTGCCGAGGGTGAACGACGCGGGCAGCAGCACGGTCTGGAACGGCAGGAAGCAGCCGAACAACAGCAAGCCGAAGAACAGCTGCGAACCACGGAAGCGCCAGAACGACAGCACATAACCGTTCAATGCACCGATGGCGGTGGAAATCAGCACGGCCGGCACGGTGATCTTGAGCGAGTTCCAGAAGTAGCCATCCACGGTGGCCCAGGCCTTGACCCAGCCGATGCCGCTGACCACGGTCGGCCAGCTCAACAGGTTGCCGGTGCTGATGTCTTCCGGGGTCTTGAAGCTGGTGAGCAACATCACCACCAGCGGTACCAGGTACAGCAATACAGCGAGGATCAACACCGCGTAGATCGCGATGCGGCTCAGGCTGATGGCAGGTTTGGCAGCGAGACTAGTCATTACGCTTGGTCCTCAGCTCGGAGTAGAGGTAAGGCACGATGATCGCGAGGATCGCACCGAGCATCAGGATTGCACTGGCCGAGCCCATGCCCATCTGGCCACGGCTGAAGGTGAACGAGTACATGAACATGGCGGGCAGGTCGGACGAATAGCCCGGGCCACCGGCCGTCATGGCCGCCACCAGGTCGAAGCTCTTGATCGCAATGTGCGCCAGGATCATCACCGCACTGAAGAACACCGGACGCAGGCTGGGCAGCACCACGCTCCAGTAGATGCGCGGCAGGCTTGCGCCGTCGATCTGGGCGGCACGGATGATCGACTGATCAACGCCACGCAGGCCGGCGAGGAACATCGCCATGATGAAACCGGAGGCTTGCCACACGGCGGCAATCACCAGGCAGTAGACCACGCGGTCCGGGTCGATCAGCCAGTCGAGACGAAAGCCTTCCCAGCCCCAGTCACGCAGGAGTTTGTCCAGGCCCATGCCCGGGTTGAGCAGCCATTTCCAGGCGGTACCGGTGACGATCATCGAGAGCGCCATCGGGTACAGGTAAATGGTGCGAATAAAGCCTTCGCGGCGGATTTTCTGGTCGAGGAAAATCGCCAGCGTCACGCCGATCACCAGGGTGATGCCGATGAACATCCCGCCGAACAGCGCCAGGTTCTTGCTCGCTACCCACCAGCGGTCGTTGTCGAACAACCGCTCGTATTGCGCAAGACCCGCCCATTTGTAGCTTGGCAGGAACGTAGAGGTGGTGAACGAGAGCACAAACGTCCACAGGATGTAGCCGTAGAAACCCACCAACACGATGAACATGCTGGGCGCCAGCACCAGTTTGGGTAGCCAGCGCTGCAGTGCATCGAACGGCGAGGCTTTGCTGAACACAGCAACAGAACTCATGGGGAAATCCAATACAGGGAAAAAGGACTACAGAAGCACGCCTTGTGAGGGGTCAGGGATCCCCCTCACAAGGTCAACCGTTACTTGGCAGACTTGATCGCAGCGCCGAGTTTCTTGGCGGTGTCGGCCGGGTCGGCTTTCGGGTCGTTGATGTAGTTGGTCACGACATCGAAGAACGCACCTTGCACCGCCAGGGTGGTGGCCATGTTGTGCGCCATGCTTGGCTGCAGGCCGCCGGTCTTGGCGTCAGCCAGGAAGTCCTTGGCGGCGGTCTGGGCGCAGGAGTCGAAACCGTAGGAGTCCATTTTGTTCAGCATGTCGTTGCGAACAGGGATCGAGCCCTTGTTGATGCTGAACACCTTCTGGAAGTTTTCACCCAGCACGACTTTGGCGATGTCCTGCTGGCCAGCGGCAGTGCCTTTGTCTTTCTGCTTGAACACCGCCAGGGAGTCGATGTTGTAGGTGAAGGCTTTGTCGGTGCCCGGGAAGGCTACGCACTCGTAGTCTTTGCCGGCGACTTTCTTGGCGGCGGTCCATTCGGACTTGGCCCAGTCACCCATGATCTGCATACCGGCCTTGCCGTTGATGACCTTGCCTGCTTCGAGGTTCCAGTCCTGGCCTTTGCCGTCGACGTCCATATAGGTCGCGACTTTCTTCAGCTCGGTCAGGGACTTGACCATTTCCGGGCCGGTCAGCGCAGCGTTATCAAGGTCGACCAGGGCTTTCTTGTAGCCATCGGCGCCCATTACCGACAGGACCACCGCTTCGAACACGGTGCTGTCCTGCCAAGGCTGGCCACCGTGGGCAAGCGGGATGAAGCCCGCGGCCTTGAGCTTGTCGCCGGCGGCGTAGAATTCTTCGAGGGTGGTTGGGTTCTTGGTGATACCGGCTTTCTTGAAGACTTCCGGGTTGATCCACAGCCAGTTCACGCGGTGGATGTTGACCGGTACGGCAACGTAGTCGCCGTCGTACTTCACGGTGTCGGAGACTTTCTTGTCGAGCAGGGAATCCCATTTTTCGTCTTTGGCGACGGACTTCAGGACGTCGGTGTCGAGCAGGCCGGTAGAGGCCCACTCCTGGATGTCGGGGCCTTTGATCTGGGCAACGCCTGGCGGGTTGCCGGCGACCGCGCGGCTTTTCAGCACGGTCATGGCCGTGGCACCGCCGCCACCTGCGACGGCGCCGTCTTTCCAGGTGAAGCCGTCTTTCTCGACTTGGGCCTTCAGGACATCTACAGCCGCTTTTTCGCCACCCGAGGTCCACCAATGCACAACTTCAACCGTCCCTTTGGAGTCGGCGGCAAATGCACTGAGGGGAAACAACGAGGCAACGGAAATAGCTACGGCGAGGCGATTAATCGCGTTCATCTGAATACCTTTTCTTGTTGTTATGCATGCAAGTCTGGAGCTTGCGCTGCACGGAGTTTAAACATGGTTTTTTCGAGCACAGGTAACAAAGGGATGCACAAATGTCACCACTTGGTGACATAACACCCAGCGCCTAAAGCGCTGGCCATGCTCGGGGCCAGGGGCAGTGCAGGCAGCACGACCGCTTGCCAGGCATGGTACAGGTCCGGTTTACCGCCCCAGATGGTGCTGCTGGGCTGGTTGTGCGGGCTGAGTTCGTGGTGCCAGCTGCCGTGGAGGCGGTCGATGAAATGGGTGTCGCAAAATTCCCAGAAACGCCGGTACCAGGTTTCGTAATGCAGCTCACCCGTGCGTTTGAGCAAGGCCTGGGCAGCGGCGCTTGCTTCGGCGTGGGTCCAGTGCAGGCGCTCGCGCACGACCGGGCGGTGGTTCCAGTCCAGGGTGTAGACGATACCGGGGGCGCCATCCACGGCCCAGGCATAGTCGCAGGCGCTGGCGAACAGGCCCTTGGCGGCGCTCAGCAGCCAGTCCGGCGTGGCCAGCCCGGCCTGCAGGCGCGCAGCTTCCAGGTGCAGCACCAGCCGCGCCCACTCAAAGCCATGGCCAGGGGTGATGCCATACGGGCGGAAGCCATCGGCGGGGTTGTCTTCGTTGTAATCGAGCAGGGGTTGCCATTGCGCGTCGAAATGCTCGATCACCATGAACTGGTTGGCGGCGGCGTGGGTATGAATCACTCGCTCGACGATGCGCAGGGCGCGGTCCAACCAACGTGTGTCGGCGGTGACATCGGCCAGGGCCAGGAAGGCTTCGGTGGCGTGCATGTTGCTGTTGGCGCCGCGATAGGCTTCGACGCCGCTCCAGTCCCGGGCGAAGGATTCGAGCATCACGCCCTCCTCTTCGCTCCAGAAGAACTGGTCGATGATATGAATGGCGTCGCTCAGCAGACTTTGCGCGCCAGGCGCGCCCGCCACCACGGCCGAGCTGGCGGCCAGGGCGACAAACGCATGCAGGTAGGCCGCCTTGCCGGTGTTGCCGTCCAGAGCCTGGGGCGCGGCGAACCAGCCACCGTGTTCGCTGTCACGCAAAGGTCCGCCCAGGGCCGCAACACCGTGCGCCACCAATTCGGCATAACCCGGCAAGCCCATGGCATGGGCCATGGCGAAGCTGTGGGTCATGCGCGCGGTATTCATGGTTTCGGCGTGGGCATCGTCCGGCAACTGGCCTTTGTCGTCGAGGTTGCCAAACCCCTCAGGCAGACGGGAGGCCTTGGCGAAGGCCAGCAGGCGCTGGCCTTCGGCGGCGAGCCAGGCGTGATGGGCAGGTGCATTCAGCCAACTGCTGGCAGGCAGTGGTCGCGTGGTCATGGGTGGCCCTTATTATTGTTTGTGGGATGACCGGAGTCTAAACAAGGGCAGGGTGGGGGCAAGTAACGAAGGGGATGGGAAATGTCACCAGACGGTGACATTTAAGCCGCTAGGCGGCCTGTGGCGAGCAAGCTTGCCACAGGCCCGATATTACTGGCCGAGCGGCGTTGCTGCCGCCGGCGCATTCAAGCGCTGATTCAGGTTCTGCACCTGGCTCTGCAAGGTGGTGATATTGCGGGTGGTCTGGATGCGGAACACGTCGAACTCCTTGTTGGTCGGCGCATCGCTGTTGGCCGGCTGGCTGTCCTGGGCGCTTTTGAGTACTACCAGATCCTGCTCGAGACGGGCGATGGCCGCGCTCGGATTGCCTTGTTTTTTCAAGGCAACCACATCAGCGGCCAATTCCTTTATCTCGGTATCGCGTTTGCCGACATCGCCCTGCGCAGCCTTCAGGGTGGCCACTGCATCGGTCAAGGCTTGCACCTGGCCCTGCAGCTTGGCATTGGCGCTCGACAGCTCAGTGGTGCTGGCAGTCATTTGCGCCAGGCGCTTGTCCAGCTCGGTGGCCTGGCCGGCAACGCCGAGTTGCTGCTTGCCCTGCTCCAGCAACTGGGTTTCCAGCTGTTTGATCTGCAGTTTCAGTGCTTCGCTGCCGTTGTTCACATTGGCTTCACTGGCTACGACCTTGCCGGAAATGTCCTGCAGGCGCCCTGCCGCTTCTTCGCTGATGCGCGCAAAGCTTTCCTGGGTGGCAACCAACTGCTGGCCCATCAGGGAGATCTGCTGGAAGCTCCACCAGGCCAGGCCGGCGAAGGCGATCAGCAGCGCGCCGATCAATGCCCACAGCGGGCCGGTGCTGGCGCCCTTGACCTTGACCACGGGCGTGTTGCGCGAACGCACCGAGGTGGCCGGGGAAGGTTCGAAATCATCGTCATCCCCAAGATCGGCCCGCAGGCTGGGAATGTTGTCGAAATCGTCTTTGGCATCGTTACGCATGAATCAACCCTGAATCGGTGAGTTAGCTGGCTGGAAAGCCGAGCGACGGGAGTATAAACCCCAAGCCCGTCGCGTTGATCGACCCGGAACCTGGAATTCGGTTCCCGATGTGTTGCCTGTTGTGACCTTATTTGAACCCGGGATCCTGGGCCTTCCACCAACTGCAGAACTCGTCGAGGGCGGTCCACAGGCTGACCTTGGGCTCGTAATCCAGATAATGCCTGGCCCGGCTGATGTCGAGGGTGAAATCTTTGTTCATTACCTGCATGCCCAGGCGCGATAACGCCGGCTCGGGACGACCGGGCCACATTGCGCAAAAGGCTTCGTTAAGCGCCGCCACGCTGTAGGACAAGCCGTAGGAGCGATAACGGGTCACCTGGGGCAACTCCATTTGGCGCATCACGTAATTGACCACATCCCACACCGGCACCGGCGTGCCGTTGCTGATGTTGTAGGCCTTGCCCAGGGCCGAACCGGTGGCCAGCAAGCTGCTGAGCAGCGCTTCGTTGAGGTTGTGCACACTGGTGAAGTCGACCTTGTTGAGACCATCGCCGACGATAGCCAGGCGGTTCTTGCGCTGCATCTTCAACAGGCGCGGGAAAATACTCATGTCACCGGCACCGGTGACGAAACGCGGGCGCAGGGCCAGCACCTCGAGGCCGAACTCCTGGGCGCCGAACACTTTCTGTTCGGCCAGGTACTTCGTGGCCGCATAGGGATGCTTGAAGCGCTTGGGGACTTGCTCTTCGGTCAACCCGAGGTGATCGCGCCCGTCGAAGTAGATCGACGGCGACGACAGGTGCACCAGACGGCCCACGCGCTGCTTGAGGCAGGCTTCCACGACGTTTTCAGTCACCAGCACGTTGCCTTGATGGAAGTCCTGATACTTCCCCCACAAGCCCACGGCGCCTGCGCAATGCACCACGGCTTCGACATCGCGGCACAGGTCGCGCACCAGGTCGGCATCACTCAAGTCACCCTGGATAAACTCGGCACCGCGTCGAACCAGGTGCTCCACACCCTCGGCGCGCCGCCCGTTGACCCGCACGTCCAGGCCCTGCTCCAGGGCGAAACGCGCAAAGCGCCCGCCGATGAAGCCGCTTGCGCCGGTGACCAGAATCTTCATGTATTACCCCGTGTTCTTTCATTTTTCATCGCTGTTGCCTTGACGACCGCCATCACTCCAACGGCACCAACCATTGTCCACAGGCTTGGGCCAGGTGGTCGGTCAACAGGCCCAACAACTGCCCGCCGCTGCGCCAATGATGCCAGTACAACGGCACATCGATGGGCTTATCTGGCATCAACTCGACCAGCACGCCTTTTTCCAGCTGGTCGCGCACCTGCAATTCAGGCACCAGCCCCCAGCCGAGCCCGGCTTCCGCAAGGCGGATAAAGCCTTCGGACGATGGGCATAAATGGTGTTCGAAACCGCCGTCCACGCCCAGAGACGCCAGGTAGCGGTGCTGCAGGAAATCATCCGGGCCAAACACCAGTGCCGGTGTGCGCGCCAGTTGCTCGGCACGCACACCGTTGGGGAAATGCCGTGCAACAAACGCAGGGCTGGCCAACGCTCGATAACGCATGGCGCCGAGCAACAGGCTGCGGGCTCCGGCCACCGGGCGTTCACTGGCGCAAATGCAGGCGGCCACCTCGCCGGCACGCATGCGCTTGAGCCCCACCGTCTGGTCTTCTACGACCAGATCCAGCAGCAAATGCTGCTCGGCACAAAAGTCGCTCACCGCCTCGGCCCACCAAGTGGCCAGGCTGTCGGCATTCAGGGCGATGCGCAGGCGTTCGGGCATGCCTTCTTCGTCCAGCGCCGGCACCTGGCTTTGCAGGTCGCGCTCCAGCAGCCGCACCTGCTGCACGTGGTTAAGCAAACGTCGACCGATATCGGTGGGCGTCGGCGGCGTAACCCGCACCAGCACCGGCTGGCCGATGCGTGCTTCCAATAACTTGATGCGCTGGGAAATCGCCGATTGCGACAGCCCCAATACCTGGGCACCGCGCTCGAAGCCGGCCTGTTCCACCACCGCCGCCAGGGCGGAAAGCAATTTATAGTCGAACATCAGTTTCTCTAATGAGCGATCAGCAATATTGGTTTTTCTTATACAGCCTGGGCCATGAGAATAGCCAGCATCGCTTCTCTCTTTATAAGGACCCTTCACCATGGCTGGCGAAACCGCCCTGGCAACTCTGCTGCGCAGCATGAGCCCGCAGCTCAATGACGGTGACTACGTGTTCTGCACCCTGCCTGACCATCGGATCCCGGCCGGTTGCGAGGCCATCGGCAGCTTTCGCGAACAGGAAGGCCTGACCCTGATCCTGGAGCGCCGGCAGGCGGAACAGGCCGGGCTGGCATTCGACTACATCGCCGCGTGGATCACCCTGAATGTGCATTCAGCGCTGCAAGCCGTGGGGCTGACGGCCGCCTTCGCCAGCGCACTCGGCAAGGCCGGGATCAGTTGCAACGTGATCGCCGGCTACTACCACGACCACCTGTTCGTCGGCCGCGCGGATGCCGAGCGAGCCATGGACGTATTGCGGCAACTGGCAGCGACTTCGGAGTAATGGTTATGTGGCAAAGCTATCTGAACGGATTATTGGTGGCCCTGGGGCTGATCATGGCCATCGGCACGCAAAACGCATTTGTATTGGCGCAAAGCCTACGCCGTGAACATCACCTGCCGGTGGCGGCGTTGTGCGTGGTGTGCGACGCCTTGCTCGTGGCCGCCGGGGTATTCGGCCTGGCGACGGTGCTGGCGCAAAACCCGCTGCTGCTGGCGATTGCCCGCTGGGGCGGCGCCGCGTTCCTGCTGTGGTACGGCACCTTGGCGTTGCGCCGGGCGTTTTCGACACAGGGCCTGGAGCAAGGGGGCAACCTCAAGGTCCGTTCATTGCGCGCCGTATTGCTCAGCGCCCTGGCGGTCACGTTGCTCAATCCTCATGTGTACCTGGACACGGTGCTGCTGATCGGCTCGCTGGGCGCGCAGCAAACCGAACCCGGTGCCTACGTGGCCGGGGCCGCGAGTGCATCGTTGCTGTGGTTCGCCACCCTGGCGCTCGGCGCGGCCTGGTTGGCGCCGTGGCTGGCACGCCCGGCGACATGGCGCCTGTTGGACCTGTTGGTAGCGGTAATGATGTTCAGCGTGGCCTATCAATTGATCAGCGCCTGATGAATATTCCAAAACGCTCTGGAACCTCTATCCCACACAGTTGTTGCGTGGTTTTGCCGCACCCCCGGTGCTATGATCCGGACCCTGCGCCGCAAAGAGTACAAACTCCCCGGCGCTTGTTTGGCCGCCCGTGATCGGCCTTGCGCTCACCGCAACTGACCTGATTAGGAGAATCATCATGGCTTTCGAATTGCCGCCGCTGCCCTACGCACACGATGCCCTGCAGCCGCACATCTCCAAGGAAACCCTGGAGTACCACCACGACAAGCACCACAACACCTATGTCGTGAACCTGAACAACCTGGTGCCAGGCACCGAGTTCGAAGGCAAGACCCTGGAAGAAATCGTCAAGTCTTCTTCGGGCGGCATCTTCAACAACGCCGCTCAGGTCTGGAACCACACCTTCTACTGGAACTGCCTGGCACCAAACGCCGGCGGCCAACCTACCGGCGCACTGGCTGAAGCCATCAACGCCGCGTTCGGTTCGTTCGACAAGTTCAAGGAAGAATTCACCAAGACGTCCGTCGGCACCTTCGGTTCCGGCTGGGGCTGGCTGGTGAAAAAGGCTGACGGTTCCCTGGCCCTGGCCAGCACCATCGGCGCCGGCAACCCGCTGACCAGCGGCGACACCCCGCTGCTGACCTGCGACGTGTGGGAACACGCCTACTACATCGACTACCGCAACGTACGTCCAAAGTATGTGGAAGCGTTCTGGAACCTGGTCAACTGGAAGTTCGTGGCTGAGCAGTTCGAAGGCAAGACCTTCACTGCCTAAGCGACGCTTGCAGTAGAAAGAGCCCGGCGATTGCCGGGCTTTTTTATGCCTGAAAAAAGAACCCCATTCAGGAAACGTGGAACTCACCGGCACGAACCTGCCACACAATCGGTGAGAGAAATAACTCTCTCGTTTATTTTCAGGAGTGGCAATTATGGCTGGTGTATCCGGAGCGGGTGGTGGTAGTGGCCCTGGTGTTGACTTGTTGTCGGCGGGCCTCTCAGCGCTCAACCCACTATTGGGAGAGGGGCTGAAAATGGGGATGCAACTGCTCACAGGTTTGGCGGGCGGGGGCGGGGGCCAAGGGGGAGCCTCCGGAAAACCAGGTGAGGACGTACATCCGACGTTAGACCGATTTAATGGTTAATAAACCTGCTGACGATCCCGCGCAGAGTGCCTATCAGGCAATCGCCTGAACCCTGTGTTGTGCAAGAGAGCGGCGGATATGATCCGCCCTCTCCCCTCCCGAACGCCCTTCGATAGACTCCAGCCCCCCCAGCCGCAATGTTCCTTTGACTGCCATCACCAGATTGCCAATACTCATGGCATATTGAAGGCCACCCGCATGAGACAAGGAATGCCCCTTTGAAGCTGGAACTCAAAAACAGCTTGTCGGTGAAGTTGCTACGGGTCGTGCTGCTGTCGGCGTTGATCGTGGGCGTGACGCTGAGCGTGGCGCAGATCGTTTTCGATGCCTACAAGACGCGCCAGGCCGTGGCCGGTGATGCCCAGCGCATCCTCGACATGTTTCGCGACCCCTCGACCCAGGCCGTCTATAGCCTGGACCGCGAGATGGGCATGCAGGTGATAGAGGGGCTGTTCCAGGACGAGGCGGTGCGCATGGCCTCCATCGGCCATCCCAACGAAACCATGCTGGCAGAAAAAAGCCGCGCCTTGCAGCACTCCCCCAGCCGCTGGCTCACCGACCTGATTCTGGGCCGGGAACGCACCTTTACCACGGCCTTGGTCGGCAAAGGCCCCTACAGCGAATATTACGGCGACCTGAGCATTACCCTCGACACCGCCACCTATGGCCAGGGCTTTATTGTCAGTTCGGTGATCATCTTCATTTCCGGTGTGTTACGCGCCTTGGCCATGGGCCTGGTGTTGTATCTGGTTTACCACTGGCTGCTGACCAAGCCGCTGTCGCGGATTATCGAACACCTGACATCGATCAACCCGGATCGCCCCAGCGAGCACAAGATCCCCCAACTCAAGGGCCACGAGCGCAACGAGCTGGGGTTGTGGATCAACACCGCCAACCAGTTGCTCGAATCCATCGAGCGCAACACCCACCTGCGCCATGAGGCGGAATCCAGCCTGCTGCGCATGGCCCAGTACGATTTTCTCACCGGCCTGCCCAACCGCCAGAAACTGCAGGAGCAATTGGATAAGATCCTCATCGACGCCGGCCGACGCCAGCGCCGCGTAGCGGTGCTGTGCGTGGGACTGGATGACTTCAAAAGCGTCAACGAGCAGTTCACCTACCAGGCCGGCGACAAATTGCTGCTGGCCCTGGCCGATCGTCTGCGCGCCCACAGCGGTCGCCTCGGCGCCCTCGCCCGCCTGGGGGGCGACCAGTTCGCGCTGGTACAGGCCGATATCGACCAGCCTTACGAAGCGGCCGAACTGGCGCAAAGCATCCTCGACGATCTGGAGGCGGAGTTCGCCCTCGACCACGAAGAAATTCGCCTGCGCGCCACCATCGGCATCACCTTGTTTCCCGAAGATGGCGACAGCACCGAGAAACTGCTGCAAAAAGCCGAACAGACCATGACCCTGGCCAAGAGCCGCTCTCGCAACCGCTATCAGTTCTATATCGCCAGCGTCGACAGCGAAATGCGCCGCCGCCGCGAGCTGGAAAAAGACCTGCGCGACGCCCTCAGCCGTGACCAGTTCCACCTGGTCTACCAGCCGCAGATCAGCTATCGCGACCAGCGTGTGGTAGGCGTGGAAGCCCTGATCCGCTGGCAGCACCCGGAACACGGGCTGGTGCCGCCGGACCTGTTCATTCCGCTGGCAGAACAGAACGGCACCATTATTCCGATTGGCGAATGGGTACTGGACCAGGCCTGTCGACAATTGCGCGAATGGCATGACCTGGGCTTCACCGAACTGCGCATGGCGGTCAACCTGTCCACCGTGCAGTTGCACCACACCGAGCTGCCACGGGTGGTCAACAACCTGATGCAGATCTACCGCCTGCCGCCGCGCAGCCTGGAGCTGGAAGTCACCGAGACCGGCCTGATGGAAGACATCAGCACCGCCGCCCAACACCTGTTGAGCCTGCGCCGTTCCGGGGCATTGATCGCGATTGATGATTTCGGCACCGGCTATTCCTCCTTGAGCTATTTGAAAAGCCTGCCCCTGGACAAGATCAAGATCGACAAAAGCTTCGTCCAGGACCTGCTGGACGACGATGACGATGCCACCATCGTTCGCGCCATTATCCAACTGGGCAAAAGCCTGGGCATGCAGGTCATCGCGGAAGGCGTGGAAACCGCGGAGCAGGAGGCCTACATCATCTCCGAGGGTTGCCATGAAGGTCAGGGTTACTACTACAGCAAACCCCTGCCGGCCCGGGAGTTGGCGGCTTTTTTGAAGCAGGCCGAGCGCAATGGCGCGGCCATTCTCTGACCGGGCAAAACGATACTGAATATTTCCCGCGTATAACCCTTTACACAAAATGCAAATCTTTCGCATTATGTCGCAGTTTTGCGCGACCCCCGCGCGCCCATCAACAACCGAAGCAGGATGTTCGCCATGATTCGTATGCCCCTGGCCACCGCCAGTCTGCTGGCCATTGCCATTTCTCTCGCCGGTTGCGGCGAAGGTAAAGACAAGCCCGCAGCCAACCAGGCGCCGACCCCGGCTGCCAGCACCACCGCTCCAGCGGCTGCCACCCCTGCCGGCCAGGTCGATGAAGCGGCCGCCAAGGCCGTGGTTGCGCATTACGCCGACATGGTCTTCGCGGTGTACAGCGATGCCGAGTCCACGGCAAAAACCCTGCAAACCGCAATCGACGCCTTCCTCGCCAAGCCGAACGACGAAACCCTGAAAGCCGCCCGCGCCGCCTGGGTTGCCGCGCGCGTTCCGTACCTGCAGAGCGAAGTATTCCGCTTCGGCAACACCATCATCGATGACTGGGAAGGCCAGGTGAATGCCTGGCCCTTGGACGAAGGCCTGATCGACTACGTCGACAAATCCTACGAACACGCCCTGGGCAACCCGGGCGCTACCGCCAACATCATCGCCAACACCGAAGTCCAGGTCGGCGAAGACAAGGTCGACGTGAAGGACATCACCCCGGAAAAACTCGCCAGCCTCAATGAGCTGGGCGGTTCCGAAGCCAACGTCGCCACCGGCTACCACGCCATCGAATTCCTGCTCTGGGGCCAGGACCTGAACGGCACCGGCCCAGGCGCCGGCAACCGCCCTGCGTCGGATTACCTGACCGGCGACGGCGCAACCGGCGGCCACAACGAGCGCCGCCGCGCCTACCTGACCGCCGTGACCCAACTGCTGGTCAGCGACCTGCAGGAAATGGTCGGCAACTGGAAACCCAACGTCGAAGACAACTACCGCGCCACCCTGGAGGCAGAACCTGCCACCGACGGCCTGCGCAAAATGTTGTTCGGCATGGGCAGCCTGTCCCTGGGCGAACTGGCCGGTGAACGCATGAAGGTTTCCCTGGAAGCCAACTCGCCGGAAGACGAACAGGACTGCTTCAGCGACAACACCCATTACTCGCACTTCTACGACGCCAAGGGCATCCGCAACGTCTACCTGGGCGAGTACACCCGCGTCGACGGCACCAAACTGACCGGCGCCAGCCTGTCGTCCCTGGTGGCCAAGGTCGACCCGGCTGCCGATACCGCGCTGAAAGCGGACCTGGCGGCGACCGAAGCGAAAATCCAGGTCATGGTTGATCATGCCAACAAGGGTGAACACTACGACCAGTTGATCGCCGCCGGTAACGACGCGGGCAACCAGATCGTGCGTGACGCCATCGCCGCCCTGGTCAAGCAGACCGGTTCGATCGAGGCCGCGGCAGGCAAGCTGGGCATCAGCGACCTGAACCCGGATAACGCTGATCACGAATTCTGATCAGTGCGGTGTTGAATGAGGCGGCCTTCGGGTCGCCTTTTTTTTACCTGCCTTTCACAGTAGGACCACCACCCCTCCCACATTTGACTTGCGTCGCTTTCAAGGCCCGGTTTACATGCCCGGCACCCCAGGTAGAATGGCGCCTCTGCCCTATTTCGAGCTTACTTCATGGCGTTGCCGACCCTACGCATCATCGGTTTCATCATCGGCATCTTCCTGATCACCCTTGCGATCGCCATGGTCGTGCCCATGGCCACCCTGGTGATTTTCGAACGGACCAGCGACCTGCCCTCGTTCCTCTGGGCCAGCCTGATCACCTTTGTCGCCGGGCTCGCCCTGGTGATTCCCGGGCGTCCCGAACACGTGCACCTGCGTCCGCGAGACATGTACCTGCTCACGGTCAGCAGTTGGGTGGTGGTATGCGTGTTCGCCGCGCTGCCGTTCCTGCTGACCCAGCACATCAGCTACACCGACTCGTTTTTCGAAAGCATGTCCGGCATCACCGCCACCGGTTCCACGGTGCTGAGCGGCCTGGACACCCTGTCCCCCGGCATTTTGATATGGCGCTCGCTGCTGCACTGGCTCGGCGGCATCGGCTTTATCGGCATGGCGGTGGCGATCCTGCCGCTGCTGCGCATCGGTGGCATGCGCCTGTTCCAGACGGAATCCTCGGACCGCTCGGAGAAGGTCATGCCCCGCTCGCACATGGTGGCGCGGCTGATCGTGGCGGCCTACGTCGGCATCACCATCCTCGGCAGCCTGGCGTTCTGGTGGGCCGGCATGGGCCTGTTCGATGCGATCAACCATGCGATGTCGGCGATTTCCACCGGTGGGTTCTCCACCTCGGACGAATCCCTGGCGCACTGGAAACAACCGGCGGTGCACTGGGTGGCGGTGGTGGTGATGATCCTCGGCAGCTTGCCGTTCACCCTGTACGTGGCCACCTTGCGGGGTAATCGCAAGGCATTGATCAAGGATCAACAAGTACAAGGCTTGCTCGGCCTGTTGCTGGTGACCTGGCTGGTGCTCGGCACCTGGTACTGGTGGACCACCAACCTGCATTGGCTGGACGCCCTGCGCCATGTGGCGTTGAACGTCACGTCGGTAGTGACCACCACCGGTTTTGCACTGGGGGACTACAGCCTGTGGGGCAATTTCTCACTGATGCTGTTTTTCTACCTGGGCTTCATCGGTGGCTGTTCCGGCTCCACGGCGGGCGGGATCAAGATTTTCCGCTTCCAGGTCGCCTATATCCTGCTCAAGGCCAACTTGAACCAGCTGATTCACCCGCGCGCGGTGATCAAGCAGAAGTACAACGGCCACCGCCTCGACGAAGAGATCGTGCGTTCGATCCTGACCTTTTCGTTTTTCTTCGCCATCACCATCTGCGCCATCGCCCTGGCCTTGTCGCTGCTGGGCCTGGACTGGATGACCGCACTCACCGGCGCCGCCAGCACCGTGTCCGGCGTCGGCCCGGGCCTGGGGGAAACCATTGGCCCGGCCGGCAACTTTGCCAGCCTGCCGGATGCGGCCAAGTGGATCTTGTCCCTGGGCATGCTGCTGGGCCGGCTGGAAATCATCACAGTCTTTGTTCTGTGCATTCCGGCGTTCTGGCGTCACTGACCGTCGACGCGTCCTGCAGTCGCGTCCGGTATTCGCCGGGCGTGGCATCGAACCAGCGGCGAAACGCGCGAAAGAAGTTGCTCGGGTCGGCAAAGCCCAGCAGGTAGGCGATCTCCAACAGGGTCATGCTCGGCTGCGCCAGGTACTGCTCGGCCAGTTCGCGGCGGGTGTCGTCGAGCAGGGTCTGGAAACTCGTGCCTTCTTCCTGCAGGCGCCGCTGCAAGGTGCGCTGGGACAGGTGTAGGGTCTGGGCCACCACTTCGCGCTTGGGCTCGCCCTGGGGCAGCAGTCGACACAGCACCTGCCGCGCCTTGTGGGTCACACGGCTTTCGGAGAACCGCGCCAGGTACTCACCGGCAAATCGATCGTGCAACAGCGCCATGGCCTCGTTGGCCGTGGGCAGGGGCGCGTCCATGTCGGCGCGCTCAAAGATCAGCGCGTCATACGGCGCATTGAACTCCAGCGGGGCATGGAACGCTTGTTTATAGGGGGCCAGGTCCCCCGGTTGATCGCCCTGCAACAGCACTTTGCGGGGTTGCAGGGTCCGCCCGGTGAGCCAGCCGCACAGCGCCAACGCACAGGCCAGGGAGGCTTCGGCGCTTTGTCGGGTCGGCGGAAGATGATCGCCATGCACCGTCAGAATCAGCGCATAGCCTTCAGGTAATAGTCGGAAACTCAAATCGGCACTTTCGGCGATGATCCGCTGGTAACGCACCAGGCGCATAAAGCCCTCGGCCAGGGTGTTGCTGGACATCAAGGCGTAACCGGCCACATGAAACGACGCCGGGCGCACCACCTTGCCCATGTTCAGGCCAATCGCCGGGTTGCCCGACAGCTCGACTGCGCGCTGCCACAGGCGGGTCATGGAGTCCTGCGGGAACCGCGCATCGGGGTCACTCAGCGCGGCGTAGTCCAGGCCCAGTTGCTTGAACAAGGCGCGGCAATCCAGGCCGTCCATTTCCAGTGCCTTGACTATCCCCATCGCCCAGCTTGCAGAAGTTGTTCGTTCGCTCATGGCGTCTTCTTAATAAAGCAGGCTCAAAACGGCAGCCAGGAAAGCCAAGGATACTAAAGTGGCATCTATTGTCACTGGCTGTTACCACTGATCACTCTAGACTCAAATAAGCTCCCCGCCGAACATCTGTTGGGCGGCACAACAATCAAAGGGCCGGCCACAGTGGAAAACCTCAAGCGATTCAACAGCTTTGCCGAGTTTTACCCCTATTACCTGACCGAGCACGGCAACAGCACCTGCCGGCGCCTGCACTTTATCGGCACTACCCTGGTGATCGGCATACTGGCCTATGCCATCGGCCGAGGCTCACTGGGGCTGTTATTGGCCGTGCCGATTGCCGGTTACAGTTTTGCCTGGATCGGGCACTTCTTCTTCGAAAAGAACCGTCCGGCGACCTTCCAGCACCCGTTCTACAGCTTGCTCGGGGATTTTGTGATGTACCGCGACATGATCCTCGGTAAGGTGCCGTTCTGAGCGATGTGACCTCTTGTCACTTGCGTAAAAACGATAAAAGGTTCGTACACCCGGCGATATAAAAGTCTTTTTGTCATTTACAGTGCTGTATCCTGCCAAGGCTTTTTGAGAGCGCGGAATCACCTGCGATTGAAAAAACAGACTTTGCGAGGAGCGACGACGATGCACGAGATACCTAATCTCCCCTTCCCAAGCCTGCACGAAACTGAGCAGCCAACACCGCAGCAGGCCAGCGCAAAGCAGCCTGAGGCCAAAGAAGCAAAACCAGTCGACAGCAAGAGCCAGGACTGACGCCGTACCAGACCGTGTGGAAAGCGTACCTTTGAACGCTTTCCACACTGCCTGAATCACCCCCGAGGTACCCGCCATGACAGACACCCTCCCGGACACCGCCGTACTCGACACTGCCCTGCAAATGGTCGACGTGTGGAACCGTCTCAGCGCGGACAAACAAGCCTTGCTGCTCAAGCGCTTCGGCACCCAGGAAAACGCCCTGGCCGCCCTGGTCACCACCCAATTACTCGCCCCCCTTCCAGCCTGACGTCTTTTTGATCTGACGTTTTTGCGTTTTACCGCCCTGCGCACGCCCAAGCCCCGGTATCATTAGCAGCCTATCTTTACCTGCTGCGACAGTGGACCTCTCCCATGCCAGATACCCAGCGCCCCATGGCGGTCACGCTGCAAGTTGTTTCCATCGTGTTGTTCACCTTTATCGGCTACCTGAATATCGGCATTCCCCTGGCCGTGTTGCCGGGCTATGTCCACAGTGAACTGGGCTACGGCGCGGTGATCGCCGGCCTGGTGATCAGCGTGCAGTACCTGGCCACGCTGCTGAGCCGCCCCTATGCCGGCAAAATCATCGATAACCTGGGCAGTAAGCGCGCCGTGCTGATCGGCCTGGTGGGCTGCGGCCTGAGCGGTGTGTTCATGCTGCTTGCGGCGTGGTTTTCAAGCGTGCCGGCCGTCAGCCTGGCCAGCCTGCTCATCGGTCGATTGGTACTGGGCAGCGCGGAAAGCCTGGTGGGCTCGGGCGCCATCGGTTGGGGGATCGGCCGGGTCGGTGCGCAGAACACCGCCAAGGTGATTTCCTGGAACGGTATCGCCAGCTACGGCGCGCTGGCCGTCGGCGCACCACTGGGCGTGTTGCTGGTGAGGCATTTCGGACTGTGGAGCATGGGCGTCAGCATTATCCTGCTGGCCATCGTCGGCCTGCTGCTGGCCTGGAACAAAGTCGCCGCACCGATTGTTGCCGGCGTGCGCCTGCCGTTCATGAACGTACTGGGCCGGGTATTGCCCCACGGCTGCGCGCTGGCCCTGGGCTCCATCGGCTTTGGCACCATCGCCACCTTTATCACCCTGTATTACACCACCCAGCACTGGGATAACGCGGTGTGGGCATTGAGCCTGTTCGGCGCCAGCTTTATCGGTGCGCGCCTGCTGTTCGGCAACTTGATCAACCGTATCGGCGGCTTTCGCGTGGCGATCGCCTGCCTGTCGGTGGAGATTCTCGGCCTGCTGCTGTTGTGGCTGGCGCCGGATGCCAACCTGGCCCTGGCCGGCGCGGCGTTGAGCGGTTTCGGCTTTTCCCTGGTGTTTCCGGCGCTGGGGGTGGAGGCGGTCAACCTGGTGCCCGCGTCCAGCCGTGGTTCGGCGGTGGGCGCCTATTCGCTGTTTATCGACCTGTCGCTGGGCATTACCGGGCCGCTGGCCGGGGCCGTGGCGGCAGGTTTCGGTTTTGCGTCGATCTTCCTGTTCGCCGCCCTCGCAGCCCTCGGTGGGCTGCTGCTGAGTGTCTACCTGTACCGGCAAGCACCCAAGGCCCGCGAAGCGCGCGATGCCTAGAAGTCGACCTTGCCGCGCCCGGCCTTGATGCTGCCGCGCTTGGTCTTGGATTCCAGGCGCCGCTTTTTCGAGCCCAGGGTGGGCTTGGTCGGGCGGCGCTTCTTCTCGACCTTGGTGGCACTGAGGATCAGCTCCACCAGGCGCTCCAGCGCGTCTGCGCGGTTCTGTTCCTGGGTCCGGTACTGCTGGGCCTTGAGCACCAGCACGCCTTCGCTGGTGATACGGCTGTCACGCAGTGCCAGCAGTCGCTCCTTGTAGAACGCCGGCAGCGACGACGCCGGAATATCAAAGCGCAAATGCACCGCGCTCGACACCTTGTTGACGTTCTGCCCGCCGGCGCCCTGGGCGCGAATGGCGGTCAGCTCAATCTCGGCGTCGGGCAGGTGGACGTTGTTGGAAATCTCCAGCATTGAGACAGATCCGTGGTTCAGGGCATCCAGCATACCCGAACCGCACCTTGCCCTGCTCGCTGCTACCGATTGGCAAAGGCCTTGTCCAACAGCGTCTGGGCCAGCCGTGTCGATCTGATCATGGCTGGGCGATCCGTTGGTTTTTCATTGTTCAGCGTCATCTCAACCCCAGTCACCACTTCAGGGTATGAATGAGAAAAGATCAGCGCGGGATCGACTTTTTTAGGCGGTAGGCCGTGCAATTCATCGCGCATCTTGTCGTAGAAGCCTTGGGCATTGTCCGTGACCTGATTACGCATCAGATGGAACACCAACCCCATCATGGCTTCCCGACCGCTTTTCTCATCCATGCCACTTGGCCACATTGATTGACTTTGCGATTGGGCCGCATGGCGAATGGTCGAGGCGATATCCGATGCGCCACCCGAGGTCCCCAGCATGACGGGCACGCCTAACTCATCGCGCACTTTAGTGCCGAGGTCGTTGCGCAGGTCCGTGCCATGGAGGCTGGTAAAATGATGGGTCTTCACACCCTCGACCACCCGGTTCGACCCCACGCGATGCTGGAGGGTATAGGCCTCGACACCACTTAGCATCGGGTCATGCTCCTTAAGCGCCTCGGCAATCGCCTTGATGCCAAACGCCATTTCTGCGCCTTGCTGCGCTGCCTCGCGGGTCAGGGGTCCCTGCTCGCCGCGAACGAGCATGGCATGCAGGTTTTTCATGCCTAGGTATAGACCGCCCTTGCCCTCTCCGGCCAATAGAACATTACCGGGATCGTTGCTCGGCGCCAGCAACTCCTTGTGCAGTTGTTCGCGGAACGCTGGATCGCTCTTGGAGTGAGCCCACAGGCCACGAACCAGGTGAGCCATATGCGATGACAGTTGCGAGGCCGGAGAGTCATCACGTTGTAAATCTTTCTCGACCCCCATGCCAATGGCCATCTCAGATTCTATGTGCTTGAAAAAATTCTTCGCCCGGCGCTCAAGGCTGCCTTTGTTCTCATAGTTGGAGTTTTGCAACGTGTCTTTGACGAAGGCATTGACCAGAAAATCTTTCTCGGCCGGGGAATAGTTTTCTCCGGCGATGGAGACGCCTGTGTGCGGCGTGAATAGTTGGGTTTCCTGGTTCACACGATTCGTGGGATCGTGGCGGGAATTAAAAAACGCTGGGTGCTCAATGGATGGGTTAAAAACTTGCCCAGTGGTAGAAGTCAGATCTTGCATACGTCACCTCAACGATTCAGACATTGTTAAAAACCAACATCAAATTATTGGGAGGCTACGAGACAAGGTTCCAGACGGCAGACCGACCGTCTGTAACAAACTGCGTAGTCAGGCAACGGCCAAAGCCAGCTCGGACAACAACATTGACGCCTGAGCCTTAGATTCCACTCCGATCAGGCGCAAGGGGCCGCTGTGCCGGTCGGTCAGGTCTTCCACCTCATCGCGCTGCAAGGCGCCGCCGTCTATGTAGGTGTGTTGCATGGGACATGGGACCTCCGGGCAGGCTCGAAAAAACTAGGGGCGATCCAACCTGCGCACGCCAACAAAAAACCCGGCATGGCGCCGGGTTTTCTGTTTGAGAAAAGGTCCTACTCCAGAACCGTCCCCGTTGTGCTCATGCCTGCTCGGGCACTGCGCTTATTCTTGATCCAGTAACACACCGCCATAAACGCCACCCACAGCGGGATCGCGTACACCGACACCTGGATCCCCGGAATCATCAGCATGATCACGAGGATAAACACCACGAACGCCAGGCACACGTAGTTGCCGTACGGGTACCACAGCGCCTTAAACAACGGCACCTGGCCGGTGCGGTTCATGTGCTGGCGGAACTTGAAGTGGGAGAAGCTGATCATCGCCCAGTTGATCACCAGCGTGGCCACGACCAGGGACATCAGCAGTTCCAGGGCGTGTTGCGGGATGAAGTAGTTCATCAACACCGCCACCAGCGTGACCGCCGCCGATGCGAGGATCGAACGCACCGGCACGCCGCGCTTGTCGATCTTGGCCAGCACCTTGGGCGCATCACCCTGCTCGGCCATGCCCAGCAGCATGCGGCTGTTGCAGTAGGTGCCGCTGTTGTACACCGACAGCGCCGCCGTCAACACCACGAAGTTGAGGATATGCGCGGCGGTGTTGCTGCCCAGCATGGAGAACACCTGCACGAACGGGCTGCCACTGTAGGCATCGCCGGAGGCGTTGAGGGTGGCCAGCAGGCTGTCCCATGGCGTCAGCGACAGCAACACCACCAGGGCGCCGATGTAGAAGATCAGGATGCGGTAGATCACCTGGTTGATCGCCTTGGGGATCACGGTGCGTGGCTGGTCGGCTTCGGCGGCGGTAAAGCCGAGCATTTCCAGGCCGCCGAAGGAGAACATGATGATCGCCATGGCCATCACCAAGCCGCCCACGCCATGGGGGAAGAAGCCGCCGTGTTCCCACAGGTTGCTCACCGAGGCTTGCGGGCCGCCGCTGCCACTGACCAGCAGGTAGCTGCCCAGGGCGATCATGCCGACGATAGCCACCACCTTGATGATGGCGAACCAGAACTCCGCTTCACCAAAGACTTTGACGTTGGCCAGGTTGATCAGGTTGATCAGCACGAAGAACGCCGCCGCAGACACCCAGGTCGGGATCTCCGGCCACCAGTAGTGCACGTATTTGCCGACGGCCGTCAGCTCGGACATGCCCACCAGGATGTACAGGATCCAGCAGTTCCAGCCCGACAGAAAGCCGGCGAAACCGCCCCAGTACTTGTGGGCAAAGTGGCTGAAGGAACCGGCGACCGGCTCTTCGACGATCATTTCGCCGAGCTGGCGCATGATCATGAAGGCAATGAAGCCGCAGATGGCATAACCCAGGATCATCGACGGGCCGGCGGATTTGAGCACGCCGGCCGAGCCCAGGAACAGGCCGGTGCCGATGGCGCCACCAAGGGCGATCAACTGGATATGCCGATTTTTCAGGCCGCGTTTCAGCTCGCCTGAAGAGGAATGGGGTTCACTCATGAAAAGGGTCTCACGCAAGGTTTGATGATGTTGAATGCAGGTTGCTGCCTTGAATTACCGACTCAAGCAGCGCCGCTCAAACCCCAGCGCAGGCACCAGGAGTACAGCGTCTTTCTAACGGTCATGCGTCACCTGTTTGTTTTTATCTGTGACGAAATCGAACCCGCCGGGCTCGTGGCCAGGCGGAGTGATCAGGGTGGGTAAACCCTGAGGTCTTGGCCTTTTGCGTGGTTACGCAAGGGGGTCACAGTAAAACGCGGCGCATTGTACACCGCTCGACAGCTTCAAGCCGTACCCGCGGAGCACGTGCGACGATCTGTCAGGTATTCCTTACAGCGGTAAATAGGCCAATCATGCCGCGAGCTACACGTAAATTAATCGTTACATCATGGAAAATCAGCGTTACAGCTGTAAGTTTTTGAAAAAATGGCGGTAGGAAAATTCATCACCATTAGCGACGCCAGCTCACTGTATTTGCTGAAGAAAAAAAGCCGGCGAAAAAACAGAAGAAAAAATCCAAATGAGACCGTGTCAATAAAATTTTTGCATTACCAAACACTCTCACCTAGGTTCTTTCACTTGCCCAGCGAAGCCCGCTGGCAAGCCGTTCTCAAACAACGTCCTCTAGGAGATACACCATGCAAGCACTGGAAAACGACCTGGAAACCGAACTGCAACTCGACGATTGGTTTGAAGCGCCGACCCACGAGGCCGCCGTTGAAATGATGCAAGCCGATGCCGTGGTGCCATTTGGCACGGCGATGTGGCCTTTCTGACACCCGGCACGTATTCGGCAGGTGCTGTGCACGGCACCTGCCTCCTTACCCAAGGCACACAAGGACATACGTCATGGACAAGGCCCGCGCCGTTGAACACTTTCTCTACTACCTTGCACACCATCCGGCCCTCAGCGGCCTGAACTGCCCCACCGTGCTGCTGGGCCACACCGAGCGCTACGACGCCATCGCCCAGGCGATCGCCCAGAGCAGCGCCGCCCGTTTCAACTTTCAGGTGCAGCGTCTGGACCTGGCCGAAAGCGACCGCCTGGCGCAGGCCATCGAAACCTGCGACCTATACCTGTTCCTCTACGATTCCTCCACCCTGCCCAACCCGCGCGCCGAGGGCCCGGACTTTATCCGTGCCCTGCAAGGCGTGATGGCCGAACACTGGAAGAAATCCCTGCTGTTCAAGGATTACGGCGACTACTTCTACGACACCTTCAGCGTCGAGCCGCAGCGCATCGCCGACCTCAACGCCACGCTGATCCGGCGCATGTCCCAAGCCGCTGTGCTGAGCTTTACCGACAAACACGGCTCACGCCTGCAGGCGCCCATGAGCAGCATCAAGAAGTGGACCAATATCAACGGCATCGGCAACCACGACCTGGCCCCCGGCGAAATCGCCACCCACAGCGAAGCCATCAATGGCCAGGTGCGGTTTGTCGGCACCTTTCTCAGCACCATCCCCTTCGCACGCAAGTACGGCGTGCTGCAGTCACCACTGGAACTGTGGATCGAAAACTCGACCATCTGCAGCGTGGCCAGTGACGTGCCGGGGCTGGCCGACGACTTCAATAAATACCTGAATGCCAACCCGTCCAACCGCCGGGTGGAGGAGCTGGGGATTGGTACCAATGAGGGGGTGAAAGACCTGTATGCGCGCAATGCCGGGTTCGAGGAGCGCCATTGCGGCTTGCACCTGGGCTTGGGTGGCGGGCAGAAAGGCAGTCATCACCTGGACCTGATCTTTGCCAGTGGGGTATTGGCGCTGGATGACAAACCGGTGTTTGACGGCACTTTTGCGTTCTGAACACCGAGTTTGAAAATGATGGAGATCCAGCGGTGGGAGCAACCCCTTTCCCACATGTTTTACCTCTATTCCAAGGCAAAAAAAAACGCCAACCCCAGGGTTGGCGTTTGTGTGCAGCGGTTACATCACTGCGGCTTCTTGCGACCGAAGCCTGGACGCTGCCCCGAACCGGCCGGTGCGCCACGGCGCTTGCCCGATGGCTCGTCCGCCACCAGCTTCAGGCCTGGGCGCTTTTTCGGCGCTGGCTTGGCCGGGCGCTTGGTGTTGGCGCTGTCGGCTGGGTGATCGGATGCCGGAGCACCGCGACCGGCGTCACCACGGTTGCTGCGACCACCGCTTGGCGCGTCACCACGACCGGCTGGGCGTGGGGTGCGTGGCGCACGTTCGCCTTCCTGGCGCGATGGCGCGGTAGGGCGACGCTCGCCTTCGATGTGCGGTTGACGCGAGATACGCCCGCCGGTCGCCGGTGCATCCAGCGCCGGGCGCAGGGTGCGGGCAACACGCTCGGTGCGGGCCACGGGGCGCGACGATTTACGCTGCATACGATCGAGCTTGTCTTTGCTCTTGGCGTTCATCTGCGGCATGGCGACCGGCGTCAGGCCGACTTCGGCGCTGAGGATGTCGACTTCGTACTGGCTCATTTCGCGCCAGCGGCCCATCGGCAGGTCGGAGTTGAGGAACACCGGACCAAAACGCACGCGCTTCAGGCGGCTGACCACCAGGCCCTGGGATTCCCACAGGCGACGCACTTCACGGTTACGGCCTTCCATCACCACGCAGTGGTACCAGTGGTTGAAACCTTCACCGCCCGGCGCCTGCTTGATGTCGGTGAACTTGGCCGGGCCGTCTTCCAGCACCACGCCGGCCTTGAGGCGTTCGATCATCTCGTCATCGACTTCACCACGCACACGCACGGCGTATTCGCGGTCCATCTCGTAGGACGGGTGCATCAGGCGATTGGCCAGTTCACCGTCGGTGGTGAACATCAGCAAGCCGGTGGTGTTGATGTCGAGACGACCGATGTTGATCCAACGGCCTTCCTTGGGCTTGGGCATCTTGTCGAACACGGTCGGACGGCCTTCCGGGTCGTCACGGGTGCAGATCTCGCCATCGGGCTTGTTGTACATGATCACGCGGCGCACCGATTCGGCGGCCTCTTCACGCTTGATGACCTTGCCATCAATGGTGATTGCATCGTGCAGGTCGACGCGCTGGCCAAGGGTGGCCTCGACGCCGTTGACCTTGATGCGCTTCTGGGTGATCCAGGCTTCGACGTCGCGGCGCGAGCCCACGCCGATACGCGCCAGCACCTTTTGCAGCTTTTCGCCTGCAGGGCCGATTTCCTGGCTGTCGTTCTGGTCTTTATCGTTCATCTTAAGCACCTCCCGGTGGGTCGATTCAGGCGTGGCCTGAAGAGTGTTGAAAGCGGGGCTTTGGCCGAATAGGTCGGCAAAGGGTCGCGAATCATACGCCCATGGCGCGCATTGCGCATCAGAGACTAGTCGATAAGCGCCAGGTCATTGGTTTTTCCGCCGACCGGTGATGCCCCAGGCCCCGCATTCGACTGCGTCAGTCTTCGAACTGGCGGCGTTCGTTCTCGATGGCTTCGGCCAGTGCCCGGGCTTCGTCTTCTTCGTCGCTCAGGGGCGGTTGTTCGAGGGCGGCGACGGCGGCCAGGAGTTTTTCGCGGGCTTCGGCCACGCCGAGGATATCGTCCTCAGGTTCAGGCTCGACCTCCACGCTCACCTGGGCGTCCGGCTCGGCCGCACCATCGCGCAGCAAGTCATCAAAGTCGGTCTTGATGCCCTGCTCCATGTCGTCCAGTTCCAGCAACAACGTATGGAAACTGGTTTCGTCCTTGGGCTCTTCCGGCTCGGCGGTGGCGTCGGCCAGTTCCTGCAGGCTCGCCGGGACCGGGGCGTCGTCGAAGTCGAGTACCGGCTCGGCTTCCATCTCGCGCAATTCGGCCAGGGGCGGCAGGTCGTCGAGGTTTTTCAGGTTGAAATGGTCGAGGAACACCTTGGTGGTGGCGAACATCGCCGGTTTGCCGGGCACGTCGCGGTAGCCGACGATGCGGATCCACTCACGCTCCAGCAGCGTCTTGACGATATGGCTGTTGACCGCCACGCCCCGCACGTCCTCGATTTCGCCACGGGTGATGGGCTGGCGATAGGCGATCAGCGCCATGGTCTCCAGCATCGCCCGTGAATAGCGCTGCGGGCGCTCTTCCCAGAGGCGGCCGACCCACGGGGAAAACTTCTCACGGATCTGCAGGCGATAACCCGACGCCACCTCGCGCAGTTCAAAGGCGCGGCCGTCGCAGGATTTGCGCAGGATTTCCAGTGCCTTCTTGAACACCGGCGGTTCAGGGCGCTCGGCTTCCTCAAACAGTTCGAACAGACGCTCCAGGGATTGCGGCTTACCCGAGGCCAGGAGAAAGGCCTCCAGTAACGGGGCCAGTTCGCGGGGTTCAGTCAGATTCATCGTTTCAGCTCTTTATTCGGCTCGCGCCCGCACGTGGATAGCCGCAAAAGGCTCATTCTGGACCAGCTCGACCAAGGACTCCTTGACCAGTTCGAGGACCGCCATAAAGGTCACCACCACCCCCAGGCGCCCTTCTTCCGCCGTGAACAGCTCCACAAACGGCACAAACCCGCCGCCCTTGAGGCGTTCGAGTACATCGCTCATGCGCTCGCGGGTGGACAGGGCCTCGCGGCTGACCTGGTGGTGCTCGAACATATCGCCACGGCGCAGCACCTCGGCCATGGACATCAGCAACTCTTCCAGGCTCACGTCCGGCAGCAGCTTGCGTGCACGGGCCTCGGGGGCGTCGAGCTTGGGTACCACCACGTCGCGACCGACGCGGCTCAGGCCGTCGATACCTTCGGCGGCGGCCTTGAAGCGCTCGTATTCCTGCAGCCGGCGGATCAGTTCGGCGCGCGGGTCGTCCTCTTCGGCCTCGACCGTCTCCGCGCGCGGCAACAGCATGCGCGACTTGATCTCGGCGAGCATGGCGGCCATCACCAGGTACTCGGCAGCCAGTTCCAGGCGTACCGACTGCATCAATTCGACATAGCCCATGTACTGGCGGGTGATTTCCGCCACCGGGATGTCGAGGATGTTGATGTTCTGCTTGCGGATCAGGTACAGCAGCAAGTCCAGCGGGCCCTCGAAAGCCTCAAGGAAGACCTCCAGGGCGTCCGGCGGAATGTACAGGTCCAGCGGCATTTCCAGCACCGCCTGGCCGTAGACCATGGCAAACGGCAGCTCCTGCTGGGCGCCCGCCTGGCTGTCGACGGTTTCCACGGCCGACATTCAGGCCTCGGCCATAAAGGGCGCAGGATCGCCGCAACCGACACGGATCACTTCAGGTTCGCCGTCGGCCAGGTTGATCACGGTGGAGGCCTTGTTGCCGCCGAAACCGCCGTCGATGATCAGGTCGACCTGTTTTTCCAGCAATTGGCGCATTTCGTATGGGTCTTCCAGGGGCTCGGTGTCGCCGGGCATGATCAGCGACACACTCATCAACGGCTCACCCAGCTCGGCCAGCAACGCCAGGGCGATGGGATGCTCCGGCACCCGCAGGCCAATGGTGCGTTTTTTCGGGTGCAGCAGCAGGCGCGGCACTTCGCGGGTCGCGTTGAGGATAAAGGTGTAGGGCCCTGGCGTGTGGGCCTTGAGCAGGCGGAAGGTGCCGGTGTCGACCTTGGCGAACAGGCCCAGCTGGGACAAGTCGCTGCAGATCAGCGCGAAGTTGTGCTTGTCATCCAGCTGGCGCAGGCGTCTGACACGCTCGACGGCGCCCTTGTCACCGATCTGGCAACCGATGGCGTAGGACGAATCGGTCGGGTAGATCACCACACCGCCGGCGCGAATGATCTCTACGGCCTGCTTGATCAGGCGCGCCTGGGGGTTTTCCGGATGAATCTGGAAGAATTGACTCACGGGTTCTACCTGTTCAGACGGTGGCAATAATGGGGTCATGCTTGAATCTCCCCCACAACAGCGGCAAATCTTCCGGGACCGCGCGGTACTCGCCGATCTCGGACCAGCCGCCAGGGCCATGAAAGTCACTGCCGGCGCTGACCAGCAGACCAAATTCGCGAGCAAGGATCGACAGGCTGCCCACCTGTTCGGCGGGTTGAAAGCCGTTGACCACTTCAATCGCGTGACCGCCAGCTCCAATATAGTCGCCAATCAGCTTGCGACGCTTGCTGCGGGTGAAATCGTAATGCCAGGGATGGGCCAGGCTGACCCAGGCTCCGGAGGCCCGCAGGGTCTCGACGGTGTCTTCGAGGGTCGGCCAATGTTGCTTCACATCGCCCAACTTGCCGGCGCCCAGCCACTTGCGAAAGGCTTCGGCGCGGTCCTTGACAAAACCCTCACGCACCATCCAGTCGGCAAAGTGCGGACGGGCCGGCGCGTTGCCGCTGTCACCCAGTTCCTGCTGGATGGCGCGGGCGCCGTCGAGGGCGTTGGGCATGCCTTTGAGGCTGAGTTTTCGGCTTATTTCTTCGGACCGCAGCCAGCGGCCATCGTGCAATTGCGCGATAGCCTCCACCAGCGGCGGCGCTTTTTGATCGAAGCCGTAGCCGAGCACATGAATGGTGGCGCCGCCCCAGGTGCAGGACAATTCCACCCCGTTGACCAGCTGCATGCCCAGGGCATGGGCCGTTGTACGGGCTTCGTCGAGGCCTTCAAGGGTGTCGTGGTCGGTCAACGAGAGGACTCGCACGCCTTTTTCAAACGCACGCGCAACCAGTACCGCAGGCGCCAGGGCGCCGTCGGAGGCCGTGCTGTGGCAGTGCAAATCAACATTCACGGGGGGGTGTAACCTCAAGTCAGCTGGCGCTATCGCAACCAAGGATGTTTGTTATTATGCCGCCACATCCAGCTTCTGGCTCTTACTGTGAAACAATTCATCGACTTCATCCCGCTGTTGCTGTTTTTCATCGTTTACAAACTCGACCCCAGGGTCATCGACCTGGCCGGCCATGAGCTGACTGTCGGCGGCATCTACAGTGCCACCGCCGTGCTCATCATCAGCTCTGTGGTGGTCTACGGCGCCATCTTCATTTCCCAGCGCAAACTGGAAAAAAGCCAGTGGCTGACCCTGGTCGCCTGCCTGGTCTTCGGCAGCCTGACCCTGGCCTTCCACAGCGAAACCTTCCTGAAATGGAAAGCGCCGGTGGTGAACTGGCTGTTCGCCCTGGCGTTCATCGGCAGCCACTTCATCGGTGATCGCCTGCTGATCAAGCGGATCATGGGCCACGCGCTGACCCTGCCGGAACCGGTGTGGACACGCTTGAACCTGGCCTGGATCGCGTTTTTCATCTTCTGCGGCGCCGCCAACCTTTTCGTGGCGTTTACCTTCCAGGACTACTGGGTCGACTTCAAAGTGTTCGGCAGCCTGGGCATGACCGTGCTGTTCCTGGTCGCCCAGGGCATCTACCTGTCGCGCCACCTGCATGACACCGAGCCTACTACGCCGAAAACCGAGGACTGACATGCTCTACGCCATCATTGCCACCGACGTCGCCAACTCGCTGGAAAAACGCCTGTCCGTGCGCCCGGCCCACGTCGAGCGCCTGAAAGTCCTTCAAGCCGAAGGCCGCATCGTGCTGGCCGGCCCGCACCCGGCCGTGGACAGCAACGACCCGGGCGACGCCGGTTTTACCGGTAGCTTGATCGTCGCCGAGTTCGCCTCGCTGGCCGATGCACAGGCCTGGGCCAAAGCCGATCCCTATGTCGCCGCAGGTGTCTACGCCGACGTAGTGATCAAACCCTTCAAGCAAGTCCTGCCCTGATCCCGATTGCGCCGGACCTATTGATTACGGCGCACTCCTAATTGCTCATTATTTTCGGCAACCTGCCGACAACGTTCTGAATATTCGTGTGGAATCAGGAGTTCCGATGCGCTTACGTCAGTTGTGTCTGTTGGCAGTGTTAATGATCGGGGCTACGGCCCACGCTGAAGAAACCTCGAGCACCGGCAGTTCCACGCCCCTGTCCTTGAGCGCCGGCGCCCAGATCACCGAGTTGCAGCAACGCTTGAAAGAAAGCGAGCGGCAGCGTGAAGAACTGAGCAAGCAACTGCAAAGCGCGGATGCCACCCGCGAAAGCGCTCAGTTGAGTCGCCTTCGCCAGGAGAACCAACGCCTGGCCCAGCAACTCAAAGATGCACAGGGCGGCGCCTTGACCCGCTGGCTGACCGAGCAGCAACAATGGTTCGTCACCGGTGGGGCCGTCGCATTGATCGCCCTGTTGTGCGGGATCTTCGCCAGCGGTGGGCACCGTCGCCGTCGACAATGGCTAAATTGAGTGAGTCATGAGCGAGCTGTTACTGATAGATGATGACCAGGAGCTCTGCGAGCTGCTGAGCAGTTGGCTGAGCCAGGAAGGTTTCCAGGTGCGCGCCTGCCACGATGGCTTGAGCGCGCGTAAAGCCTTGGCCGACAGCGCCCCGGCAGCGGTGGTGCTCGACGTGATGCTGCCCGACGGCAGCGGCCTGGAGCTGCTCAAGCAATTGCGCAACGACCACCCGGAGCTGCCGGTGCTGATGCTTTCGGCGCGGGGCGAACCCCTGGACCGCATCCTCGGCCTGGAATTGGGCGCCGACGACTACCTGGCCAAGCCCTGCGACCCGCGCGAACTCACCGCGCGGCTGCGCGCGGTATTGCGCCGCAGCCACCCGGCGGCCGTGTCCAGCCAACTGGAACTGGGCGACCTGTGCTTCAGCCCGGTGCGCGGCGTGGTCAGCATCGATGAGCAGGAGTTCACCCTCACCGTCTCCGAAAGCCGCCTGCTGGAAGCATTATTGCGCCAGCCCGGCGAACCGCTGGACAAGCAGGAACTGGCGCAGATCGCCCTGGGCCGCAAGCTGACCCTTTACGATCGCAGCCTGGACATGCACGTCAGCAACCTGCGCAAGAAGATCGGCCCGCACCCGGATGGCCGGCCACGGATCGTGGCGTTGCGCAGCCGGGGCTACTACTACAGCCTCTAGGCCCCCCTCGCGCCTGCAGGGTTTTGTCAGTTCACAACAAAACCCTCTTTACCCAAGCTTTACCCACACCTGACCGCCGCTGACCTTGATCTCCGTAATCTACTCACATCCGGACTCACCGGAATAGAGACAGGAGAATCACCATGCGCAAGACCCTTATCGCTTTGATGTTCGCCGCCGCCCTGCCGACCGTTGCCATGGCCGCACTGCCAGAAGGCCCAGGCCCGATGGGCGGCCCTGAAGGGCACATGATGGGTGGCCCGGGCCACGGCGGTGAACACGGTCCGCGCGGCAAAGGCGGCCCCTTCAGCCAACTGGACCTGAGCCGCGAACAGCGCGAGCAGATCGGCAAGCTGATGGGTGACCAATGGCACGCTCGCAAAGACCTGGTCAAAAAGTACCTGGACAAACTCCCGGCCGCCGACCAGAAAGCCATGCAGGATGAAATCGCCGCCGGCAAGCAGAAGACCCAGGCCGATATCCGTGCCGTGCTCAAGCCTGACCAGCAGAAGAAGTTCGACGAGATCGTCAAGAAGCAAGAACAGCGCCGTGCCGAATGGAAGGAATTCCAGGCCTGGAAAGCGCAACAGCCGCAAAAAGCGCAATAATGCACCCGCGTTAACACTCCCAGCCCAGTGGCCACCGCCACTGGGCTTTTCCTGTTTGAGGGTTTCCTGTGCGTTCATTGTTCTGGCGCATCCTGGCCAGTTTCTGGCTGGCCATCGCCCTGGTTGCCGGGTTGTCGATCCTGCTTGGGCACATGCTTAACCAGGATGCCTGGATTCTCAGCCGCCACCCCGGCCTCAATAACCTCGCGCAAGAGTGGACCCAACTCTACGAAGCCCAGGGCGAGGATGCCGCCCAGGACCTGCTGCAACAGCGCAAGCGCCAGTACCACATCGACGTGCAAGTGCTCAACGAAAGCGGCGAGCCGGTGGTGCGCGGCACCTTCCCGCGCCGCGCCGCCGCCTTTGAAGCCCGCCAGAACGACAGCAAGGAAGGCCACCTGCCCTGGCGACGCCTGACCGCCGAGTACACCAGCGAGAAGACCGGCGACACCTACCTGTTGATCTACCGCATCCCGCACCCGGAGCTGGACGAGTGGCACCGCAGCAGCCTGACATGGCCCTTGAGCGCACTGACGATTGCCCTGGTGGTGCTGACCTTGTTCAGCCTGTTCGTCACCTTGTCCATCACCCGCCCACTGAGCCGCCTGCGCGGCGCGGTGCATGACCTCGGCCAGGCCACCTACCAGCAGAACAGCCTGGCGCAACTGGCCAACCGCCGCGATGAGTTCGGTGTACTCGCCACCGACTTCAACCGCATGGGCGCACGTCTGCAAAGCCTGATCGGCAGCCAACGCCAGCTGCTGCGCGATGTGTCCCATGAGCTGCGCTCGCCCCTCGCGCGCCTGCGCATCGCCCTGGCCCTGGCCGAGCGCGCCAGCCCCGAAGAACGGGAAAAACTCTGGCCACGCCTGACCCGCGAATGCGACCGCCTGGAAGCGCTGATCAGCGAGATTCTGGTGCTGGCCCGCGTCGATGCCGACAATGCCAGCGCCGAAGACGTCGACCTCATCCCCCTGCTCAAAACCCTGCAAAAGGATGCCCAACTCAGCGCGCCGGACCAGGTGGTGCAACTGAGCACCGATGCCGACCTGCAACTGAAGGGCTGGCCGACCATGATCGAACGGGCTGTGGATAACCTGCTGCGCAATGCCCAGCGCTTCAACCCGCCGGGACAACCCATTGAATTGCACGCACAGCGCCAGGGCGAACGTATCCTGATCAGCGTGCGCGACCATGGCCCCGGTGTGGACGCCGAACACCTGAGCCAACTCGGTGAACCGTTCTACCGCGCTCCCGGCCAGACCGCCCAAGGCCACGGCCTGGGCCTGGCGATCGCACGACGCGCGGCCGAACGCCACGGTGGCAGCCTGATCCTGGCCAATCACCCAGCCGGTGGTTTTATCGCCAGCATCGACCTGCCGTTGGAACCAGGAGTTGTCACGCCGGTGTGATGATCTTCTATAGTGGCCCTTCTCTTACGGAGGGCCTTTGATGACCGACCTGCTGACTCCCATCCAAGCCGCACTCGATCTACCCCACACCCCGCTGACCTTCACCGAGGCTGGCGCCCTGCCCTCGACCTTCGCCGTCACCGAACTGGCCAGTGCCAGCATCGGCGCCGCCGGGCAGGCCGTCGCCCAGTTGATCCGGCAACGGACCGGGCGCCTGCCCGACGTGACCGTGGACCGACGCCTCGCCTCTTTCTGGTTCTCGTCCTCGATCCGCCCGCTGGGCTGGCAAGTGCCGCCGTTGTGGGATCCGGTGGCCGGCGATTACGCCAGCGCCGATGGCTGGATTCGCCTGCACACCAACGCGCCTCATCACCGTGTCGCCGCCGAGCGGGTGCTGGGCACGGTCGCCGACCGCGCCGGGATGGCCGGCAAGGTCGCGGCGTGGAACGCGGCAGAACTGGAACAGGCGATTGTCGACCAAGGTGGCTGCGCCGCGCAGATGCGTGCCTGGCAAGCCTGGCAGCAGCACCCGCAGGGGTTGGCGGTGAACGCCGAGGCGTTGGTCCAACGCCAGACCTTCGAAACCACGACCGACAAACCCTGGCACGGTTCGCTGGCACGCCCGCTGGCCGGCCTCAAGGTGCTGGACCTGACCCGCGTATTGGCCGGCCCGGTGGCCAGTCGTTTCCTTGCCGGCCTCGGCGCGGATGTCCTGCGCATCGACTCACCCACCTGGAACGAACCCGGCGTAGTCCCGGAAATGACCCTGGGCAAACGCTGCGCGCGCCTGGACCTGAAAACGCCCGAAGGTCGGCGGGTTTTCGAGCATTTGCTCAGGGACGCCGACATCCTGTTCCACGGTTACCGCGCTGACGCCCTGGAGCATCTGGGCTACACCGCCCCCGAACTGCAACACCTCGCCCCAGGCCTGATCGACGTCAGCCTCAACGCCTACGGCTGGAGCGGCCCGTGGCGTAATCGCCGGGGCTTCGACAGCCTGGTGCAGATGAGCAGCGGGATCGCCGAGGCCGGCATGCGCTGGAAACACGCGGATAAACCGCTGCCACTGCCGTTGCAGGCGCTGGATCACGCGACCGGGTATCTGATGGCGGCCAGTGCGATTCAGGCGCTGGGCGAACGGTTGCAGTCGGGGCGCGGTGGTTCGGCGCGGTTGTCGTTGGCACGCACCGCAACGTTACTGGTGCAAGCAGGCCAAGTGCCCGAGCAACCGACGTTGCGCGAGGAAGAACCAGGGGATCGAGGCCTGGTCGTCGAACAGACCGCCTGGGGCCAGGCCCATCGGCTGCTGCCCCCGCTGACCATCAGCGGTACGCCATTGCAATGGGATTTGCCGGCGGGAGAATTGGGCTCCCACCGGCCTCAATGGTGACTTGACGGCCGCTAGCGGGAGCAAGCCCCCTCCCACACTTTGATGGTGAACATATTCAAGATGTGGGGGGAGCTTGCTCCCGATGAGGCCAGTACCGTCACCCCATCACAAGGACAACACCCCACTGTACAACCCATACGCCGCCAGCCCCGCGCCGGCGATCACGCAGCTGAAAATGCCTTTCTCAACATGGGTAAACAACGGCTGGCCCTGTTCGCGCTTGGCGAGGGCGAACAGGATCACGCCCGGTGCATACAGCAGCGCCGACAGCAGCAGGTATTTAAGGCCCCCGGCGTAGAGCAACCATACGGCGTAACCCAGGGCGATCAACCCCACCAGCAGGTCCTTGATGCGATGGCGGTGGGCACCTTCATAGGTTTCACCGCGCCCGCTCAGCAACACCGCGTAGGCCGCCGACCACAGGTAAGGCACGAGGATCATCGACGACGCCAGGTAGATCAGGGTGGTGTAGGTGCTGTGGGAAAACAGCGTGATCACCAGGAAGACCTGGATCATCACATTGGTCAGCCACAAGGCGTTGACCGGCACCTGGTTGGCATTTTCCTTTTTCAGGAAGGCCGGCATGGTCTTGTCATGGGCGGTGGCGTAGAGGATCTCGGCACACAGCAGCGCCCAGGACAGCAAGGCGCCCAGCAGCGACACGGCCAGGCCGATACTGATCAGCAACGCGCCCCAGGGCCCGACGATATGCTCGAGCACACCGGCCAGGGACGGGTTTTGCAGGCCGGCCAGTTCCGCCTGGCTCATGATGCCCAGGGACAACACATTCACCAGCACCAACAACGCCAGCACGCCGAGAAAGCCGATCACCGTGGCCCGCCCTACGTCCGCGCGCTTCTCGGCCCGCGCCGAATACACACTGGCGCCTTCGATGCCGATAAACACAAATACCGTGACCAGCATCATATTGCGCACCTGGTCCACCACACTGCCGAATTGCGGCTTTTCCAGGCCCCAGATGTCAGCCGTGAAGATATCGGCCTTGAACGCCACGGCGGCGATCACCACGAACATCAGCAGCGGCACCAGCTTGGCCACGGTGGTGATCTGGTTGATGAACGCGGCTTCCTTGATCCCGCGCATCACCAGGAAATGCACGGCCCACAGCAGCAACGATGCGCAGCCGATGGCCACCGGCGTGTTGCCTTGGCCGAACACCGGGAAAAAATAGCCGAGGGTGCTGAACAGCAACACGAAATAACCGACATTGCCCATCCACGCGCTGATCCAGTAACCCCATGCCGATGAAAAACCCATGTAGTCGCCGAAACCCGCCTTGGCGTAGGCGTACACCCCGGAATCCAGTTCCGGCTTGCGATTGGCCAGGGTCTGGAAGACAAACGCCAGGGTCAGCATGCCCACGGCGGTGATCGCCCAACCGATCAACACCGCGCCCACCTCCGCGCGCGCGGCCATGTTCTGCGGCAACGAGAAAATCCCCCCGCCGATCATCGAGCCCACCACCAGGGCAATCAGGGCGCCAAGCCGAAGTTTCTGGGCCGGTTGAGACATGCAGACTCCTGAATAAGATTTGAGCGGACAACCGTGCACTCAACTAATTAACTCAGCGAGTGTAGCGTTTATTAAAGACAGCGATAAAACCGCCACGCTCATAACTCAGCGGCATGACAGTTTGCATAGTTTAGGCTTATTTAGATTTTAAATACGCCGAATACTTTGTCGCTTCCAAGCTATTTATTGTCGCCGTTGCGAAAAGTTTGCACATTCGGGAAAACGGGCTAGTTTCAAACGTCCATACGCAGCACTAAATGATTGACCAAACCGCAGAGACCGCTCTGGAAAGCGCCTTTGCGCGGAAAACTATTGCCCAGGTTTTTCCAGCCTAAGTCATTAATTCACAATGGAATGTGCCAATGAAGTGATCTGAGTCAGCTGTTTGATTAGCGCACGGAATTATTCTGTGGTCTCTCTTCTCCTGCATTGGAGTTATGCGATGTCTGAATCTCCCGGAAAACTTCGATTGGGTGCATTGGTTGCACTTGTCGTCGGCTCAATGATTGGCGGCGGGATCTTCTCTCTGCCGCAAAACATGGCCGCCAGTGCCGATGTTGGCGCGGTATTGATCGGCTGGGTGATCACCGCCGTGGGCATGCTGACCCTGGCGTTTGTCTTCCAGACCCTGGCCAATCGCAAACCTGACCTGGACGGCGGCGTCTACGCCTATGCCAAGGCCGGCTTCGGTGACTACATGGGCTTTTCGTCGGCCTGGGGTTACTGGATCAGCGCCTGGCTGGGCAACGTCGGTTACTTCGTCCTCCTGTTCAGCACCCTCGGTTACTTCTTCCCGATCTTCGGCGAAGGCAATACGCCTGCGGCGGTGATTGGCGCGTCGGTCTTGCTCTGGGCCGTGCACTTTCTGGTGCTGCGCGGGATCAAGGAGGCGGCGTTCATCAACCTGGTGACCACGGTCGCCAAGGTGGTGCCCCTGGTGCTGTTCGTGTTGATCGCCGTGTTCGCCTTCAAGCTGGACATCTTCACCGCTGACATCTGGGGCGTGAAAAACCCGGACCTGGGCAGCGTGATGAACCAAGTGCGCAACATGATGCTGGTCACCGTGTGGGTGTTCATCGGTATCGAAGGCGCAAGCATCTTCTCCTCCCGTGCAGAAAAACGCTCCGACGTCGGCAAGGCCACCGTGATCGGCTTTATCACCGTGCTGCTGTTCCTGATGCTGGTGAACGTGCTGTCCCTGGGCATCATGACCCAACCGGAGCTGGCCAAGCTGCAGAACCCGTCGATGGCCGCCGTGCTGGAGCATGTGGTGGGCCACTGGGGTGCGGTGCTGATCAGCGTCGGCTTGATCATCTCGTTGCTGGGTGCGCTGCTGTCGTGGGTGCTGCTGTGTGCGGAGATCATGTTCGCCGCCGCCAAGGACCACACCATGCCGGAGTTCCTGCGCAAGGAAAACGCCAACCATGTGCCGGCCAACGCCCTGTGGCTGACCAACGCCATGGTCCAGATATTCCTGGTGATCACGCTGTTTTCCGCCAGTACCTACCTGTCGCTGATCTACCTCGCCACCTCGATGATCCTGGTGCCGTACCTGTGGTCGGCGGCCTACGCGCTGCTGCTGGCGGTACGCGGCGAAACCTACGAAAACGCCCTCAAGGAGCGCAGGAAAGACCTGTTTATCGGCGCGATCGCACTGATCTACGCGGTCTGGCTGCTCTACGCCGGCGGCGTCAAATACTTGCTGTTGTCCGCCCTGCTCTATGCCCCCGGCGCGATCCTGTTCGCCAAGGCCAAGCATGAACTGGGCAAACCGATTTTCACCAACGTCGAGAAGCTGATTTTCGCCGCAGTCGTCATTGGCGCCCTGGTGGCTGCCTATGGCCTCTACGACGGCTTCCTGACTCTGTAACTGATGTTCACTGGAGGATCTGTAATGACCACGGAAAAAGTGAAGTACGGCGTACATTCCGAAGCCGGCAAACTGCGCAAAGTCATGGTGTGCTCCCCAGGCTTGGCCCACCAGCGGCTGACCCCTAACAACTGCGATGAACTGCTGTTCGATGACGTGCTCTGGGTAGCCCAGGCCAAGCGCGACCATTTCGACTTCGTGACCAAGATGCGCGAACGGGACATCGATGTGCTGGAAATGCACAACCTGCTGACCGATATCGTTGCCAACCCCGAAGCCCTGGACTGGATCCTGGAACGCAAGATCACCTCCAACACCGTGGGCCTGGGCCTGGTCGAGGAAGTCAGCTCCTGGCTACGCAGCCTGGAGCCGCGCAAGATCGCCGAGTTCCTGATCGGTGGCGTGTCGGCCGATGACCTGCCGAGCAGCTTCGGTGGCAAGACCATCGAGATGTTCCGCGACTTCCTCGGCCACGCCAGTTTTATCCTGCCGCCGCTGCCCAATACCCAGTTCACCCGCGACACCACCTGCTGGATCTACGGCGGCGTGACGCTCAACCCGATGTACTGGCCGGCCCGACGCCAGGAAACCCTGCTGGCCAGCGCCATCTACAAATTCCACCCCGAGTTCACCAACGCGGACTTCCAGATCTGGTACGGCGACCCCGACCAGGAACACGGTGCCGCCACACTCGAAGGCGGTGACGTCATGCCGATTGGCAATGGCGTGGTGTTGATCGGCATGGGCGAGCGCTCGTCCCACCAGGCCATCGGCCAACTGGCGCGCAACCTGTTCAAGAACAAAGCGGTGGAACGGGTGATCGTTGCCGGCCTGCCGAAATCCCGCGCGGCGATGCACCTGG
Source organism: Pseudomonas sp. GW821-FHT09D08 (assembly GCF_059416305.1). NCBI lineage: Bacteria > Pseudomonadati > Pseudomonadota > Gammaproteobacteria > Pseudomonadales > Pseudomonadaceae > Pseudomonas > Pseudomonas sp. GW821-FHT09D08. The sequence continues at coordinate 371,277 of NZ_JBWKOX010000003.1, forward strand.
ACACCGTGTTCAGCTTCTGCGACCGCGACCTGGTGACCATCTTCCCCGAAGTGGTCAACCAGATCGTGCCCTTCACCCTGCGCCCTGACGAAAGCAAACCCCACGGCATCGACATCCAGCGGGAGAAAACCAACTTCCTCGAGACGGTGGCCGCAGCGCTCAACCTCAAGGCCCTGCGCGTGGTCGAGACCGGCGGCAACAGCTTCGCCGCCGAACGCGAGCAGTGGGACGACGGCAACAACGTGGTGGCCGTGGAGCCTGGCGTAGTGATCGGCTACGACCGCAACACCTACACCAACACCCTGCTGCGCAAGGCCGGCGTGGAAGTCATCACCATCAGCGCCGGTGAACTCGGCCGTGGCCGTGGCGGCGGCCACTGCATGACCTGCCCGATCATCCGCGACCCTATCGACTATTAAGGAGATCCCATCATGGCTTTCAATATGCGCAACCGCAGCCTACTGTCGCTGATGCACCACACCACCCGCGAGCTGCACTACCTGCTGGACCTGTCCCGCGACCTCAAGCGCGCCAAATACACCGGTACCGAGCGTCCGCACCTGCAAGGCAAGAACATCGCGCTGATCTTCGAAAAAACCTCGACCCGCACCCGTTGCGCCTTCGAAGTGGCGGCCCACGACCAGGGTGCCCACGTCACCTATATCGACCCGGTGTCGTCGCAGATCGGCCACAAAGAAAGCATGAAAGACACCGCCCGCGTGCTCGGCCGCATGTTCGACGCCATTGAATACCGTGGCTTCGAGCAGGAAATCGTCGAAGAACTGGCCAAGTTCGCCGGCGTGCCGGTGTTCAACGGCCTCACCGCCGAGTTCCACCCGACCCAAATGATCGCCGACACCCTGACCATGCGCGAGCACAGCGACAAGCCGCTGCATGACATCAGCTACGCCTACCTGGGCGACGCGCGCTACAACATGGGTAACTCGCTGCTGATGATCGGCGCCAAGCTCGGCATGGACGTGCGCATCGGCGCGCCGAAAGCCCTGTGGCCCCATGAAGACTTCATCAAACAGTGCCAGGCCTTCGCCGAGGAAAGCGGCGCGCGCATTACCATCACTGAAGACCCGAAAGAAGCCGTCAAAGGCGTGGACTTCATCCACACCGATATCTGGGTGTCCATGGGTGAGCCGGTGGAAGCGTGGGACGAACGCATCGAGCAACTGCTGCCGTATCAGGTCAACGCCAAGATGATGAAAGCCTCGGGCAACCCTCGGGTGAAATTCATGCACTGCCTGCCGGCGTTCCACAACAGCGAAACCAAGGTCGGCAAGGACATCGCCGCACGTTATCCGAACCTGGCCAATGGTGTGGAAGTGACCGAGGACGTCTTCGAGTCGCCGGCCAACATCGCCTTTGAGCAGGCGGAAAACCGCATGCACACCATCAAGGCGATCCTGGTGTCGGCACTCGCGGATATCTAAACCCTGCTGCGATCCCACTGTAGGAGCGAGCTTGCTAGCGAAAAATTCAAGGGCACCGCGTTCATTCAGGATGGGCGCGTTATCGTTGACCTCCTTCGCGAGCAAGCTCGCTCCTACAAAGGATTACAAGCTCTAGAAGGATTGCATTATGCGCATCGTCGTAGCCCTGGGCGGCAACGCCCTCCTGCGCCGTGGTGAACCCATGACCGCAGACAACCAACGCGCCAATATCCGCATCGCCACCGAACAGATCGCCAAGATCCATGCCGGCAACGAACTGGTCATCGCCCACGGCAATGGCCCGCAGGTCGGCCTGCTGTCGTTGCAGGCGGCGGCCTACACCAGCGTTTCGCCGTACCCGCTGGACGTGCTCGGTGCCGAGACCGAAGGCATGATCGGCTACATCATCGAACAGGAACTGGGCAACCTGCTGGACTTCGAAGTGCCGTTCGCCACCCTGCTCACCCAGGTGGAAGTGGACGCCAAGGACCCGGCCTTCCAGAACCCGACCAAGCCCATCGGCCCGGTGTACTCCAAGGCCGAAGCGGAAAAACTCGCCGCCGAGAAAGGCTGGGCCATCGCCCCGGATGGCGATAAATATCGCCGCGTCGTGGCCAGCCCACGGCCCAAACGCATCTTCGAGATTCGCCCGATCAAATGGCTGCTGGAAAAAAGCGCCATCGTGATCTGCGCCGGCGGCGGCGGTATCCCGACCCTGTACGGCGAAGACGGCAAGCTCAAGGGCATCGAAGCCGTGATCGACAAAGACCTGTGCTCCTCGTTGCTGGCCACGCAGCTGGACGCCGATTTGCTGGTGATTGCCACCGACGTCAATGCCGCCTTTATCGACTTCGGCAAACCGACCCAAAAAGCCATCGGCCAGGCCCACCCCGACGACATGGAAAAACTCGGCTTCGCCGCCGGCTCCATGGGCCCCAAGGTGCAAGCCGCCTGCGAGTTCGCCCGCCAGACTGGCAAAACCGCGGTGATCGGTTCACTCTCGGACATCGAAGCCATCGTCCAGGGCAGCGCCGGCACACGCATCAGCACGGCGACACCTGGCATCACCTATCTGTGAAGTAGAGGAGATACGCCTATGGCCACCTTTGAACCCGGTCACCTGCACGTCGAACGTCACGCGCTGAACAAGGACGACTACAGCTACAACCTGTGTATCGACTACGAAGTCAGCCAGGATCCAAAGGAAGGCAAGGGCATGCTGTTCAAGCTGCACGGCTCGGTGCAGGGCAAGGACCTCAAGGAAGAGTTCTTCTTGCCCAAGGACCAGGCATTCGACTTTGCCCGGCATGCGATGAACATCGCGCAGAAGTATGGGATGCCGAAGATTGCGGTGTTGAATGGCTCGATGCACAAACAGTACGACCTGATGTTCGAGGATGTGCGGCATCAACTGGATGTGAAATCCGGGGACCCGATCAAGCCTGAACACCTGGAATAACCCGACGCCCCCGACTCCAACCCTCATATGTGGGAGCAAGCCCGCTCCCACATTTTTGATCTCCATCACCTGTCAGGCATACTGGCCACCCTCAGTACGCCAGAACCAACATTCGCCCCATGCGTATCCACGTCAGCTTCATCGACCGCGTCGGCATTACCCAGGAAGTCCTGGCCTTGCTCGGTGGGCGCAATCTCAACCTGGATGCGGTGGAAATGGTGCCGCCCAACGTCTATATCGATGCGCCGACCCTCAGCGCCGACGTGCTCGAAGAGCTGCGTGACGCGCTGTTCAGCGTGCGCGGCGTACAAGCGGTGACGGTGGTGGACATCCTTCCCGGCCAACGCCGCCACCTGCAACTCGACGCCCTGCTGGCGGCCATGACCGACCCGGTGCTGGCCCTGGACAGCGCGGGCAAGATCCTGCTGGCCAACCCGGCGCTGATCGCGCTGTACGGTCGCGAACCGGCCGGGGAAAGTATCGCCGAGCTGTTCAATGATCCGGCCTTGCTGGACACCTTGCTGGAAAACGGCTTTCGCCTGCCCTTGCGTGAAATCAGCGTCAACGGCCAGACGTTTTTGCTCGACGCCACGCCGATCACCGATGCCGGCGCCCTGCTCACCCTGTACCAACCCAACCGCATCGGCGAACAACTGTCGGCGCTGCACCACGATCATGCCGAAGGCTTTGATGCGCTGCTGGGCGAATCCCCGGTGATCCGCACCCTCAAGGCACGCGCACAACGGGTGGCCGCACTCGATGCGCCGCTGTTGATCCAGGGCGAAACCGGCACCGGCAAGGAGTTGGTGGCGCGGGCCTGCCACGCCATCAGCGCGCGCCACAGTGCGCCGTTTTTGGCGCTGAACTGCGCGGCGCTGCCGGAGAATCTCGCCGAGAGTGAATTGTTCGGCTACGCCCCCGGCGCCTTTACCGGCGCCCAACGCGGCGGCAAGCCGGGGCTGATGGAGCTGGCCAACCAGGGCACGGTGTTTCTCGATGAGATCGGCGAAATGTCGCCCTATTTGCAAGCCAAGTTGCTGCGTTTTCTCAACGACGGCAGCTTCCGCCGGGTCGGCGGCGACCGCGAAGTGAAGGTCAATGTGCGCATCCTCAGCGCCACCCACCGCGACCTGGAAAAAATGGTCAGCGAAGGTACCTTCCGCGAAGACCTGTTCTACCGCCTCAACGTGCTCAACGTCGAAGTGCCGCCCCTGCGTGAGCGTGGCCAGGACATCCTGCTGTTGGCCCGCTACTTCATGCAGCAGGCCTGTGCGCAGATCCAGCGTCCGGTATGCCGCCTGGCGCCCGGCACCTACCCGGCGCTGTTGGGCAACCGCTGGCCGGGCAATGTGCGCCAGTTGCAGAACGTGATCTTCCGCGCCGCCGCCATCTGCGAAAGCAGCCTGGTGGACATCGGTGACCTGGACATCGCCGGCACCTCCGTGGCGCGCCAGAGCGACGGCGAAGTCGATAGCCTGGAACAGGCCGTCGAGGACTTCGAGCGCAGCCTGCTGGAGAAACTCTACGTCAGTTACCCCTCGACCCGGCAGTTGGCCAGCCGCCTGCAAACCTCACACACCGCCATCGCCCACCGCTTGCGCAAGTACGGCATTCCCGCAAAACCCTGAGCGCCTGCCTCACCAGAACGCACGCCGGCCACGATGCTTGATAACGCCGGCGGCGCTGAAAAACAGCTGCGCGGCCATGGGCGGGCTGATGCGCGAATAGTAGATCGCGATCGCCTCGTTGTCGGTTTTGTCGAGCAGGCTGCGAAAGCTCATGAAGCGCTGCTCCGGCCTTTTCAGATGGCCGGCGTTATAGGGTAAATCGGGGTCCGTGGGCGATGAATAATGAAAGTGCGCATAAGCCAGAACCTTGCCCTGCCTGTCCTTGACCACATACTCCTGCAGGAAATCATCCACCCGCTTGAGCGCAATACGCCCCTCGATGCGCAGTATCTGCACCTGGTCCTGGGCCTGGAGCCAGGCAATCCCATCCTCATCGGGCGGCAAGCGCTTGATCATCTCGATGCGCAACCCTCGCCCCTGCTCCAGAGAGTCGCTGGCGGCCTGTTCCAGCTCATCGAGCAGCGCCTGGGCCGCGGTATCCGGCGTTGACGGCAGCGCCTTGCGGATCTTTTCGGCAACCGCCTTGATGCCCTCGGACTGCCGCGTCAACCGGGCTTCGACGCTGGCCGGCAGCGTGGCACTGCGCGCTTCATCGCGGGCCTGCTGCAGCACCAGCGGTGCCCTGGCCAACAAGCGGCGCGCGTCGGCCTTGAGGTTTTCCAGGGAACGCGTCGGCCGCGGCATCACCGCGCCAGCCTCGGTGATCGCTTCGAACGCATCCGAACCCGGCTGCTGATGCAGGCTGACCACCACGGCCTGGTCAATCGGGTTGATGACATCAACGATGTCTTCGGTCGCTTCCGGCGTGCGGGCGCGAACCCGCCCCAATTGATAGCGCTTTTTCGAATCGCGGATCAGCCGTTGATCGGCTTCAAGGGGGCGTACCCGGCCAGGCTGAGGGTTGCGCTCGTGCTCACGCAGCAGCTTTGCCAGGGCGATTCTCGACTCCTGTTCCAGGCTGAGGATCGTGGCTTGCACCGGCACCTCGGCATCCCCATGGATCAATTCCGGCGCGGCGGCACGGTATTCATCCAGGAGCGCCAGGGTTTTCGCGTATTCGTGCAGTACCGCCCGGGTGCCGTCGATGCGCTGTTGCACACTCAGCACGCCTGGCTCATCGATGGTTTTCTGGGACTGGGCCGACTGGATCGCCTCATCCATGGCCGCGTCGATCCGACTGTAATCATCCTGTTCTTCAGGCAGGGGCAGCCGGCGCCACAGCTGCTCCTTGAGCACCTGCAACTGCACGGTCCGCCAGTCCAATGGCAGCCCGTATGAGGACGGTTGCAACTCACCGATGTAGGACTTGTAGGCAGGAATGCTGAGCAACCGCTCGTAATTGACCCGCTCCCAGAAGCTCAGGTTGACCATCTTGTCGTGAAACTCGCCGATCCTGCGGCTCTCTTCGCTCAAGGTCCCGATCACTGCCTGGGCCGCGATCGCGTCCTCCCCCGCCACCCGCTCCGACAGTTGCGCGAGATGCGCTGCGGAAAACTGCTCCTCGCGGCGACTGAAGGTCAGCACGAACATCTGCCGGCGCATGTTCAGCACGATATCTTCCAACTGCAGGCACTGTTCCCGTTCAAAGCCGTCCAGGGGCTTGTTGGCGTTTCTGCGCATCAGCACATTGAGTTTTTTCTGTTGCGCATCGGCCTTTTTTTCCAACTCGCGCAGGTAACGCGCCCGGGCATCGCGCCGGTGCTGCTCGGTAAAGGCCGCCTCGGAGGTCAGGTGCGCCTTCTCACACAGGTCTTCGGCCGCGCTCACGACACGCTCGAGGCTCTGCAATTCGCTGCTTGCCGCGCTGTATTCGTGCTCAAGCTCAAGCTTTTGCCGCTCGATGTGGGCACGCCGCTGGGCCACCGTGCTCTTTGGCTGCCCGCCAACCAGGCGCAGGCCCAGGTCGACTTTCCACACCCCATGGGCATCCTTGTCCAGCCACGGGCCGAGACGCTGGGGTTGCCGCAGATCGACGACCCGCCAGCCATCCCTGACCGCCCTCACGCCATAGACTTTGCTGTCTATCAAGGTGTACTGCTCGTGACGGGCCGCGCTGCCATCGCGCTGGACCAGCACCCGACCACGCACCGGGCTGGCCGCCGAGGCCAGTGTCGGCGAGTCGGGCCAGCGCTCGCCCTGCCTGGGTGACCATTGGAAAGTCTCGAGCTGGGCACGCTGCCGGGTCGTAAGCCTGGACCTTGAGTTGGCCCAGGAAAAATCCATTGCCGTGACGTCGGCGAATGAACGCTGCCAGGCAAACGTCGACGCCGAGTGGCGCGTGTGGCTGGCCGGGATCAAGTCATGTGCCTGGGCAGCGCCCGAACTCAAGCGCAGCCGTTGATCCAGCGTGACCACCGGGCTCATCAGCAGGCCGGCCATGCTGCCGATCAGCTCGGCGAAGGCATTGGCAGAATCTTCGCGGCTCGTCTCGGCCGGCAGCGCCAGCACCGCCTGGAATGTCCTGAAGGTCTGGGACAACCAGCCCGCCACCGCCACCGGGCCCCTGACCATCGGCAAAAGCGCATTGAACACTTGCCACAGATCATTCTTGAACAGGGTCCAACGCAGCGCCTCGTTGGAAACCGACTGCTTGACCGCGCGCTGCCACAGGTCTCGGGCGTTTTCATCGAAGACGCTCTCAAGGAACTCGCCACGCACCGCTTCGTCACTCAGCAACGCCGGGCTCGATGCGGGCAGCACGTCGAACTCATCGCCCTGCAGCACACGCTGGACATGGGGACGCAGAAAACCGCCGTTGGCAAACAGGGCACGGCTGTCCTGCGGTAAACGCTGCAGCACCACGGGTTGAAGATCGCTGCCCACCGTTGCGATCGCGTCGAGCAACGCCTGGCGACTGGGGAATTGTTGCAGCATCGCGTCGGTTTGATCCGGCCGATAGAGAATATGCGGCAACGTGCTGTTGTCGCGGGGACCGATGACAAACAGGTTGTGCGCTTGATGGGCCAGCCCGCCTGCATGGGCCAGGAACGCCAGGGGCCTGGCGACGATCACCTCACCGTCGACCACACGCTGGCGCGGATCTTCCCGCAGCAACGCGTGCACCACCCGAGCGCCGGAGCGGGTAAAGCCGTTGCGTTGGCGCAGGCTGTTTTCAAGGGCGCGCATCGGCAGTTGCAGCGCCATCTGAGCGACAAACAAACGGCGCCGCCGTGCAGACTGCGTCGGGTCAGCGATCAGTGCGTGCTCCAGCAACGGCGGATAGTGCTTGCCCACGTCCACCCGTTCGATCAGCCCCTTGAGATAGGCCGGCGTGACCCAGTGCGGCACGTTACCTGGGGTGACCTGGTGGCTGATGTGCACACTGGCATAGGCGGTGGCGAAGGGGTTTTCCAGCGACCACTGGGTCAAGGTCCGGGTGGTCCGTTGCGTCCAGCCAACCGTGCCGCCCTGGGTGCGCTCGAAGGTCAGGAGGCAGTCGTCCGGGTTGATGGGGGCCTGCGCTGGATGATCCAGGCGCATTTGCCGTTGCAGCGCCTTGCGCGCGTACACATCGATCGGCTCGAGGCCATCGAGGAACGTTGCACCGCCGGTGCTGCGCTGTAGCTGCGCCAGGCGCTCCAGCCACTGACCGTAAGCCAGGCGATCCGCGCTGCTGGCCCGCTGCAACCAGAGCGGCAGCTGTTCTTCATGAGGTTGTTCGAGAGCGTCCGGGTCGAACCAGGCCAGTGGCGAGGTGAGCGTGGTGAACAACTGTTCATAGCTGCCGATGTCGGGCAGTGCCGACCAGTCAACCCGCCGCACATCGCGAAGTTGGCGTTCGAGCAAGGCCTGGGCCAACGCATCGAACACATCGCCCTCGGGCTCGCGCAGTACCCATTGCAGCGGCGCCCCTGGCCGGTAACGGCCCATATAGCGCGGCAGCAGGTCACCCAAGGCGTCCAGGGACTCGAGCTGCACCAGGTTCATCGCCGGGATATAGACGAGGGTGACCTGTTGCCCCACGACCCGACGCTGCAAGACCAACAGCGGCAGCCATTCGCCCGTTGTCCCGGCCTGGGCCGCATAGACTTGATAGATATGCAGCGCATCGGCGTTACCCAAGGCTTCTCGATCCGCCCGATACCCCCAAAGCTGCTGTGCCTGCTCATCGCCCAGCCCCAGCAGCAGCCGCGCCTGCTCCGGCGTCAATGGCGGGTTCTGCCGCGCCGTGAGCAGGCATGCACGTAACTGGCTGCTGACCGCGTGCCAACGGCTGTCGGCAGAACCGTCCGACACGCGCGCGTTCCAGTAGTGCACCAAGCGCTCGGCAAAACCCGCCAGCACATCGGGCGCCAGGGTGTTGAGCATCCACTCGATATCGTCCACGGTGATGGCGCCGCTCGCCGGTTCGAACACCTGCGGTGCAGACTGCACCAACAGCACATGATGGCCTGGCGTGTAGTTCAGCGCGTCACCCTTCATGCAGCGCTTGATCAGTGCGTCGCTCAAGGTCATAAGCGGCATGTGGCGGCGGCCGCTCGAGGTTGGCTGGATCACACCGATCCAGCTGTTACCGGCCTGCAGGCCGGAACCGGCAAACCACTGCCCGATCCATTCCTGGATCATTGCGCGGGCCACTTGGCCCAGGCCCAGGCGCCGGGCGAAGACCTTGGATAAATAATCGCGAGACGTCCGCGCCTGGGAAATCTCTGGGGGAATAACCTTTGAAGCACTCATGGGGCGCATCCTGATGACGAAATGCGCGCACGGTAAAACGCCGGCCGGCCTCCCGGACGGTAGATAAATCGCGAAAAACGACGTCCATGCGTACTGAAAGCGCTACAGTGGAACGATATCGCTACAACCTTGTTTTTTGCGCGCCATGCAAGGCTTTGATCCGCATAGGCTTTTTTTCGACGGCCGGAGTGTAGCGAAATCGCTACACATAAATGCGCTATCGTTATAACCGTTTTTACCAAGCCATTGATTAATAAAGGATTAATCGCATTGGCCGCGATATTGCTAAGCAACTCCCCATTATTCCAATCCCGCCCACCAGACGATTCTGGCCCTGAGGAGTTTCCATGAGCGAGTTGCGTTTCACTGAAGATCACGAATGGCTGCGCGCCGAAGCTGACGGCAGCGTCACCGTGGGTATCACCGCTTTCGCGCAGAACGCGCTCGGTGATGTGGTGTTCGTGCAACTGCCGGAGTTGCAGGCCTATGACAAGGGCGCAGAAGCGTCCACGGTTGAATCGGTCAAGGCCGCCAGCGGCGTGTACATGCCGTTGGACGGTGAAGTGCTGGAAGTGAACGCCAAGCTCGATGGCAGCCCGGAACTGGTCAACGAAGACCCGCTGGGCGAAGGCTGGTTCTTCCGCTTCAAACCGGCCGATGCCGGGGCAGTCGCTAAACTGTTGGATCAGGACGCGTACGACCGCCTGATCAAAGCCAACGCCGAAGCCTGAGGAGCGCGCCATGACCATCAATCTCAGCACCGCCAATGAGTTCATCGCCCGCCACATCGGCCCTCGCCAGGAAGATGAGCAGCAGATGCTCGCCAGCCTGGGCTTCGATTCCCTGGAAGCCCTGAGCGCCAGCGTGATCCCGGAAAGCATCAAGGGCACCAGCGTGCTCGGCCTGGAAGACGGCCTGGGCGAAGCCGAGGCCCTGGCCAGGATCAAGGCCATCGCCAGCCAGAACCAGCTGTTCAAGACCTACATCGGCCAGGGCTACTACAACTGCCATACGCCGTCGCCGATCCTGCGCAACCTTCTGGAAAACCCGGCCTGGTACACCGCCTACACGCCTTATCAGCCAGAGATTTCCCAAGGCCGCCTGGAAGCGCTGCTGAACTTCCAGACTCTGATCAGCGACCTCACCGGCCTGCCGATCGCCAACGCCTCGCTGCTTGATGAAGCCACCGCCGCCGCCGAAGCCATGACCTTCTGCAAGCGCCTGAGCAAGAACAAGGGCAGCAACGCCTTCTTCGCCTCGGTCCACAGCCACCCGCAAACCCTCGACGTACTGCGCACCCGTGCCGAGCCGTTGGGCATCGACGTGGTGGTGGGCGATGAGCGCGAACTGACCGATGTCAGCCGGTTCTTCGGCGCCCTGCTGCAATACCCGGCCAGCAACGGTGACGTGTTCGACTACCGCGCGCTGACCGAGCGTTTCCATGCCGCCAACGCCCTGGTGGCCGTGGCTGCCGATCTGTTGGCCCTGACCCTGCTGGCCCCGCCGGGTGAGTTCGGCGCCGACGTGGCCATCGGCAGCGCGCAACGCTTCGGCGTGCCGCTGGGCTTCGGTGGCCCGCACGCGGCGTATTTCTCCACCAAGGATGCGTTCAAGCGCGACATGCCGGGGCGTCTGGTCGGTGTGTCGGTAGACCGCTTCGGCAAGCCGGCCCTGCGCCTGGCCATGCAGACCCGCGAGCAACATATCCGCCGCGAGAAAGCCACCAGCAACATCTGCACCGCGCAAGTGCTGCTCGCCAACATCGCCAGCATGTATGCCGTGTACCACGGGCCCCAGGGCCTGACCCAGATCGCCAAGCGCATTCACCAACTGACCGCGATGCTCGCCAAGGGCCTGACCGCCCTGGGCCTCAAGGTCGAGCAGGCACACTTCTTCGACACCCTGACCCTGCACACCGGCGCCGACACCGCTGCGCTGCACGACAAGGCCCGCGCCCAGCGCATCAACCTGCGCGTGGTGGACGCCGAGCGGGTTGGCCTGTCGGTCGACGAAACCACCACCCAGGCCGATATCGAAACCCTGTGGGCAATCTTTGCCAATGGCAAGGCCCTGCCGGACGTCAACGCCACGGTGGACAGCCGCCTGCCCGACGCATTGCTGCGCCAGTCGCCGATCCTCAGCCATCCGGTGTTCAACCGTTATCACTCGGAAACCGAGCTGATGCGCTACCTGCGCAAGCTGGCGGACAAGGACCTGGCCCTGGACCGCACCATGATCCCGCTGGGCTCGTGCACCATGAAGCTCAACGCCGCCAGTGAAATGATCCCGGTGACCTGGGCCGAGTTCGGTGCACTGCACCCGTTCGCCCCGGTCGAGCAAAGCGCCGGCTACCTGCAACTGACCTCCGACCTGGAGGCCATGCTCTGCGCGGCCACCGGGTATGACGCGATCTCCCTGCAGCCGAACGCCGGTTCCCAGGGCGAGTACGCCGGCCTGTTGGCCATCCGTGCCTATCACCAGAGCCGTGGCGAAGCACGTCGTGACATCTGCCTGATCCCATCGTCGGCCCACGGCACCAACCCGGCCACCGCCAACATGGCCGGTATGCGTGTGGTGGTTACCGCCTGCGACGCCCGTGGCAACGTCGACATCGAAGACCTGCGCGCCAAGGCCATCGAGCACCGCGAGCACCTCGCCGCGCTGATGATTACCTACCCGTCCACCCACGGCGTGTTCGAAGAAGGTATCCGCGAAATCTGCGGGATCATCCACGACAACGGCGGCCAGGTGTACATCGACGGCGCCAACATGAACGCGATGGTCGGCCTCTGCGCCCCGGGCAAGTTCGGCGGCGACGTGTCCCACCTGAATTTGCACAAGACTTTCTGTATCCCCCATGGCGGTGGCGGCCCGGGTGTTGGCCCGATTGGCGTCAAGTCCCACCTCACGCCCTTCCTGCCCGGCCACGCGGCCATGGCGCGCAAGGAAGGCGCGGTGTGTGCGGCACCGTTCGGCAGTGCAAGCATCCTGCCGATCACCTGGATGTACATCAGCATGATGGGCGGCGCAGGCCTCAAGCGCGCGTCGCAGCTGGCGATCCTGAATGCCAACTACATTTCCCGTCGCCTGGAAGAGCACTACCCCGTGCTCTACACCGGCAGCAACGGCCTGGTGGCGCACGAATGCATCCTCGACCTGCGCCCGCTGAAGGACAGCAGCGGCATCAGCGTGGATGACGTGGCCAAGCGCCTGATCGACTTTGGCTTCCACGCCCCGACCATGTCGTTCCCGGTGGCGGGTACGCTGATGATCGAGCCGACCGAAAGCGAATCCAAGGAAGAACTGGACCGCTTCTGCGACGCGATGATCGCCATCCGCGAGGAAATCCGCGCGGTGGAAAACGGCACCTTGGAAAAGGACGACAACCCGCTGAAAAACGCACCGCATACCGCGGCGGAACTGGTTGGTGAATGGAACCACCCATACAGCCGTGAACAAGCGGTGTACCCGGTGGCTTCGTTGATCGAAGGCAAGTACTGGCCACCGGTTGGCCGGGTCGACAATGTGTTTGGTGATCGCAACCTGGTGTGTGCGTGCCCGTCGATCGAGAGTTACGCATAACCCGACTGGCTGAGCGCGGTCAAAAATGTGGGAGGGGGCTTGCCCCCGATAGCGGTGTGTCAGTCACCAGAGCTTTCTACTGACCCACCGCTATCGGGGGCAAGTCGAATCGTCGCACCGCCCCTCCCACATTGACCGAGTACACCCAATACATAACAAGAAACCGGAGAACAACTCATGTCCTTAAGCGTGTTCGACCTGTTCAAGATTGGCATCGGCCCCTCCAGCTCCCACACCGTCGGCCCCATGCGCGCGGCCGCTCGATTCGTCGAGGGCCTCAAGCGTGACAACCTGCTGAGCGCCACCACCGGCATCAAGGTGGAACTCTATGGCTCCCTCGGCGCCACCGGCAAAGGCCACGGCAGCGACAAGGCCGTGCTGCTGGGCCTGGAAGGCGAACACCCGGACACCGTGAACACCCAAACCGTGGCCGCACGCCTGGCGCAGATGCGCGGCGACGGTCGCTTGAACCTGCTCGGCGAACACAGCATTGCGTTCAACGAGAAAGAACACCTGGCGATGATTCGCAAACCCCTGGCCTACCATCCCAACGGCATGATTTTTCGTGCCTTTGATGCGGCGGGCATCCAGATCCGCAGCCGCGAGTACTACTCGGTGGGCGGCGGTTTTGTGGTGGATGAAGATGCCGCCGGCGCCGACCGGATCGTCGAAGACGCCACCCCACTGACGTTCCCGTTCAAACATGCCAAGGACTTGCTCGGCCATTGCACCACCTACGGGCTGTCCATCAGCCAGGTGATGCTGACCAATGAAAGTGCCTGGCGCCCGGAAGCGGAAACCCGTGCCGGCCTGTTGAAGATCTGGCAGGTGATGCAGGACTGCGTAGAGGCCGGCTGCCACAACGAAGGCATCTTGCCCGGCGGCTTGAAGGTCAAGCGTCGCGCCGCCGCCTTGCATCGCCAGTTGTGCAAGAACCCGGAGTCGGCCCTGCGCGACCCGTTGTCGGTGCTGGACTGGGTCAACCTGTACGCCCTGGCCGTCAACGAAGAAAACGCCAACGGCGGGCGCGTGGTCACGGCGCCCACCAACGGCGCGGCCGGGATTGTGCCGGCGGTGCTGCATTACTACATGCGCTTTATCCCTGGCGCGAATGAAGACGGCGTGGTGCGCTTCCTGCTCACCGCCGCCGCCATCGGCATTCTCTACAAGGAAAACGCCTCCATCTCCGGTGCCGAAGTCGGTTGCCAGGGTGAAGTCGGCGTGGCCTGTTCCATGGCCGCTGGCGCGTTGTGCGAAGTATTGGGCGGTACGGTTTCCCAGGTGGAAAACGCCGCCGAGATCGGCATGGAACACAACCTCGGCCTGACCTGCGACCCGATTGGCGGCCTAGTGCAGGTGCCCTGCATCGAGCGCAATGCGATGGGCTCGGTGAAGGCCATCAATGCGGTGCGCATGGCCTTGCGTGGCGACGGGCAACACTTCGTCTCGCTGGACAAGGTCATCCGCACCATGCGCCAGACCGGCGCCGACATGAAAAGCAAATACAAGGAAACCGCCCGTGGCGGTTTAGCGGTCAACATTATCGAGTGCTGACGCCTAAAGGCGCGCCGGCACGTTTTTCAGGAGCTGAACATGTCCACCGAAACCCTGTTGAAAACCCCATTGCACGCCCTGCACCTCGAGCTGGGTGCACGCATGGTGCCCTTCGCCGGCTACGACATGCCGGTGCAATACCCACTGGGCGTGATGAAGGAGCACCTGCACACCCGTGAACAGGCCGGGCTGTTCGACGTGTCCCACATGGGCCAGATCCGCCTGACCGGCGCCAATGCCGCCAAGGCCCTGGAAACCCTGGTACCGGTCGACATCATCGACCTGCCGGTCGGCATGCAGCGCTACGCCATGTTCACCAATGACCAGGGCGGCATCCTCGACGACCTGATGGTGGCGAACCTGGGTAACGACGAACTGTTCCTGGTAGTCAACGCGGCCTGCAAGGACCAGGACCTGGCGCACCTGCGCCAGCATATCGGCGAGCAGTGCAGCATCGAGCCGCTGTTCGAAGAACGCGCGCTGCTGGCCCTGCAAGGCCCGGCTGCGGTGAAGGTACTGGCGCGCCTGGCCCCGGAAGTCACCCGGATGACCTTCATGCAATTCGCCCCGGTGCGCCTGCTGGGCGTGGACTGCTACGTCAGCCGCTCGGGCTACACCGGTGAAGACGGTTTTGAAATCTCCGTGCCTGCCGCCAGCGCCGAAAGCCTGGCGCGCAGCCTGCTGGCCGAGGACGAAGTGCAGGCCATCGGCCTGGGCGCCCGTGACTCGCTGCGCCTGGAAGCCGGCCTGTGCCTGTACGGCCACGACATGAACACCGAGACCACCCCGATCGAAGCCAGCCTCCTGTGGGCAATCTCCAAGGCCCGACGCACCGACGGTGCGCGTGCCGGTGGCTTCCCGGGTGCCGACCGCATCTTCACCCAGCAGCAAACCGGTGTAAGCCGCAAGCGCGTAGGCCTGCTGCCCCAGGAACGCACGCCTGTGCGTGAAGGCGCAGAGATCGTCGACGAACACGGCAGCGTGATCGGCAGCGTGTGCAGTGGTGGCTTTGGCCCGAGCCTGGGTGGCCCACTGGCCATGGGTTACCTGGACAGCGCATTCACCGCACTGGACACCGAAGTTTCTGCGTTGGTGCGTGGGAAAAAAGTGCCACTTCGTGTAAGCAAAATGCCATTTGTGCCGCAACGTTACTATCGTGGCTGATTGACTGTTCCTATAAGTAACGCGGTTGCGTTAACGTGCACTAATCTGTAACGCAACCGCCATAAAACAGTGCAGCAACGATAGGCATTATTATAGGAATTAACCTATAACAAGTGACCCATTCTATCGAATAAGTCGGTTTCACATTATTCAACGAAGTGTCATGCGACCGAGCAAAACCTGGGCTTTTTCCAGGGCTTGTTTTTTCTCCATTAGTTGGCGTAGAGTTTGCCCACTGTGTTTGCATGGGTCGCTTGGAACCTGGACCTGGGCAGTAGCTGAAGTAGTTGTGCTACAACCCGTTCGACGTCTCTTACTTTCCTGCAACCCAGCCCAGTACTCTTTCATGTGAAAGGGGCTGTCATTAATTTTTAGCGTCAAGGAAATAAGAAAATGGCTGATCGTCAGAGCGGTACCGTCAAGTGGTTTAACGACGAGAAAGGGTTTGGTTTTATCACTCCAGAAAGCGGTCCGGATCTGTTCGTGCATTTCCGCGCTATTCAAGGCAACGGCTTCAAAAGCCTGAAGGAAGGCCAGAAGGTCACCTTCGTTGCAGTTCAAGGCCAGAAAGGCATGCAGGCTGACGAAGTACAAGCAGAAGGCTGATCCTTCCTGCGACAAAAAGCCCCTGACATGACATCAGGGGCTTTTTTATGGACGCTATTCCGTAAAATGATTTTTTTCCTCTGAGAGCCCTGCCATGTCCAAACCCTTGCTGAGTCCCCAAGGCGAGTTCCCCGCCGTTGGCCTGGGCCGTCGCCTGGCAGCGATGTTCTATGACTTCCTGTTGTGCACCGCGCTGCTGATCGTCACCGCGTTTATCTACAAGCTGGTGTGGATCGCGTTCGTGGGCGAAGCCAGGATGCGCACCCTCACCGAATCCGGCGCACTGGACGGTGACCCGCTGCTGTCGACGATTCTGTTCTTTGTGCTGTTTGGTTTCTTTGCCAAGTTCTGGACCCATTCCGGGCAAACCCTGGGCATGCAGGTCTGGGGCGTGCGCGTGCAAAACGCCGACGGCTCGCGGATCAGCCTGTGGCAGGCGCTGTTGCGCTTTGTGGTGTCGATTGCGTCGTGGTTATGCGTGGGGCTGGGGTTTGTCTGGTCGTTGTTCGACAAGCACAAACGCAGTTGGCATGACATCTACTCGGATACGCAGTTGGTGCGCATCCCGAAGCAAAAGAAATAATACCCTTCTTATTGGAGATCTAAATGTGGGAGGGGGCTTGCCCCCTCCCACATTTTCAACCGAGCTCGCCTCGGTTCAGGCGTTACCCGCCAGCTTCAGGCGCGCAGCCTGGGTGAATTCCAGCATGCGCTTGAGCGGTCGCACGGCGTGAGGAATCACCGACGGCTCGACGAAGATCTCGTTACTGCCCTCACGCAGGCACTGCAGCGTGCGCTCCAGCGTATTCATCGCCATCCACGGGCAGTGCGCGCAGCTGCGGCACGCGGCACCGTTACCGGCCGTGGGCGCTTCGACGAAGACCTTGTCCGGGCACAGCTGCTGCATCTTGTAGAAGATGCCGCGGTCGGTCGCCACGATGAAGGTCTTGTTCGGCAGCCGCTGTGCCGCCGCAATCAACTGGCTGGTGGAGCCCACCGCGTCCGCCAGTTCGATTACCGAGGTCGGCGATTCCGGGTGCACCAGGATCGCTGCGTCCGGGTACAGCGCCTTCATGTCTTCCAACTGCTTGGACTTGAACTCCTCGTGGACGATGCACGCACCGTCCCACAGCAGCATGTCGGCGCCGGTCTGGCGCTGGATGTAGGTACCCAGGTGCTTGTCCGGGCCCCAGATGATGGTCTCGCCGTTGTCCATCAGGCTTTCGACGATTTCCAGCGCACAGCTGGAGGTCACCACCCAATCGGCCCGGGCCTTGACCGCCGCCGAGGTGTTGGCATACACCACCACGGTGCGCTCGGGATGCTGGTCGCAGAACGCCGAAAACTCATCCACCGGACACCCCAGGTCCAGGGAGCACGTGGCTTCCAGGGTCGGCATGAGGATGCGTTTTTCGGGGGTGAGGATTTTGGCGGTCTCGCCCATGAAACGTACACCGGCGACCAGTACGGTCTTGGCCGGGTGGGCTGCGCCGAAGCGGGCCATTTCCAGGGAGTCGGAGACACAGCCGCCGGTTTCTTCGGCCAGGGCCTGGATCACCGGATCGCAGTAGAAGTGGGCAACCAGCACCGCGTCCTGAGCCTTGAGCTCGGCAGCAATGGCGGCACGCAGGCTCGCCTCTTCCTCGGCGCTGAGGGCCTTGGGCTGCTTGGCGTCGAGGTGGGCTTGAACCAGTAGGCGTTCGGAAATGTGCGTCATGTTCGCAAGACCTGCAGGCGCAGTAGCGCGAAAGTCGAGTGTACCACCGGCTCTGGAGCCCTTCGGGCGCCGCCGGACGAAGTGATTGTGTTCATCAAGCACGGGTAAAGGTGAAGCTGCGCAAGGCTACAGAATATCCAATGGTTTCAAAAGCCTAATCTGGCTTTGACGCGTGTGCCTGTCGGGCAAAAAAAAACGGTAATGGCACATTGACTCTCCCCCTCGGGGGAGGGTTTACGCTCCCCCGCCTTCAGAAATCACCTCAAGCAAATAGCCGTCAGGGCCACTGCTTGCCCCCCATTTACGCGTTATAGGGAAATAGCCGATGAATAATCCACTGGACTTGGACAGCGTCATTACCACCACCCGCGAAATCCTCGCGCAGCTATTGGTGATGGACCTCGCAGAGGTCGATGAGCACAGCAGCATCGTGGAGGATCTGAATGCCGACTCCCTGGATATCGTCGACCTGAGTTTTCAGCTTGGCCGTAACTATGGCTGCACGCTGCCTAAAACCAGCGTGCTGGACCATGCGGTAGCGGTGTTTGGCGACGTCAGCGAACTGGTCGAAAAAGGCCGTATCACCCACGCTGGGGTAGCGCTCCTGGAGCAGAGCCTGAGCGCATTTGCACCCGGGCAACTGCGCGCCGGCATGCAGCCGGCGGACGTGTTCGCGGCCACCACGGTGCGTAATTGGGCCGTGCAGTGCTACCGGATGTTCGACCACCTCCCCGCGACCTGCCCTGAATGCAATGCCGACCAGGCGCGTCTGAATGAGCGTCGCCAGGTGGTGTGCGGCGGTTGCAGCGCGCGCTTGACGCCGATGGAGGGCGACGACATTTCTCGCCATCTGGTTGAGCAGTTTGCCGCGTCGCGCTTGCCGGAAGCGGTCTAGGAGTTTCTTCATGGGGCCGCGAGAGGTTTTAGTCACGGGCTATGGGTTGGTAGCGCCCACGGCACTGGATGCTGCAACGCTGTTTGCGCAGATCGGCGCAAAGCGTTCGTGCATTCGCCAACACCCGGTGTTTGCCGAGTTGGGTTTTGCGGCGAGCGCCGCGGGTTTCATCGACCCCGTTCAATGGCAAACCATCAGCGCACAAGTGGCGATGGGTGACACACCCCTGCCGCGCCAGAGCCTGCTCGCCGAGTTCGTGGCCAGGCAGGCGCTCCAGCAGGCAGGCCTGGGTCGCGCCGACTTCGCCCGCGTGCCCAGCGGCGTGTTCCTCGGCGCCAATAAGCATTGTGTAAGCCGTGACCTGCAAGAGGCCAGCCGCTATATGGACGACGTCGGCAGCGTCGACCTGGATCGCTACCTGGACAACCACACCCTGGTGGGCGGCCCATTCGCTCGTCGGATCGACCAGCAGACGGTACACATCGCCCGCCTGCTCGGCATTCGCGACCATATCAGCACCCACTCCGATGCCTGCGCGGCCGGCACCATGGCAATCGGCGCCGCGTTTCGCGCCATCGAGCGCGGTGACATCGACCTGGCCCTATGTGGCGCCGTCGAGCTGATGGCCCATGAACTGTCGTATTACAGCTTCGACGGCCTGGGCGCCATTTGCCAACGTGCCGACCTCGCGCCCGAACAACAGAGCCGTCCGTTCATGAACGACCGTTGCGGGTTCGTCCTCAGCGAGGGCGCGGCGATGATCGTGCTGGAGTCCAGGGAACATGCCGAGCGCCGCAAGGCCACGCCAATCGGTCGCGTCCTGGGTTACGCCAACTATTGCGAAGCGCAGAAGATCACCTCCAGCAGCCGCGACGGCAGCCATTACGCCCATTGCATGAAGGCAGCACTCGCCCATGCAGGCCTGGGCTGCGACGCGGTCGATCACGTCAATACCCATGGCACATCGACCCAGGCCAATGATCGCAGTGAAGCCCTGGCGATTGCGCAGGTATTCGGCACCGGCGTAAGCACGATGACCTTCACAGCCAACAAATCGGCGATCGGCCACTCCCTGGCGGCCAGCGGCGCGATCGAGGCGGTGCTGTCACTGATGAGCCTGCAACAGGGCGTGCTGCTACCCACCCTTAACTACGACCCGGCAAACGCCGAGTTCCCTGAGTTGAATTTCCTGACCGAAACGCAGCGTCAGCCCATCGATGTGGTGCTGTCCAATTCGTTCGGTTTCGGTGGCGTCAACAGTTCGCTGGTTTTGGGAAAAGCATGAGATGAACAGCCTTCAAGCAAAACCCGTCTACCTGATCGCCGCTTCGGTGTTCAACCACGCCGGCACCGAGTGCGCCGACTTGCACGGCCCGGTGCAGGCAGCACAACCGCTGGATTTTGCCCCGGACCAGCTGGCGTACCCCGTGAGCGTACCGCGCTTGCCGACCACGGTGTTCGACCGCAAGATTCAACGCAGTGTCGAACCTCAGGGCGCCCGGCTGCTGTACTGCGCCGGGCAGATTGCCGGCCCGTTGAATGACTTGCAGCTGCCTGGCGAGCGGGTGGCGCTGATGGCCGCCATCCCGGAAGTGGACGGCCCCAGTTCCTGCTGGGAGGCCGTGCAGGCCATCGCCGAGCAACCGGATGCGCTGCTCGCGCAACTGTTTGCCTATACCCCGCCGCTGCATGCATTGATGATGCTCAACAGCAGTGTCATGGCCTATGTCGCCGAAGCGTTGCACTGCCATGGTCCAATGGGCGGTTTCTGCTCACAGAGTAATGCCGGGGTCGACGCGCTGATCGAGGCCGTCGAACATATCGCCGAGGGGCGTGCCGATGCAGGGGTCGTGGTCAGCAGTAGCCCGAATCTCTCGCCGGCCCTGTACCTGCGCGACACCACCGAACGCCCTCCTCTCCCGCCCCCGGACGTTTACGGCGAAGGCGCCGCAGCGCTGTTGCTGAGCGCCTGCCCTCCTGCAAACGGTGCACGCGCCCTGCGCATCGCCGGCTTCGCCCGTGGCTACAGCGCCACGCCCGAACGTGCCCACGCCGTGGCGAGCAAGGTCATCCAACAGACATTAATCAGAGAAAAACTGGGGTTGCGCGACGTAGCCCATATTGTCGCCGCACCCGACACGCCATCCCTGGCGCGTCTACTCACAGACACCCAGGCGATTCTCCACAGCTGCCAGCCCATGACCGGCAACCTGGGGGCCAGCGCCCTGCTGACTGAAATTGCCCTGGCCCTTCACGATCAACACGATGGCTACACGCTGCTGCTCAATCACAGCCGTACGGGCCATTGGGGCGCCGTATTACTGGTCAATGACGCCATGGAGAAACAGGCATGAGCCCACCAAGGATTGTGATCACTGGCCTCGGGGCCGTGACCGGTTTCGGTTTCGAATGGCAAACCATGTGGGCGCAGATGCTGCTCGGTGAGCACTGCATCCGCCCCTGGCAGCCCGACGGCGTGGCCGACGGCACCTTCCCGGTGCGCTACGCGGCGCCGGTGGACACCCGCCAACTGCCGGACTACCTGCAAGGCCACCGCGCCTGGCAGACGCCCCTGGAAAAACGCAGCCAGTTGGGTTGGGTGGCGGCCAGCCAAGCCATCAGCGACAGCGGCCTGAGCCCCGCGCAGTTGCGGGATGCCGCCGTGCTGTGTGCCTCCGGCGCACCGGCGCACAAGATCCAGGACATGCTGCTGACCGTCTCCGATGAGCCGAATGCCTCTCCGGCCTGGCGCTACTTGATGGCCAAGGCTGAGCAGGTCGATGCTGCCCACTCGTTGTGCCAAAGCAA
Source organism: Pseudomonas sp. GW821-FHT09D08 (assembly GCF_059416305.1). Lineage (NCBI taxonomy): Bacteria > Pseudomonadati > Pseudomonadota > Gammaproteobacteria > Pseudomonadales > Pseudomonadaceae > Pseudomonas > Pseudomonas sp. GW821-FHT09D08. Next base: position 392,809 of record NZ_JBWKOX010000003.1, read on the forward strand.
CGACCGCCTGGCCCGGGTGATCGCCGACGACATCGGTTGCGAAGGCCCGGTGATCAACATCAGCAGCGCCTGTGCCGGGGCGTCCCAGGCCATCGGTAACGCATTCCAGATGATCCGCCGGGGAGAAGTCGACGTCGCTATCGCTGGCGGCGCCGATTCGGTGCTGAGCCTGGACACCATGACCGCGCTTTACCTATTGGGCGCGGCGAGCAGCGAGCAACGCTGGGGCACCGGGCTTTGCCGCCCGTTCGATCGCCATCGCAGCGGCCTGGTTGCCGGTGAGGGCGCAGGCTTTGTGGTGCTCGAAACCCTCGAGCGGGCACTTGCCCGTGGCGCCGTGCCCTATGCCGAAGTGCTGGGTTTCGGCAGCAGCCTGGACGGCTACAAGGTCACCGCGCCCGACCCGCAAGGGCGAGGCGCCGCCCTGGCGATGCAGACCGCCTTGCACGACGCCGGCATCCGCCCTCAACAGGTGGACCTGATCAACGCCCACGGCACCTCCACCCCGCTCAACGATGCCGCCGAAACCCTGGCGATCAAGTCGGTGTTCGCCCAGGGCGAGCACTATCGACGGCTGGCGATCAGCGCCAATAAATCCCAATTCGGCCACTTGATCGCGGCCGCCGGCGCCCCCGAGTTCATCGTCACCGCACTGGCCTGCCAACAGGACAGGATCACCCCGACCCTCAACCTGCACAGTGCCGCCGACGACTGTGACCTGGACTACTGCGCCCATCAGACCGTCAACCGCCGGGTCGATGTGGCGCTCAGCAATTCATTCGGCTTCGGTGGGCTCAATACCTGCCTGGTGCTGGGCAAATACCAGGGGCACGCGCAATGAGCGGCGTACCGACATCCATCGCCATTGCCGGCAGCGGCTGTGTCCTGGCCAGCGGCTGGGGCGTGGACGCCTTCTGGTCGGCGGCCTGTGAGTCGCGCAGCGGGATCAAGCCCTTGCGCTCTTTGCAGTTTCACAGTGAACGGGTCACGGCTTTCGGGCAGATTCACTATGACGATCACCAGCGCAGTCGCCAGGACCTCGCCCAAAATCTGCAACGCTACTGCACGCCCGCCGTCATCTGGGGCGTCAGCGCGGTTCGACAGGCACTGGCCGAAGCCCAACTGACGCCGGGCGCCGACGGCCTGACCTACGGCCTCTATTGCTGCCAGGGTGGCTATACCCATCCATCACTGGCGTCCTACGGCGAGTTGCTCCACGAATGCCGCCAGGGCGAAGGTGCCGACATGCGGCACCTGGCCCGGCGTATCTTGCACGAGCGGGCACAGGACCCGTTCCTGGTGCTCAAGGGCCTGAGCAATATCCTGCTGGGCGTGGTCAGCCTGGCGCTCAAGCTTGAGTGTGAATGCAACGCCTACATGCAAGGGGTCTCCGGCAACCTGGCGGCCTTGCGCGAAGCGTGCGCCGCGTTGCACAGCGGACGAATTGACGTGGCGATCATCGTCGGTGCGGGCAGCGAACTCGATGCGCTGGCACTCAGCGCCCTGGTGCAGGCCGGCACGATCAGCGCCGACGGTTCGGACACCCTGCGCGCTTTCGATGCGCACGGCACCGGCGGTATCGCTGGCGAAGGTGCGGCGGCCCTGGTCCTGCGCCGTCGCGAGGACCTGGGCGATGAACCCCAGGTCTGCCTGCAGACAATGACCGCCGACGCCGCGATCGAGCACTTGAACCTGCCAGACCAGCAAGCCGACGTGCTGGTGTGCAGCGGCACCGGCACGCCCGACAAAGACCGACAGTTGAGCCACACACTGGCCCGAACCGGCGCCGCCCACATCACCAGTGGCGTACCGCTGACCGGCCTGCTGAGTGCGGCGCCCAGCCTGGCGGACCTGATCCTGGCCCGCTGTGCCCTGCTCGCCCAGCGTGTGCCACCGATTGCCGGATTAAGCCAACCCGTGGCCGCGCAGCTGCCGTTTGTGCTGGGGGCTCCCTGCTCGACGCGGCTCGACGATGGCCTGGTGCTCAACCGCGACGACAACGGTTTCAGCGCTTGCTACCAATTGAAGTACAGCGAACAGGCCGACAGCGCCTGACGTGTGTGTACCCCCTCCCTCTTTTAAAGGACATGGCTGTGATGGATTACCGTGATTTTGTTCGCCCCAAGTTTGTCGACCTGCTTCAGGCCCTGGGGCTTGAGTGTGAGTTCAAACGGGCACTGGGCAGCAAATTGTTCTACCGCAACCGCCAGGGTGACGAGGTGACCGTCACCGATTTCCTCGGGGGCTACGGCGCGGCCTTGTTTGGCCATAACGACCCGCAGTTTGTCGAACAGCTCTGCACACTGCTGCGCAATGACGTGCCCTTTAACGCCCAGATGTCGGTCCGCGCCACGGCCGGTACGTTGGGCCGCGCGTTGAGCGAAGCCTTCAATCGTGAATTGAAGAACAACGAAGCGTACATCTCGACCTTTTCCAACAGCGGTGCCGAAGCAGTAGAAATTGCGGTCAAGCACGCCGAGTTTCGCCGCCAGAAAAACCTGCAGCGCCAGTTCGACGAACTGGACTTTACCCTGGCCCAACTGACCTCCAGCGACCGCGCCTACCGCGAAGTGGATGTGGCTGACCTCGACTTGCCGGCAGGCCTGCTGCCTGCCCACCTGACCACGGCCACGGTGCGTCAGGTGGTTGAGGCAGTGCGTCAGCACAACCTCGCCGAGCTGCACGTCGAGCCGGTGTTCATCGCGTTGCGCGGCAGTTTTCACGGCAAGTTGGTCAACACGGTGCAACTGACTTACGGCCGACAGTATCGCCAGCCATTCGCGCGCTTCGGCCTGAACGTGGAGTTCATTGACCCCCAGCAACCCCATCAACTCCAGGAGCTGCCGGCGCGCCACACCCGCCATTGGCTGAACGTGCAATGGTGCGGTGATCAACTGCTGGTCAAGCGTGATGCGTTCAGCGCAATCACCGCCGTATTGATGGAGCCTATCCAGGGCGAAGGCGGCATCATCGAGTTCGCGGCCGATTTTTATAAAGCCCTGCGCCGCCTGTGCAATGAGCAGCAGTGCCCGCTGATCATCGACGAGGTGCAATCCGGTTTCGGTCGTACCGGCACCTTCCTGGCCAGCAGTCATTTCAATCTGCAAGGCGACTACTACTGCCTGTCCAAGGCTCTGGGGGGTGGCTTGATGAAGATTGCGGCCACCGTGATTCGCAGCAGCCACTATGAGAAAGACTTCAGCTATATCCACAGCTCGACCTTCGCCGAAGACGACGCCTCCTGCCATATCGCCCTGGCGGCGCTCAATCGTCTGTTCGCCGATGACCAGGCGATGCTCAAGGATGTGCACACCAAGGGCGAATACCTCAAGGCCTCGCTGCTTGAGTTGAAGGCGGCCTACCCCGGGGTAATCGCCGACGTGCGAGGTCGCGGGCTGTTGCTCGGCATTGAACTGCACGACCAGAGCACCAACAGCTCGCTGGTACAGGCGTCGGCCCAATACAACGATGCCTTGGGTTACCTGATTGCCGGCTACCTGCTGCAATTCGAAGCCCTGCGCGTGGCGCCGTCGGGCAGCAACTCCAATGTGATCCGCCTGGAGCCGCCCGCCTGCATCAGCTTCGCCGAGATCGACGGGCTGATCAAAGCCTTGCAGAAGGTCTGTGACCTGTTGCAACGCGGGGATGCATTCCCGCTGGCCGCCACCATTTGTCACGACTTGATCCCGGCTGTGGCGCCGCGCGACACCGGCTTCCAGGTCACCGCCCATGCCAACGCCCCGCAGGACACCCCCATCGTCGCCCGCGTGGCCTTTATCAATCACTTGATCGATGCCGACATCCTCGGTGACGTCGACCCTTCCCTGGGCCAATTGAGCACCGAGCAAAAACGTGTGTTCATGCAACGCACTGCGCCGGAACGCCGGGCGGCCCCCGTGGGCCCGGTGGTGATCCGCTCGCAATTGGGCATGGCCGTGGAGTTCACGTTGTATCCGCTGTGCATGGACTCCAACGCCATGGCGGACTACATCATCAGTGGCGACCTCGACGTGATTCGCAAAGAAGTCGGCAATCGCATCCTGGATGCCCGCGCCGATGGCTACCGCGTCGCGGGCCTGGGTATGTATACCTCCATCGTGACCAACAACTGCCAGGCCCTGAAAATCCCGGACATGGCGCTGACCTCCGGCAACGCCTTGACCATCGGCATGGGCCTGGAGGCCATCGAGCAAGGCTGCAAGCAGCAAGGGCTGGAGCTGCAGGCGCAGACAGCCGCCGTGGTCGGCGCGGCGGGCAACGTGGCGTCGACCTATGCGTCGCTGCTGTCAGCCACGGTCGACCACTTGATCCTGATCGGCAGCGGCCGCGATGGCTCGGTACGCCGCCTGGAAAAAACCGCTCAACTGATTTACGCCGACGCAGCCCGCTCGATTATCAAGGGCACGGCCACCGAGGATCTGCTGGCGCAGCGCCTGCTCAAAATCGACGGTATCCGTGCACTGCTGCGCGAATACGGCAACAGCACACAACTGGGGTTGCAGGTCTCGCGCCTGGTGCAGGAGCGCCTTGGCGCCAACGCGTTCATTACCGTCACCGATGACCTGCAAGCCCTCAAGCAGGCCCGCATCGTCCTGTGTGCGGCAAACGCGGCGCAGCCGTTTCTCGACGCCGGGCATTTTGCCGAACACAGCGTGATCTGTGACATCGCTGTGCCGTTGAACGTTGATCAGGCGATCAACAGCCAGCGCAGCGACGTGCTGTACATGCACGGCGGCATCGTGCAGACGCCATTCGACGATGGGTTGGCGCCGAATGTGCGGGCCTATCTGAAACAGGGCCAGTTGTATGCCTGCATGGCCGAGTCAGTGCTGATGGGCCTGGCGGGGATCACCCAGCATTACTCCTACGGCGACATCAGCCGCGAGCAAGTGCAGCAGATTCGTGCCTTGGCGGCGATCCATGGCTTTGGCCTGGCGCAGTTCAAGACCCACAACTCACTCTAAGGAACGGCCATGTCTTCTAAAACAGCGGTAGTCACCGGAGGCAGTCGCGGCATCGGCAAAGCGGTCGTCCTGGCACTGGTCGAGGCCGGCTACCAGGTCGCGTTCAACTACGTGCGTGACGAAGCGGCGGCCCTGGCGGTACGTGATGAAGTCGAAAAGCTCGGTGGCGAATGCTTCACGGCGCAGTGCGACATCAGTGACGCCCACAGCATCAAGGTGTTTTTCGAACAGGTTGAACAGCGCTTCGAGCGCATCGACCTGCTGGTCAATAACGCCGGCATCACGCGCGATGGATTGCTGGCGACACTCTCCACCGAGGCCATCTGCGCGGTGATCCAGACCAACCTGATCGGCACTCTGCTCTGCTGCCAGCAGGTGGTGCCCGGCATGATGCGTCAGCGTCAAGGCTGCATCATCAACCTCAGTTCAGTGGCTGCGCAAAAGCCTGGCAAAGGGCAAAGCAGCTACGCCGCCGCCAAGGGCGGTGTGGAGGCTCTGACACGCGCCCTGGCGGTTGAGTTGGCACCGCGCAATATCCGCGTCAACGCGGTCGCACCGGGCATCGTCAGCACCGACATGACCGCCGCCTTGCTCGAAACCCACGAGCAGGAAGTGCAGTCGCGACTGTTGATCAAGCGTTTCGCCGTGCCGAGGGACATTGCCGAAGCCGTGCTGTACCTCGCCGAGCGCGCAACCTATGTGACCGGCGAAGTACTGTCGGTCAATGGCGGGCTGAAAATGCCATGAATACACCCAGAACGTTTTTGATTACCGGCGCCGCCAACGGTATCGGCCGGGCCGTGGCGGAACATTTCGCCAACGACTCGGCCCACCGCCTGATCCTGGTGGACCGTGACGTGGCATCACTGCAGGACTGGGTCGGCGCCGCAACCTTTGCCGCGAGCGTCGAGACCCATGGCGTCGATATCGCCGACCTTGCCAGCGTGCAGGGGTTATTCAACGACCTGTCGGCGCGCATCGGCTTTATCGATGTACTGGTCAACAGCGCCGGGGTCTGCAACGAGAATGAACCAGAGGACCTGGACAATTGGCACAAGGTAATTTCCGTCAATCTGAACGGCACCTTTTATGTCACCTCGTTGTGCCTGCCACTGCTGGCGGATCGCGGCCGCATCATCAACTTGTCGTCGATCCTGGGTCGCATCGGCAAGGTCCGCAACACCGCGTACTGTGCCTCCAAGCACGGCATTATCGGCATGACCAAGGCACTGGCACTGGACCTGGCGCCGCGCCGAATTACCGTGAACGCGATTCTGCCAGCCTGGATCGATACGCCGATGCTGCAGGGCGAACTGGCGACGCAAGCCAGTATTGCCGGGATCAGCCAGGAGCAGATCCTGCGCAATGCCAAGAAAAAACTGCCCTTGCGCCGGTTTATCCAGGCCGACGAAGTCGCCGCCATGGTGCGTTACCTGGTCAGCCCTGAGGCCTCCGGGGTCACGGCCCAGAGCCTGATGATCGATGGCGGCGCCGGGTTGGGGATGTAGTCATGAGCACAGCATTGTTCACGCGCAGCCTGTTGCTCGGCCTGGTATCGCTGGCGCCGCGACTGGCCGGTGCAGACCTGTTGCCCGCCCATGCCGATGCGGAAGTAGGACTGGCCAGTGCCTTGCGCCTGCACGGCGACGATCCTGTCACCCAGAAGGCGGTGTATTTCAAGGCCAACCTGGAAGACAACTGGGACAGCGGCTACTACAAGGCCAAGGGCCGGGTGCGCTACGACGCGCGCTATGACGGGCATAACCCTTACAGCCAGGAGGCACGGGATGACTACCGCTTCAGTGCCGACTGGCGACACCTCTACTGGGGCCATTACCTGGGCGACGGTGAAGTCACCGTAGGTTGGCAGCAAGTGGTCTGGGGCCGCGCCGACGAGCTGCGGGTGCTGGATCAGGTCAACCCCATCGACTATCGCGAAGGGGTCACGGCCTTGCTTGAAGACAGCCGCATCGCCGTGCCGATGGTGCGCCTGACCCAGCCCGTGGGCGAGTGGGAAGTGGAAGCCTTGTGGATCACCGACTTCCTGAAAAACCAGGCACCGGCCCAGGGTAGCGAGTTCGACGCACCGTTGTTCGCAGTCCCGGACCCGGACCTGTTCGTGATCGATTCGAAGCCGGACTACAGCGGGCAGAAAGGGTTTTCCTATGGCATGAGCGCCAACGGCAGGATCGGCTCGGTGGACGCCAGTTTTGTCGCCCTCAACGCCCGCCAGCAGGACCCGGTGTATGCGGTCGAAGGCATCGCCGACGATCAGCGCGTGCTCCTGGAGCGCCAGTTCCCACGTTACAGCATGGGCGGCGCCGGCCTGGCGATCGATGCCGGCCACAGCTTTGTGGTGCGCAGCGAGGTGGCCTACTTCGATCGCTGGCACGTCACCAACCCCTACCGCACCCACGGCAGCAGCCAGAGCCCGATGGTCAAGTCATTGCTGGGGGTCGACTACCTGCTGCGCAACTGGCTGATTTCCGTGCAATGGCAGGAGCAGCAGTTGCTGGACTGGCAAATGGGCATGGTGCAGGACAAACGCCAGCCGTTGTTCACCCTGTCCGCCGAGGGCAATCACCTGCGTGACCGCCTCAAGTCCCGCCTGGTCCTGGCCATGTCACCGCCGGCCAAAGACGACGCTTTGCTGCAAGGCATCTTCACCTACACCCCAGTGGACTGGCTGAAGTTGGGCCTGGAGGTGGATGTATTTTTTGGCAAGGAAGACCGCACTTTTGGCCAGTACCGCCAACGCGATCAACTGCGCGTGTCCGCCGGCTACCTGTTCTGAGCCCGAACTGATCTCAATAAAAACCTCTTCAAGAAAAGGAAATTCTATGTTGCCGCCCCTCAAGGCCTTGACCGCCAGCCTCCTGATGCTGACCAGCATGGGGGCATTGGCCGCCCCGAACGCCGACGACATCATTCGTCAGGCCCGTGACCGCAATGACGGCAAGAGTTTTATGTCGCAGGTGTCGTTGATCCTGCTCGACAAGCAAGGCAATAGCCGGGTGCGGGAGTTCAGCTACCTGCAAAAGGATTACCCGGACAGTGACAAGTTCACCATGTACTTCTCGGCGCCCAACGATGTGCGCAACGTCGCCTTCCACATCGAGAACCCCCACGAAGCACTGAATGCCGAGGACAGCCAGTGGATGTACCTGCCGGTCAGCCGACAGACCCGGCGGATCTCGACCACCGATAAGCGTGGCGCATTTATGGGCAGCGATTACTCCTACGCGGATTTGGACAAGATCCGTGCCGAAGACTACCGCCAAACACTGGTGGGCGAGGAGACCATGGGCGGGCGCGAGTGCTACGTCATCGAGCGCACGCCGGTGTCTGCGCAGATTCTCGCCAAGACAGGCTACAACCAGCTCAAGGTGTGGATCGACAAGCAAAACAACCTGGTCATGCGTCAGGACTTCTTCGACGTCAAAGGCGTGATGTTCAAGCAGATGCGTACGCTGAAAGTCGAGACGGTCGATCAAATCGACAGCATCACCCTCAGCGAAACCGAAGACTTCATCGCCGGCACGCGCTCCCAACTGCGGTTCAACCAGTTGCAGTACAACGTCGAACTGGACGATTGGCTGTTCAACCAGACCGCAATCAAACGCGGCCTGAAAACCGGCGACCTGCCTGAATTTACCGTATCCGCCCGCTGAATACTGCGCCTGCCTTTCGTGGAACCGATTGAACTATGGAACGATACCTGAACTTCGTTGAGCGCTATGCGCGCACGATTGTATTTGTGCTGGTGGCGATCACGGCCTACTTCACCTATACCCTCGGCTCGCTGATGTCGGACACCAACCCCTACTTGCTCAAGGAAAGCCACCCGGCGCGCAAAACCATTATCGACCTGCAGCACGAGTTCACCGGCACCTATGACTCGGTCATGGTGGCCCAGAGCAATGCGCACAGCGTGTTTAACACGCAGTCGCTCAACGCGCAGTTCGAAATCTCCCAGGCCCTTCGCCGGCTGATGCTGGCCAATGCCGACGATGAAGTCGAGTTGCGCCGTGTTGTCGGCCAGCATGAAAACGACAGCCGCGCCCAACTGTTGGCCAGCGATATCCTCGGCGGCGGGTTTAACCAAAACGACTATGCCCAAGCCAAGGCCCTGCGCGATCACGCCCGCGGCCAGGGCTGGGCAGAACGAGACCAGCAGTTTCTGACGTTCCTGGCGGAACGGATTAACCCCATCCAGGAAATGGCCTCGATGGCCGACCTGGAAAACATCAGCCTGAGCGCCGATGGCGAACTGTGGATTCACAAGACCCTGCACGGCCTGGACATGGACCCGCAGGTCGTCGAAGCGCAGATCATGGGCAACGAGCAAATGGTCGGCGGGGTGGTCTCCCCTGACAAGAAAGTCGCGGTGGTGGTGGCCGAACTGGGCACCAAGCAGGACGACGCCCAGGCGCAACTGCGGGCGTACCAGCAGGTGCGCCAGATCGTCGCGGACTATCAGAGCAAACATCCGCAATTCACCGATGAAGTGTTTATTGCCGGGACGCCGATCTTCATCGCTGCCCAACAAGAGATCATCGATCACGACCTGGCGCTGCTGTTTCCTATCGTGTTCCTGCTTGTGACTTCCATGCTGGTGTTTTTCTTTCGCAAGCCGCTGGGTGTGTTCCTGCCGCTGTTTAATATTCTCTTCTGCACGATCTGGACGCTGGGGCTGATGGCCTTGTTAAAAGTGCCCATCGACCTGCTCACCAGTGTGCTGCCGGTATTTTTGTTCACCATCTGCTGCGCTGACGCGATACATGTGATGGCTGAGTACTATGAGCAACTCAATGCCGGCAAGACGTACCGCGAGGCCAACCGCGAAACCATGCGCCGCATGGTGGTTCCGGTGGTGCTGACCACCGTGACCACCATCGCCACCTTTATGATCTCCACCACCAACAACATCGTCAGTATCCGGAATTTCGGGGTGTTCATGTCCATCGGGCTGACGGCCGCCCTGATCATCTCGCTGCTGTTGATTCCGGCGTGGATTTCCATCTGGGGCAAAGATCAGCCGCCGCGTAAAACCGTGCACAAAGAGTCGATCATCTCGCGCTACCTGGTGGCTTTTTGTGCCCGTCTGATCCGCTGGCGCAAACCGGTGCTGCTGGTCAGCTTGCCGTTGCTGGCGCTGATGACGGTGTTTACCTTCATGGTCGATATCGAAGACTCGGGCATCGCCTACTTCAAGAAAGACAGCCCGGTGCGCGTGTCCGATGAGTTCATCAACCGCTCCCGGATCGCGGGCACGTCCCCCGGCTGGATTGCGTTCGACACCAAGACCCCGCGTGGCGCGTTGACCACGGAGACCGTGCAGTTCCTCGACAAGCTCGATCATTTTCTCAAGTCTCAGCCAAACGTCAGTTACACCTATTCGGTGGCGGCTTACGTCAAGCGCATGAACCTGGTGCTCAATGATATGAACCCTGAGTACCTGCGGGTCCCACAGGCCCTGGAGCAGGTGACATCGGTCAACGATGAGGGGCAGGCGGAAACCTTTGAGGTCGACGGTAACTCGCTCATCGAGCAACACATCATGATGTTCGAGAACGGCGGTGGTTCAGACTTGCAGAACGTACTGAATGCCGACTACTCCAAGGCCTTGACGCTCTACACCATGACCTCTTCGGTGGCCAGCGACTACAAGGCCATGCTCGATCGCCTGGACGCCTGGCTGCTGGTAAACAAGCCGGCCAATCTGCAGGTTACCCATGCCGGTACGCCAAAAATATGGACCGGCATATTGGCCGAGATTACCCAGGGCCAGGTCCTGAGCTTCTCGCTCGCGCTGCTGGTGGTCACGCTGATGATGATGTTCTGGCTGAAGTCCGTCCGGCTGGGCATTCTGGGCATGCTGACACTGCTGACCACGTCGGTGACGGTGTATGGCTTTATGTACCTGTTGGACATCGAGTTGAATATCGGCACGACACTGGTGACGTTCCTGGTCGTGGGCGTGGTGGATTACGCGGTGCACCTGCTGTCGCGCATCAAGCTGCTGGTTCAGCAAGGTATCCACGTGGACGAGGCGATCCTGACGGCGATGCACAGTGTCGGGCGTTCGACAGTGGTCAACGTGGTGATTTTCTCGGTGGGCTTCCTTGCCCTGCTGTTTTCCGCCTACAAGCCGGTCATTGACTTGGGAACACTGGTAGCGCTGGCCCTCTTCTCCAGCGGCGTCATGACCATCCTGTTAGTGACCTTGATATCTCCGTGGTTCTTTGCAGCCATTGTGCCCGAGCAGCGGACTGATGAACGCGAGTACCCAGAACGCGAGGGCGCCTTGAGCTAGAGGCTGGAACGGACGACGCCGGCCATAGCCATTGAGTAACCAGGGGTTGCCGGCGTTTCCGAACAGCACACAACGCTTCATGAGGTCATGCAGCACGTTCGTTCAGGCCGTTTTGGAAAGATGTTCAAACTGGCATTGATACTGGGCGTCCTTGAGGCTGCTCTCGAACTGTTCAAGGCCGTCGTAGATACTTTGCAAGCCTTCGATCTGGTTTTTCAGTTCCAGCTTTTTATCCGCAATCGCCTGGTTGGCCAAATCCCACGGCAGCTCCTGGCCCCGGTGATCCTGAAGGATCGCCTGCATTTCCTTGAGCTTGAAGCCCAACTGCTGAGCGCATTTTATAAACGTCAGCAGCTCAACGCTTTGCTGGCTATAGACCCGATACTTCCCTTCGCGCACCGGCGGCGGCAGCAAACCAATGTCTTCATAGTGGCGGATCGTCTTGACTGTCGTGCCCGACAACTGGGCAGCTTTGCCGATATACATGTAAAAGTCCTTTTTTATGGCGCAGAAGAGGCGCGTACTTTGGCGCGCCGCATCTTCACACATGTCTACGGGGTCGGAAACCCGAAGGTGGCAAAAGGCAGTGTACTTGGCAGGGATAAAGCCGGCATCGCCTGCTGCAAGGCGATGCTGTGCAACGGCTATGTCAGCGGCAAGCGATAGCCTGGGCTTGCTTGAGCCAGGCTTCGCGCTGGGAGTCGCCGGAACCGAGGATCGGCCCGAACGTAAGGGTCTTCAATGGTTTGATGCCGCAGAACTCCAGGGTGGTCTTGCGCATCTGGTGCAGGCCCGGCATGCGGTAGACCCACTTGTAGTACCACGGCGGGGTATCCATCGTGACCAGCAGGTGAGCCGTGCGCCCCTTCAAAAGCTTGTCGGGAAAGGCTTTGCCTTCGCGGTACTTGAAGGCAAATCCGGGAAGGAATATCCGATCGAAGAAGCCTTTCATCAGGGCCGGAATTCCGCCCCACCAGATGGGATAGACAAACGCCAGGTGCTCAGCCCAGGTGATATCGGCCTGGGCCTTGAGCAGATCGGGCTCCAGCAACTGAACCTGTTTGTAGCCATCGTGCAGCACTGGATCAAACCGCAGTGTATCGAGGCGTAACAGACGCACATCGTGCCCGGCCTCCGTGGCCGCCTTCACATAGGTGTCGGTCAATGCCCCACAGAAACTGTCGGTTGAGGGGTGCCCCAGAATCACCAGTACTCGCTTGCTCATCATCACTTCATCCTGAAAAGTCGAGCAGGCAGGATAGGGTGTGCCCGTAACAGGAGAGTCAACAGGGAGGTTTGCCAAATGCTGGTATAGCTTGGGTGCATTGCGCACCGGCAGGTAAGCACCAAATCGCGGGCAAAAAAAAACCCGGAAATCCTCACTTGCGTGGGCCTTCCGGATTTTCTAAACCGCCAAAAATGGTGGGTCGTGTGGGATTCGAACCTACGACCAATTGGTTAAAAGCCAACTGCTCTACCAACTGAGCTAACGACCCGCTGTGTGGTGGCGCGTATAATACTGATTTCTAAGGATTATTCAACACCTTATTTGAAATAAATCAGAAATAACGCGTCGGGTCCGTAATTCCGGCCATTTGGAAGCCCTCTGCACGCAGTCGGCAGCTGTCGCACTTCCCACAGGCACGGCCGTCATCGTCTGCCTGATAGCAGGAAACTGTCAGCGCGTAATCGACACCAAGTCCTACGCCAACCTTAACGATAGCGGCCTTGCTCAGGTTTTGCAGCGGTGCCTGGATCCGGAAACCCTGCCCTTCTACCCCGGCTTTTGTCGCCAAATTGGCCATACGTTCGAACGACTCGACGTATTCGGGGCGGCAGTCCGGGTAGCCGTTGTAATCAAGCGCGTTAACCCCGATGAAGATGTCCCGGGCATTCAGAACCTCCGCCCAGCCCAGGGCCAGGGACAGGAACACCGTATTGCGTGCCGGTACGTAGGTGACCGGGATGCCTTGGGTGGGGCTCTCAGGGACGTCGATAGTGCTGTCGGTCAAGGCCGAGCCCCCCATGCCGTCGAGGTTCAGGCCAATCACCTTGTGTTCGACCACGCCCAGGTCTCGGGCCACACGGGCGGCGGCCTCCAACTCGGCACGGTGGCGCTGACCGTAGTCGAAGCTCATGGTGTAACAGCTGTAGCCTTCGGCGCGAACCATGGCCACTAACGTCGCGGAGTCGAGGCCACCGGACAGCAGGATGACCGCGCGCTTTTGATCAGTCATCTCAGCGCCCCGGTTCGTCGTTCCACAGGTATTTATGCAGCTGCAATTGCAGGCGTACGGGCAGGTTATCGGCAACCACCCAGTCGGCCAGATCGCGCGCGTTCAGGTCGTGGTGGCTGGGAGAGAACAACACCTCACCGGCACGGCGGTCAAGGCCGTACTGGATCAGCTTGGAGTTGGCCCAGTCATAGTCTTCACGGGAACAAATCACGAACTTGACCTGATCGTTGGGCGTCAGCAGTTCGATGTTCTCGTAGCGGTTGCGATGCACTTCCTTGGAGCCCGGCGTCTTGAGGTCAACCACTCGGCTGACACGCGGGTCTACAGCGGAAATATCCAGGGCCCCGCTGGTTTCCAGGGAGACCTCGTAACCGGCATCACACAGCTGTTTGAGCAAGGGGATGGCGTTGGGCTGGGCCAGGGGCTCGCCACCCGTTACACAAACGTAGCGGGGCCGGTAGCTGGCAACCTGCTCCAGGATGTCTTCGAGGGTGCGCACGGTGCCGCCACTGAAGGCGTAGGCGCTGTCACAGTATTGGCAACGCAAGGGGCAACCGGTCAGGCGCACAAAAACCGTGGGCAGGCCAGCGGTTCGCGTTTCACCCTGTAACGAGTAAAAAACTTCGGTGATGCGTAATGTGTCTTGCATAGTCGCCACGGGCGTAACAGCTAAACAGGCTGTCCGCCTCCGTCAGGCACTTCAAGGAACCCCGCCAACGCGTAGGCCCCAGGAAGCGTGTGTCATAAAAGGGCGTGGATTCTAACGAAAAAACCCGCGCCAGGCGCGGGTTTCTTCTAAACGGCTGCATCGCTTACAAGCGTTGCAGATCCCGTTGGGCCAACTGTGCAGCGGAGGTACCCGGATACTGGGCTACGACCTGCTGCAGAATGCCTTTGACCTTGTCGGTATGACCCAGGCGGCGTTCTACGTCAGCGAGTTTATACAGCGAGTCGGGCACCTTGGCGTGCTTGGGGTACAGTTGACTGACCTTGGCAAATGCCTGGCCCGCCCCCTGCAGATCACCCTTTGCCAGATTCACCTCGCCCAACCAGTATTGGGCATTGCCCGCGTACTGGCTGTTTGGGTAGCGGCCCAGGAAAGCGGTAAAGGCTTTGCTGGCCTTATCGAAATCCTTGGCCTTGATCAGGTCGAAGGCTGCATCGTAATACAGCTTTTCTTTCGCCGGATCACCCGGTTCACTGCTGGCGGCAGGGGCTTGGCTCGCAGCGGCGGCCCCTGCTGCTGCACCACCGATAGCCGCGCTGGGCGCGCCACCGGCAGAAGAATTATCAGGAGTAGCGGCAGGTGTAACACCGGCTCCTATACGTCGATCAAGATCCTGGTAACGCTCCAGGCCTTCCTGCTTCAGCTGACGCACCTCATTTTGCAGAACTTCAATGGTGCCTTGTTGCTGCGCCAATTGATCCTGCATGCGTTGCAGCTGGTTGAACAGTTCGCCCTGTGCCGAAGGAGCGGACGTAGCCGCCCCCCCAGCATAGGCGCCGTTCGTGCCATAACCCGCTGGCGGATAGCTGCTCCCGCTATTGTTATAGCCAGAGTTGCTATCTTCCACAGGAACCGCAGCCCACACCGCAAGCGGGGCGAGGCTGAGAGCCAATACAGTTAGAGCACGACGGCACGTTCGCATGACGAATTACTTACGCAGTTCGACGCGACGGTTTTGAGCCCAGGACTGCTCGTCGTGGCCAGTAGCAACTGGACGCTCTTTACCGTAGGAAACCAGTTCCAGTTGGCCTGGAGCAACACCTTGCAGTACCAGGTAGCGCTGAACGGCTTTCGCACGACGCTCGCCCAGTGCCATGTTGTACTCACGAGTACCACGTTCGTCAGTGTTACCTTCCAGAACAACGCGAGCGCCGTTAGCTTTCAGGTCCTTCGCGTGAACGTCCAGAGCGCGCATGGCTTCTGGCTTCAGGTCCGAACTGTCGTATTCGAAGTAGAAAGTGGTGATAGCGCGCAGAGCAGCTTCTTCGCTCAGGGAGCCGTCAACTGCACCAGTGTTAGCGCCGTAACCAGCGTTTGGATCAACAGCTGCGCCTTCACCGGCATTGTCGCCGCCTTTAGACGAGCAACCAACGGCTACGGACAGAGCCAGAGCCAGAGCAGCAAACTTACCAAACTTCAGCATTTCCATCGTGAAACTCCTAATGAACCCCAGTGTGTTAAGTACTTCTTTTTGTAGCGCCGCGTCAGTTCAGGTAAGGGGACCAGGACGGTTCTCTGACTTCGCCTTGTGCGGTAGGAAGCGGGAGCCTTACGCGTCCATTAATGGACACGAGCATCAAGACTCCCCGGCCCTGCTGGCGGGTGGCGTAGATTACCATGGTGCCGTTGGGCGCAACAGTAGCTGACTCATCAAGGTTGGTATCTGTGAGGATTTTTACCGTTCCACGCTGCAAATCCTGGGCCGCAACCCGGAAATTAGTGAAACCATCCTGACGGTGAATCATCACCAACGTCTTTTCATCAGCCGAAAGCTTAGGATTGGCGTTGTAGTTACCGATAAAGGTCACGCGTTCCGCCCCCCCGCCGCCAACGCTCGTCTTGTAGATCTGTGGCTTGCCGCCGCGGTCCGAGGTGAAGTAGATGGTCGAACCATCCTTGCCCCAGAACGGTTCGGTGTTGATACCAGGACCGCTGGTCACGCGGCTGATCTGGCGCGAAGCCATGTTCATCACGTAGATGTCCGGGTTGCCGTCCTTGGACAGTACGAATGCCAGGCGCGAACCATCCGGCGACCAGGCCGGTGCACCGTTGAGGCCTTCGAAGTTGGTGATCTGCTCACGACGGCCAGTATCGATGTGCTGGACGAAGATACGCGGACGCTTCTGTTCGAAAGACACGTAGGCAATACGCTTGCCGTCCGGCGCGAAGCGCGGCGACAGGATTGGCTCACGGGACTGCAGCAAGGTCACTGCCCGCGCACCGTCGTAGTCCGAACGCTGCAGGGTGTAGCGAGTGTTGTCTACGGAGAAACGCTCGGCCGTTACATAAAGCAGGCGTGTCGAGAACGCACCCTTGATACCGGTGAGCTTTTCAAACGACTGGTCCGAGATGTAGTGGGCCATGTCGCGCAGTTGTTCGGCGGTACCCGATACGCTGCCGGTCAGGACCTGCTGCTCGGTGGCCACGTTGAACAAGGTGTACTGGATCTGCAGGCGACCGCCGGCCGGCGTGATGCTGCCGACCATCAGGTACTGCGCGCCCACCGCTTTCCAATCACGGAAGATGACTTCGCTGGCCTGGGTCGGCTGGCTGATCATGTTGCCTTTCGGAATCGGTGCGTAGTAACCGGAGTTGCGCAGGTCGTCGCTGACGATCTGGGCCATGTCGTCCGGCAGCACGCTGCCGCCCTGCCAGCCAAACGGCACTACCGCGATCGGGGTGGCCCGATCGCTGCCGCTGGTGACCAGGATGTTCTTTTCATCCGCCGCCGCTATCCCTGCCATACAGCAAATAACGACAAGCATTCCTCGAAGAAGGTTTCTCACAAGGCTAGATCCTCAGGTGTGAATGTCATCTTGAATGAACGATAGGGAGCGAAGTCGCTTGGTTTCATTCCCTGCATCTCGGTCAACCGGCCAATATTCTTGACCGCGGCAACCGCCGAACTGTCGAACGAACCGTCACCACTGGACTTGGCCACGCTGACCGAAGTCACCGTACCGTCCGGCAACATGCCGATCTGCAGCACTACTGTCATGCCTTTGCGTGCCGAAGGTGGACGTGTCCAGCCTTCTGCTGCCCGCGCCCGAATCAGGTCGTCGAAACTGCCCGCGACTTCATCGCCACGTTCATCGGCCAAGGCTTGCTGACGCTGCGGCGTGTCGGAGAGCAAATCTGCCAAGGCCTGGGCCTTTTTCTCTTCGGCGGATTTACGCGCTGCTTCCTGGGCCTTTTTCTTGGTGGCATCGGCGGCAGCTTTCTTCTTCGCGTCGTCGGCGATTTTCTTCTTCGCCTCGTCTGCTTCAGCTTTTTTCTTGGCGTCTTCGGCGGCTTTCTTCTTCGCGTCTTCGACTATTTTCTTCTTGGCGTCTTCAGCGGCCTTTTTCTTGGCCTCTTCTTCGGCAGCCTTCTTGGCTTCTTCTTCAGATTTCTTCTTGGCTATATCAGCCAATTGTTTCTCTTCAGCTTTTTTAGCTTCGGCAGCTTTCTCGGCTTTCTTGGCTTCATCAGCCTTTTTCGCCTCGTCGGCCTTCTTGGCTTCGTCAGCCTTTTTCGATTCCTCGGCCTTTTGAGCCGCCTCTTCTTTCTTTTGTTCCGCAGCAGCCTTCACCGCTTCCTGCTCGACCTTCTTCTGTTCCATCTGTTCGACTTCAGTCTGGCGCGCAGCCGACTTCTGGGCCTCACCCGCAATCTTCTGATTGGTCTGGGTGGTGGCCTGGCTTTTCGATTTCAGCTGATACAGGGTCGCCTGCACGATCGGCTTGGCTGGCGGCAGGTCCGGGGTCATGGCAAAGCTGACGAACAGCATGCCAAAGACCAGGACGTGCAGGGCAATTGCCCAGACGCTAGGCCAGAAGAAGCTTTCCGAGGCGGACGGCTCTCGCTGTTGGTGCATCAGGGCGCCTCGGTAATCAAGCCAACGTTACCGACGCCGGCCTTCTGCAGCCCGCCCATGGCGCCCATGACGGAGCCGTAGTCGACCGACTTGTCGCCGCGGATGAACACCTGGGTGTGCTTGCCGCCTTCGTTGCCGGAGCGAATGATCTTGGTCACCGCATCGGTCATCGCCGGCAGGGTCAAGGCCTTGTCCTGCTGTTTCTGCGTGTCGACTTCGCTGCCAAGGTTCCAGTAATAGGTCTTGTCAGCCTTGATCGAAATGGTCAGGACCTGAGTGTTGTTGTCCTGCGGCAAGGCTTCACTGGAAACCTTGGGCAGATCAACCTTCACGCCCTGGTTGAGCATCGGCGCGGTCACCATGAAGATCACCAGCAACACCAGCATCACGTCGATGTAGGGCACTACGTTCATCTCGGCGACCGGCTTGCGCTTTTTGCGAGCTCGAGCGATTAAAGCCATTGGGAATTACCTGCTTATTCTTCGCTGGTGTGCACTTTACGGTGCAGGATCGCCTGGAATTCATCGGCGAAGGTGTAGTAACGGCCGATCAACGTTTCGCTGGTGGCAGCAAAGCGGTTGTAGGCAATTACTGCGGGGATAGCGGCGAACAGGCCGATCGCGGTGGCGATCAGGGCTTCGGCAATACCCGGGGCCACGGTGGCCAGGGTCGCTTGCTGGGCCTGGGCCAGGCCGCGGAACGAGTTCATGATCCCCCACACGGTACCGAACAGGCCGATGTACGGGCTGACGGAACCGACGGTAGCGAGGAACGGCAGGCTCTGCTCCAGTTTCTCTTCTTCACGGGAAATGGCGACGCGCATGGCACGGGCCACGCCTTCCATGACCGCTTCCGGATCAACACCGGGCTGCTGGCGCAGGCGCGAGAATTCCTTGAAGCCGGCGCGGAAGATCTGCTCGACGCCCGAGTCCGGGTCCGGGTTGCTGCCGGCCTGGCGGTACAGCTTGGACAGGTCGATACCCGACCAGAAGCGCTCTTCAAAGCTCTCCAGGGCACGTCGACCGGCACGCAGCAGGTTGCTGCGCTGAAAAATCATGACCCAAGAGGTAACCGATGCGGCTACCAGGGTCAGCATCACCAGTTGAACCACGACACTGGCATTGCTGACCAGGCTCCACATGGAGGAATGGTCGACGACGGTAGGTTCCACGCTAAATCTCCTGCTTTGATTGTTTACCCGCGCCGCTCACGGCAGCAAAGGCCGCACGTAGAGTTTCGGGAATGGCCCGAGGTTTCAAACTGTTGGTGCGCACACACGCCACCAGGAACTGCCCCTCACAGAGCAGCGTTGCATCCGTTGCCCGCCTGACCTGCTGCTTGAAACGCAGGCTGGCACGGTTCAATTCGATTACTTCAGCGCTGACCAGCAGTTCGTCGTCCAGTCGCGCCGGTGCGTGGTAACGCGCCTCGCTGGAATGCACGACGAATAACAGGTCCTCCCCTGCCAGCTGGGATTGGGCAAAGCCCAGCTCCCGTAGCCGCTCGGTACGAGCCCGCTCCATGAACTTGAGATAATTGACGTAATACACGATGCCGCCGGCATCGGTGTCCTCGTAATAAACGCGACAGCGATGTGCGAACGACTGATCCCCGTTTTGCGCGCGCATACTCTAGTGCTTACTCCTCAGGTTGCCAATCCGCTGGGGCAACTGTTTTTTCATTCTCGAAAAACATATCCAGTGACTGAATGACGACGCCAGCCACTAGGACAGCACAAACATCGAATAAATCGACTGGCGTGAAGCTTTTAATCGTCCACTGCATCAAGGAATTCGTCTACCACGGGCATCTCACCCAATCGTGACGGAATGTTTAGCCCGAAGTGCAGATAGGCATGGCGCGTCACCACTCGCCCCCTTGGCGTGCGCATGATATAGCCCTGCTGGATCAGGTACGGCTCCAGCACATCCTCGATGGTATGGCGCTCTTCACTGATGGCCGCCGCCAGGCTGTCGACACCCACCGGGCCGCCGTCGAACTTCTCGATCATGGTCAAGAGTAGACGTCGATCCTGATGATCGAAGCCGTGCTCGTCCACATCCAGCAGGTTCAGGGCCAGGTCCGCCACGGCCTTGGTGATGTGCCCCTTGGCCCGGACTTCGGCAAAGTCACGCACGCGACGCAGCAGGCGGTTGGCAATCCGTGGCGTGCCCCGGGCCCGACGGGCAATTTCGAACGCGCCCTCCGGGTCCAGGGGCAAGCCGAGAATACTGGCCGAACGGCTGACGATGGTCGCCAGATCGGCGGTGCTGTAGAACTCAAGACGTTGAACAATGCCGAAACGGTCTCGCAGCGGGTTGGTCAACATGCCCGCGCGCGTGGTCGCGCCCACCAGCGTGAACGGTGGCAGGTCGAGCTTGATCGAGCGCGCCGCCGGGCCTTCGCCGATCATGATGTCGAGCTGGAAGTCTTCCATCGCCGGGTACAGCACTTCCTCGACGATTGGCGAGAGCCGGTGGATTTCGTCGATAAACAGCACATCGTGCGGTTCGAGGTTGGTGAGCAAGGCCGCCAAATCACCTGGCCGCTCCAGCACCGGGCCGGAGGTGGACTTGATCGACACGCCCATTTCCTGGGCAATGATGTTGGCCAGGGTGGTTTTACCCAACCCTGGAGGACCGAAGATCAGGGTGTGGTCAAGGGACTCACTGCGCCCGCGCGCGGCCTGGATGAACAACTCCATCTGCTCGCGCACGGTGGGCTGGCCGATGTATTCGGCCAGGCTCAGGGGACGGATGGCGCGGTCCTGGACTTCTTCACGGTCGCGCGGGCCGGTGGCCGCGATCAGACGATCAGCTTCAATCACTTAAATCATTCCCTTCAGGGCTCGGCGGATCATGTCTTCGCTGCTCAGGTTCTTGTCCTTGATGGCCGAGACGGCCTTGCTGGCCTCCTGGGGTTTATAGCCCAGGGAGATCAGCGCACTGACGGCGTCGCTTTCAGCACTCGCGACCTGGCCCGCCGGCATATCCGGCTGGTTCGGCACCAGGGCGAACATGCTCGGCACCACCTCCCAGGCCTTGAAGCGGTCCTTGAGTTCTACCAGCAGGCGCTCGGCGGTTTTCTTGCCCACGCCCGGTACCTTGGTCAGCGCGGAGGTGTCCTGGGCCGACACGGCACGTACCAGCTCATCCACTTCCAGGCTCGACATCAACGCCAGGGCCAATTTAGGCCCCACACCATTGAGGCGAATCAACTCGCGGAAGAAGTCGCGGTCACGCTTGCCAATGAAACCATAGAGTAGTTGCGCATCTTCGCGCACCACCAGATGGGTATGCAGCGTTATGGGTTCACCGACCGACGGCAGGCGGTACAGGGTGGTCATGGGCACTTCCAGCTCATACCCCAGCCCGTTTACATCCAGAATCAGGTGCGGCGGCTGTTTCTCAGCCAGAGTGCCGCGCAAGCGTCCAATCACGGTTCAGATCCTTAAAGCTTGGGGTCAGAGCGAGGCCTGACCGGAAATAACGATTGCGCTGATGCTATCAGAGACGCAGGCGCCCGCCACGACTGCGTGCCGTTCCCAAGCCGTGAGGCAACAGGCTGGAGCGCGTGTGTGCATGGCAAATGGCAATGGCCAGGGCGTCGGAGGCATCGATCTGCGGCTTTGAGGTGAGCTTGAGCATGTGCATGACCATCATCTGCACCTGCTCTTTATTGGCCGCGCCGGTGCCGACCACGGACTGCTTGACCTGGGTCGCGGTGTACTCGGCGATCTCCATGCCCTCCTCGGCGCCGGCGACGATGGCGGCGCCACGGGCCTGGCCGAGCTTCAACGCCGAATCTGCGTTTTTTGCCATGAACACCTTTTCGATGCCCATGGTCACCGGTCCGTAGGTCTGGATCACTTCACGCACGCCGCGATAGACGATCTGCAGGCGCTCAGCCAACTCGCCTGCGCCGGTACGGATACAGCCCGAAGCGACGTAGACGCAGCCGCGCGGGGTGTGTTGCACCACACCAAAACCGGTGATGCGCGAACCGGGGTCGATACCTAGGATTAAAGTCATAACGCCTGCAGGTCGGATAAACACATTTTTTGATACACCGTAGTTCCCATGTGGGAGGGGGCTTGCTCCCGATGGCGATCGTCCAGTTAGACATAGGCTGACTGATACACCGCCATCGGGAGCAAGCCCCCTCCCACATTTGGATCTACGTCATTCTTCAGCCTAGCTGTTCGGCCACGGATTCCGGGATGTCGGCGTTGGAATACACGTTTTGCACATCATCCAGGTCTTCGAGCATATCGAGCATCTTCAGCACTTTCTGCGCACCGTCCAGGTCCAGCTCGGCACTGGTGGTCGGCAGCATCACGATCTCGGCGTCGGAGCCTTTGAAACCGGCCGCTTCCAGGGCATTACGCACGGCGTAGAAGCCGGCGAACGAGGTAAACACGTCGATGGAGCCATCTTCATTGGTCACCACGTCGTCGGCATCCGCCTCCATCGCCGCTTCCATCAGTGCATCTTCATCCACACCCGGCGCGAAGGAGATCTGCCCCTTGCGTTCGAACAGGTAGGCCACCGAACCGTCAGTCCCCAGGTTACCGCCACACTTGCTGAACGCATGACGCACGGCGGCGGCTGTACGGTTGCGGTTATCGGTCATGCATTCGACCATCACCGCCACGCCACCCGGGCCGTAGCCTTCGTAGGTCAACTCGACCATGTCGTCGGTGTCGGCAGCGCCGGCCCCACGGGCCACGGCACGGTCGATAATGTCGCGACTCATGTTCGCGCCGAGGGCCTTGTCCAGGGCCAGGCGCAGACGCGGGTTGGAGCCCGGGTCACCACCGCCCTGGCGAGCAGCGACCGTCAGCTCACGTATCCACTTGGTAAAAATCTTGCCTTTCTTGGCATCCTGACGCTCTTTGCGGTGCTTGATGTTCGCCCACTTGGAATGGCCAGCCATAACACAACTCCGAAATTCTCTAGAAACCTTATCAACCCCACCCCGGGTGGGATACACCCCTTGTAACGCAAAGGCGCATCCGAAGATGCGCCTTTTTAGACTGCGTAAACCTCAGTGCGCTTTCACGCAGCAGCCTTACTCAGCCTTCGGCGTCTCGCGCAGGCGGATATGCAGCTCGCGCAATGCCTTGGCATCCACCACACCCGGAGCCTGGGTCATGACGTCCGCAGCACTCTGGGTTTTCGGGAAGGCGATCACTTCACGGATCGACTGGGCACCGGTCATCAGCATCACCAGGCGGTCGAGGCCGAAAGCCAGGCCACCGTGGGGCGGCGCGCCGTATTTCAGGGCGTCGAGCAGGAAGCCGAACTTCTCTTCCTGTTCCGCTTCGTTGATACCCAGCAGGCGGAAGACCGCTTGTTGCATCTCTTTGCGGTGGATACGGATCGAACCGCCACCCAGCTCAGTACCGTTCAACACCATGTCATACGCGCGGGACAGCGCGCCTGCCGGGTTGGCTTCCAGCTCTTCGGGCGAGCACTTCGGCGCGGTGAACGGGTGGTGCAAGGCGCTGAAGCTGCCGTCGTCGTTTTCTTCGAACATCGGGAAGTCGACGACCCACATCGGTGCCCACTTGCAGGTCAGCAGGTCCAGGTCGTGGCCCAGCTTGATCCGCAGCGCGCCCAGGGCTTCGCTGACGATCTTGGCTTTGTCGGCGCCGAAGAACACGATGTCGCCGTCGACCGCGCCCACGCGATCCAGGATCACATTGAGGTTGGCTTCCGGGATGTTCTTCACGATTGGCGACTGCAGGCCTTCAACACCCTTGGCGCGCTCGTTGACCTTGATGTACGCCAGGCCCTTGGCACCGTAGATGCCGACGAACTTGGTGTAGTCGTCGATCTGCTTGCGCGGCATGCTCGCGCCGCCAGGCACTCGCAGGGCGGCGATGCGGCATTTCGGGTCGTTGGCCGGGCCGCTGAACACCTTGAAATCAACTTCGGTGAGCTGGTCGGCCACGTCCACCAGTTCCAGCGGGTTACGCAGGTCTGGCTTGTCCGAACCGTAGCGGCGCATGGCCTCTTCGAAGGTCATGTGCGGGAATTCACCGAACTCCAGGTCCAGCACTTCCTTGAACAGGTTGCGGATCATCTGCTCGGTGATGCCCATGATCTCTTTCTCATCGAGGAAGCTGGTCTCGATGTCGATCTGGGTGAATTCCGGCTGGCGGTCGGCGCGCAGGTCTTCGTCGCGGAAGCACTTGGCGATCTGGTAGTAACGGTCGAAGCCGGCCACCATCAGCAGTTGCTTGAACAGCTGCGGCGATTGCGGCAAGGCAAAGAAACTGCCGGCGTGGGTACGGCTAGGCACCAGGTAGTCACGCGCGCCTTCCGGGGTGGCCCGGGTCAGGATAGGCGTTTCGACGTCAAGGAAGCCGTTCTCGTCGAGGAAGCGGCGGATGCTGGTGGTCATGCGCGAACGCAGGCGCAGCTTCTCGGCCATTTCCGGACGACGCAGGTCCAGGAAACGGTAGCGCAGACGGGTTTCTTCGCCGACGTCGGAGTATTCGTTCAACGGGAACGGTGGCGTTTCCGATTCGTTCAGTACTTCCAGCTCGTAGCCCAGCACTTCGATCGCACCGGACGCCATGTTCGCGTTCACGGCACCGGCCGGACGCAGGCGAACCTTGCCGGTGATCTTCACGACGTACTCGCTGCGCACACGGTCAGCGGCGGCGAAGCTTTCGGCGCGATCCGGATCGAATACCACCTGGGCCAGGCCATCACGATCACGGATATCGAGGAAGATTACCCCGCCGTGGTCGCGGCGACGGTGAACCCATCCGCAAAGGGTGATTTCCTGACCATCCAGGGTCTCGTTCAGTTGGCCGCAATAGTGGCTGCGCATCATGATAGTGGTTTCACTTCTCGTAATTCGAAATTCGGTGGAGGCCTGCCTCGTCACCGTACATTAAAGCAGGGGACGGATAATGCAGGAGCCTGCGCATGGAGTTCAACTCAGTCTGCTTTGTCGCCGCCCGCCAGGTTCTTCTTCGAACCGGTCTTGAAATCGGTCTCGTACCAGCCGCTGCCGCTCAGGCGGAAGCCCGGCATGGACAACATCTTCTTGAGCTCGGGCGCCTGGCAGGCCGGGCAATCGACCAGCGGCGCTGCGCTGATCTTCTGGATGGCTTCCAACTGATGTCCACAGGAAGCACATTGATAGTCGTACATGGGCATGGCGATGTCTCGGCGGTCGATCGTTACTGTGCCGCGCCCGCTCCTGATAGAGAGCAGAGGGAGAAAGCCCCGGCAGCAGCAAAGCGCGGGATTATATCTGGTAAATCAAGGCAGCGCAGCCGGCTTTCTGCCCGGAGCCCGGTCCACCTCCACGGCGGACCTGCCCCGGGACGGGCCGATTACTCAAGGTTCGCTGAGACGGCACGGCCTTTTAACAGATGAACCACACACACCACCCTGACCAACCCACTGAAGTTCTTCACTCCTCCATACCGGAGGTGCACTTCCCGATCGACGTAGGACAGCAATGCGCTGACAGAGCAGGCATTGATCCTGGCTATTTCCGTGAGGATATTCCAATAGATCTGCTCAAGCCGAAGACAAGTGGAAAACCCATTGAGCCTTACCGATCGGGACAATGGCTTGGCCAGCCCCATATCGAACCCCTTGGCGAAGGGGTCGACGCTTATCTTGTGGAAACCACCGGTTTCCATCACTCCCACATCCACTCCACGTGACATACACCTGACACTCCATTGCCAAACAACAGCCCATGGGCTCTCCCATTGGACAATGGCCCTATAAGACAGCAGGACGAAGCAGGCAGCCAGAAGACGGGGCGTTGATAGGCGTAGGACAACGCCAGGAAATGCGTGGAAACAAGCAAGTGGCGCCACAACGGCGCCACTGTGGGTGACGTTTACTGGTTTTCGAGCAGGGAGCGCAGCATCCACGCGGTTTTCTCGTGAACCTGCATGCGCTGGGTCAGCAGGTCCGCGGTCGGCTCATCGCTGACCTTGTCGAGCAACGGGAAAATACCGCGTGCGGTACGCGTGACCGCCTCCTGGCCCGCCACCAGTTGCTTGATCATCTCTTCTGCGCTTGGAACACCCTCTTCTTCCTTGATGGAGGAAAGACGGGCGTAGATCGAATAGGCGCCTGGTGCCGGGAAACCCAGGGCACGGATACGCTCGGCTATGGCGTCCACCGCCAGCGCCAGTTCGTTGTACTGCTCTTCGAACATCAGGTGCAGCGTACGGAACATGGGGCCCGTGACGTTCCAATGGAAGTTGTGGGTCTTCAGGTACAGTACATAGGTATCGGAGAGCAGTCGTGAAAGCCCATCGACGATGGATTTACGATCTTCTTCACTGATACCGATATCGATTGCCATGTTTATCCCCTTCAATTGACAAGCATTCATTGATCAGGTGCACAACCACTCTAGCAAGAGCGGCGCAGAGACGCAGCCCGACACCCTCGGGCGACATGCGGCAAATCGCCCCTGCACGACCTGTCAGCCCGTGCAGTACAAGCCTTTGGGCACGTCGGAAATTTCTTTTAAGGCCGCAAGAAACCCCTGCACATGTCTAGGACAAGCGTTTCCCGCATAAATGCCAAGGCCCTTTAAAGCCTGATAAATGCTCGATTTGAGTAGGCACGGCCTTTGCTGTTAAATAGGCAGCGTGTCGCCGTCGTTAATTTCCACGGCAAGCGGCATAGGCTGATACCCGTGCACGTGCCCAACGCCTCCCATTGTTCAGAAGCGAACCGTGCCAGTCAGCTCTTCCTTGTGATCCGTCTTAACGTGAGTTAATCAAAATGTTGAAAATCGTCCACCTGCTAACGGGCGTTGCAGCGTTGCTGCTGTCCTTTATCCCGAGCCTGCAGCCTGAAAGCCTGCCCTACCTGCAACAACACGACGCTCTGTACCTGGCCTTGTTCGGCCTTCTTAACCTGACGCTCGCTCCCGTAATCCCTTACTGGAACAAAGGCACACGTCATCAACTGCAAAACCTGGTCAGCGCGCTGCTGGTACTGACCGTTGTCGTACAAACCCTCACCCTCCTGGCACCTATGCCTGAAGTGGGCGGCCATCCGGCCATCCTGCTCAGCCTGGTGATTGCTGTGGTCGCCATCGTTCTTCACCTGGCCATCAGCTTCTACCGTTCGTCCCCGGCGGCCGCGTCGCAAAACTACGACATGACCAATCGGGATACCGGTACCGTCAAGTGGTTCAACACCTCCAAAGGCTTCGGCTTTATTTCCCGCGATTCGGGCGACGACATCTTCGTCCACTTCCGGGCTATCCGTGGCGAGGGCCATCGCGTCCTGGTTGAAGGCCAGCGCGTGGAGTTCTCCGTGATGAATCGCGACAAAGGCCTGCAAGCCGAAGACGTGATCGCAGCCCTACCGCGTCGCTGATTCCAGCCTTCGCAGCAAAAAAAACCGCGATCCAGCCTGGCTGGGTCGCGGTTTTTTTATTGCCCTCGGATTAATAGTGCGGTGGCGGCGCCTCTTCTTCGGACGTCTCGAACTGGCCGCCCATTTCTTCCTGACGCTTGAGCAGCGCGGCCATCTGCAGCTGCAGGCGCTCAACCGCGCGCTGCTGGGCGACCAGGATGTCATTGAGGGTCTCGATGGTGTCGTCCTGAAAAGCCAGGCGGCTCTCCAGATCGGTAACGCGGTCTTGCAAGTCCATGGTTCAACCCTGGGTAAAGATAAAGTCGGCAGGCAGCAACGCGCGCAGGCGCACACGAATGGCCGCCACTTGCTCTTCAGTGTACGGCTGGGCCGGATGCTTGCCCCACACCGGCGCAGGCCACGCGGCGTCATCACGCTTGCGTACGATCACATGCACGTGCAATTGGCTGACGACATTGCCCAGCGCACCGATATTCATCTTGTCGGCGCCCAGGCCTTCGTTGAGTAACTGCGCCAGCAGCGTAGTTTCCTTCCAGAGGATCTGTTGATCTGCGACATCCAGCTGAAACACTTCACTGATACCGTTGATGCGTGGCACCAGGATGAACCACGGGTAATTCGAGTCATTGGACAGCAGCAGGCGGCACAACGGGAAGTCCCCGATCACCAGTGTGTCTTGTTGCAGGCGTTGATCTAAGGCGAACACCACGGGCACTCCGTTTGGCAGGTCAAGTTCTGGCGCCCAGCATACCTTTGAATGCAGGCGGCTTCACGGCGAATGCGGGGGAGCCCGGCGCATCCGGAGAAAAAAATCGCACCCTTTCGATGCAGGCGAATAATTGAGCTACGCTAACACGGGCCTCACCGGGATGCACCAAAATGACCCACTTGTGCCTCAAAGAGATCCGCCAACTACCCACTCATGGGGGTGGACCGGTAACGTTTTTCTCGGGCAAGGTTTTTTTGCACCCCCGAACAGCGGTAACACACGGGCGTCAAGCCCAAACCAAACGGCGTAAAAAGCCCGTGCTTATGCGGTTTTTACCCCGTCGTAACGTTTTTCACGAAAAAATGACATTCAGTTACCGGTTTGGGCGCGCTTGTTGCATTCACCCCCCTATCGTCGACAACGGCACCTGCAGGGAAGTGAGTGTTTCGCGATAAATAACAGTGGCGTTTCAATGTATACCAAGGAAGACGACAAACGCTGAACGGCGTTTGAAAACAGCATTGAAGTTGTCAGTCCCGTTACATTCGGACTGTGAATTTGCGACATGGAACTAGCAATTTACGACAGCCTCGTAAAGAAGCTGAAAGGAAAGATGGGTAAGTATCGTCAATAGAGTCTGCGTGATATAACTTTGCGCCGACACAAAAAAGAAAGAGCCGCCCAGATAAAAATACAGGTGGGACGGCAGTACTCTTCCTAAAACCAAAGGAGCAAATCACGATGCGCGTGATGAAGTGGAGCATGATCGCCCTGGCTGTTTCAGCAGGCACCTCGCAGTTCGCAATGGCGTCCGCCCAGGACGATTCCAAGGGCTTTGTTGAAGACAGTACGTTCAGCATCAATACTCGCGCGCTGTACTTCAGCCGCGATTTCCGTAATGAACCAGCGAACGGCTACGCCACGGTCAACGGCAAGCGCAAAAGCCGTGCTGAAGAAACGGGCTTGGGCTTCAATGCACTGTTCGAATCGGGCTTCACCCAAGGCACTATCGGCGTCGGTTTCGATGCAATCGGCCTGCTGGGCGTCAAGCTCGACAGTGGCAAGGGGCGCGCAGGCACCGGGCTGTTCCCCACCGGTTCCGACGGTCGTTCGCAAGACGACTACTCCAAAGGCGGCGGCGCCATCAAGTTCCGCTTCTCCAACACCGTGCTGAAAGTCGGTGACCAATACACCACAGCCCCTGTGTTCGCTTCCGACGACAGCCGTCTGCTGCCGGAACTGCCACAAGGTATCTCGATCACCAGCAACGAGATCAAGGGCCTGAAACTGGAAGGCGGCCACTTCACTTCCAGTGTTGCGCAGAACCAGACGTTTCATGACAGCCTGGGCCTGACCAAGACCGACTTTGTCGGCGGTGTATACTCGTTCACTCCAGAGCTCACCGGCAGCCTGTACTACGCTAAAACCGAAGACTACTTCCGCAAGTACTACAGCAACGTGAACTGGACCCACGCGCTCAGCGATGACCAGTCCTTCGCTCTGGACTTCAACATCTACGACACCAAGAGCGACGGTGCCGGCCTGCAGCGCGCCGAAAAAGATGGCACGACCAAGCTCGACAACCGCGCGTTCAGCTTGCAGGGCGCCTACACCATCGGCGCTCACACGTTCACCCTGGCAGCCCAGAAGGTTACCGGCGACGGCGACTACGGCTACGGCGTAGACGGCGGCGGCACGATCTTCCTGGCCAACTCCGTTGCCCGTTCCGACTTCAACGCCGAAGGCGAGAAGTCCTACCAGGCACGTTACGACATCAACATGGCAACCTTTGGCGTTCCTGGTTTGAGCTTCATGACTCGTTACATAACCGGTAGCGGCGCCGACACTGGCACCACTAACAATGGTAAAGAGTGGGAACGCGATATCGAAGCCAAGTACGTGATCCAGAGCGGTCCAGCCAAAAACCTGAGCCTGCGTCTGCGTCAAGCGACCTATCGCTCCGGTGATGGCGTGTACTACGGTTCGCCTTCGATCGACGAACTGCGTCTGATCGCAAACTACCCGCTGAACATCTTGTAATTGCCGGTTCAATTACAACGATGACTTAAGGCCCCGGCCTTAAACAAAAAAGCCGCTCCCCTGCTTACAAGGGAGCGGCTTTTTTATTGCAGTTTTATTTCAGCGAATAAATAACTAGCAAGCTAACTAACGAGATTCAGGTGACACGTTTAACCTGACCTTTCGGCCAAGTTAAACGCGCTTCTTTCACTTACTTCGGAGCTGCTTCCTGCATCACTCGAATAACGCGCTGCGGAAATGGAATATCAATCCCCGCTGCCTTTAAACGATCACGCGCCAGTTCATTCAACATGAACACCACATCCCAATAATCCGGGGTATTGGTCCAGCAGCGCAGGGAAACCGTGATCGAGCTATCGCCCAAGGTCGACACCACGGCCACCGCAGCAGGATCCGTCAGTACGCGCGGATCTTTTGCCAGGTCCAGCAGTACTTCACGGGCCTTTTGCAGATCCGCCTCGTAGTCCACACCCACGTCAAACACCACCTTGCGGGTCGGCTGACGGTTGGTGTTGGTGATGATGCCGTTGGACAGGATGCCGTTGGGCACGATGACGGTCTTGTTGTCACCGGTACGCAGCACGGTGTGGAAGATCTGGATGCTATCGACGGTCCCGGAGGTGCCCTGGGCTTCAATCCAGTCACCAATGCGGAACGGGCGGAACAACAGGATCAGCACGCCACCGGCAAAGTTGGCCAGGCTGCCTTGCAACGCCAGGCCGATGGCCAGGGTAGCGGCACCGATGGCAGCCACGAACGAGGTCGTCGCCACGCCGATCATCGAGGCCACGCTGACAATCAGCATGACTTTCAGCGCAATGTTCGCCAGGCTGGTGATGAAGTGCTGCAGCGCCAGGTCCGCGTTACGCATGGCCAGCAGGCGGCCCACGCGATGGGTCAATACGTTGATCAGCCACCAGCCAATGGCCAGGGTGATCACCGCCAGCAACACCCGGCTGCCGTATTCCATGATCATCGGGATCCATGACTGCGAGGTCTTGATCAAGTGATCCATTTCAGCGTTTAAATCCATGTAGCTTCTCCTGTATGGCGGATGTGCGGCTTATTGACTGCCTGAAAACGCAAATGAGCCCCGTAGGGCTCAAGAGCAGGCGCTGGCTCTGGGGCGTGGGACGCCGAAAACGCCCACAGGTTCCCCAATGTGCCATCAGTCGCGGAAGTTATTGAACTGCAGCGGCATGTCGAAGGTCTTGGCGCGCAGGGCGGCAATGGCCTCCTGCAGGTCATCACGCTTCTTGCCGGTGACACGAACCTGCTCACCCTGGATGGCAGCCTGTACTTTCAGCTTGGCATCCTTGATATGGGCAACGATCTTCTTCGCCAGCTCCTTGTCGATACCTTCCTTGAGTACGGCTTCCTGCTTCATCAGCTTGCCGGAGGCGTAGGCGTCCTTGATTTCAAGGCACTGCGCGTCGATCTTGCGCTTGACCAGCGACAGCTTGAGGATCTCGATCATCGCTTCCAGCTGGAAATCGGCTTCAGCGGTCAGGTTGACGGTCAGTTCCTTTTCCTTGAATTCGAAGCTGCCCTTGCCTTTCAAGTCATAGCGGCGGTCCAGCTCCTTGACGGCGTTCTCGACGGCGTTGGTGACTTCGTGTTTGTCCAGTTCAGATACCACGTCGAACGAAGGCATGTGATTTCTCCAATATAAGGGGCGGGTTCAGTAGAGATGGAGCGCGCCCGAGCTAAAATGCCGGGGCATTATAGCGGTTCTTTCGTCCCGTTCACTGTGAGCGACCCTGCGGAGCAAAAACTGATGTCGACCACCTGGCATATTCTCGGCGCGGGCAGCCTGGGCACACTGTGGGCCACCCGCCTGGCTCGTGCCGGCTTGCCCGTCAGGTTGATCCTGCGCGATGCCGCGCGCCTGGCCAGCTACCGGGCTTCACCCGGCTTGACCCTGGTGGAACACGGCGTCGCCCACACCTACCCGGTGTTCGCCGAAACGCCCGACAGCCCCGAGCCGATTCATCGCCTGCTGGTAGCGTGCAAGGCGTACGACGCCCAGGGCGCTGTCGCACAACTGCAACACCGTCTGGCACCGGACGCCGAGCTGATCCTGCTGCAGAACGGCCTCGGCAGCCAGGACGCGGTGGCCGCGCAACTGCCCCAGGCGCGCTGCATTTTTGCCTCCAGCACCGAAGGCGCGTTTCGCGACGGTGACTGGCGCGTTGTGTTCGCCGGCCATGGCTACACCTGGCTGGGAGACGCAAGCCACCCTACTCCGCCGCTGTGGCTGGATGACCTGCACGCTGCGGGCATCCCCCACGAATGGAGTACCGACATCCTGACGCGCCTGTGGCGCAAACTGGCGCTCAATTGCGCGATCAACCCGCTGACGGTGCTTTACCAGTGCCGCAATGGCGAACTGCAGAACCATCAATGTGAAGTCGCGACCCTGTGTGCCGAGCTTGGCGAACTGCTGGAATGCTGCGGCCAACCCGCCGCCGCGCGGGATCTGCACCAGGAAGTGGAACGGGTCATCCAGGCCACGGCCGCCAATTATTCCTCCATGTACCAGGACGTGGCCAACGGCCGCCGCACCGAGATCAGCTACTTGTTGGGCTATGCTTGCCAGGCGGCCGCCCGTCACCAATTGAACCTGCCCCATGTGCAACAACTGCAAGTGCGCCTGGTCGAGCAGTTACTTGCACGCGGATTGCCCCGCGACTGAGCCACGCGCTACCCTGCCCGCCTGTCTATCACCTGGGAAAACCCTGATGCCGTTGCGCCAGCGTCTAGAAAACCTACCGGTCGGGCAGAAACTGCTGGCCGCCCTGCTGGTGCTGCTGACCACCGTCCTGCTGGTGGCCAACCTGACCTTTATCAGCGCCGCCTACTGGATCTCCCAGGAAAGCATGGCGCCCCAGGCCTTGCAGGCCATCGGCCGGCTGGTGTCCAACCCGGCCCTCGCCGCCGAAGCCCTTGAATCCCCGGCCAAGGCCGATGCGCTGCTCAATGAACTGACCAGCTATTCGCCCCTGCGCGCCGCCGCCCTGTACGACGGCGAAGGCAATCGCCTGGCGCAGATGCAACACGGCGATCGCCTGCACCTGCCGGACACCTACCGGCATATCGAAGCCTGGCGAGTGACCGAATTTCGCAGTAACCAGGTCATCACCCTGCCCCGTCCCGGCCAACCGTCCGGCCACCTGCTGCTGGTGGCCAGCAGTGAGCTGCCGGTGGCCTTCTATACCGGCACATTGACGGCGAGCCTGGGCATCCTGATTTTCAGTGTGCTGCTGTGGTTGATCATCGCCCGGCAGATCAAACGCCTGATCACCCGGCCGATCCATGAACTCGAAGAGCTGTCACGCCAGGTGACCCGCGAAGAGAACTACGCCCTGCGTGCCGGCCGGGGCAACCGCGATGAAATCGGCAGCCTGGCCGAAGCCTTCAACACCATGCTGTCGCGCATCGAAGCCCGGGAGCAGCAGCTCAAGCGCGCACGGGACGACTCCCAGGCGGCCTACGACCAGGCACAAGGCCTGGCCGAAGAGACACGCCACACCAACCGCAAGCTGGAGCTGGAAGTCCAGGTGCGCAGCAAGATCGAGAAAAAGCTCACCGGTTTCCAGAACTACCTGAACAGCATCATCGACTCGATGCCTTCGGCACTGATCGCCCTGGACGAACAGCTCTACGTCACGCAATGGAATCAGGAAGCCACGGCTCTGTCCGGCACGCGCCTGGATGAAGCGCTGAATCAACCGATCTACCTCGCCTTCCAGCCGCTCAAGCCGTACCTGCCGCAGATCAAGGCCACGGTGGAACAACACACGGTGGAACGCATCGAGCGCGTCACCTGGGTCAAGGACGACGAACCCAAGCATTACGCCCTGACCTTCTACCCGCTGATGGGCGGTGCCGGTCGCGGCGTGGTGATCCGTATCGACGACATCACCCAGCGCCTGTCCCTGGAAGAGATGATGGTGCAGTCGGAAAAAATGCTCTCCGTCGGCGGACTTGCTGCCGGCATGGCCCACGAGATCAACAACCCGCTGGGGGCGATCCTGCATAACGTGCAGAACATTCGCCGGCGCCTGTCCCCTGACCTGCCCAAGAACCTGGAACACGCCGAACGGGTGGGTGTTGAGCTGGACACCGTCAACCGCTACCTGCAAAGCCGCGAAGTGCCGCAACTGCTCGACGGTATCCAGCAGGCGGGGGCACGGGCGGCGAAAATCGTCACCCACATGCTCAGCTTCAGCCGCCGCAGCAACCGGCAGATGGCGCCTTGCGACCTGCCGGCGCTGATCGACCAGGCGGTAGAAATCGCCGGTAATGACTTTGACCTGGCCATTGGCTTCGACTTCAAGGGCCAGGCGATCATCCGCCAGTTCGACCCGCAACTGGGCCCCGTGCCCGGCACGGCCAACGAACTGGAACAGGTGCTGCTCAACCTGCTGAAAAACGCCGCCCAGGCCATTCACCTGCGCGAGGACGACAGCGAACCGGGGCGCATCATCCTGCGCACGCGCCTTAACCCGCCGTGGGCGGAAATCCAGGTGGAAGACAACGGCATCGGCATGAGCGAAAACGTGCGCAAACGCACCTTCGAGCCGTTCTTTACCACCAAGGAAATCGGCCAGGGCACCGGGCTTGGGCTGTCGGTGTCGTACTTCATCATCACCAACAACCACAAGGGCCAGATGGAGGTGCATTCCACCCTCGGCCAAGGCACCTGCTTCACCTTGCGCCTGCCCCTCGCGGGCCAACTGCCACCTTACGAACTCACCCAACTGGAGCACTGACCATGGGCTTTCGCCTGTCGAAGATTTACACCCGCACCGGCGATAAAGGCGAAACAGGCCTCGGCGACGGCCGCCGCGTGCCCAAGGACCATCCCCGGGTGGAGGCCATCGGCGAGGTCGATACGCTCAATAGCCAGTTGGGGTTACTGCTGGCGTATCTCGAAGCCCTCGGCGGGCAGCATCCAGGCTTACAGGACGTGATCGAGGTGCTTACCCCTTGCCAGCATAGATTGTTCGATCTGGGTGGGGAGTTGGCCATGCCGGAGTACAAGGCATTGAACGCGGCGGAAGTGGATCGACTGGAAGCGGCGATCGATCGCTGGAACGAAGAGCTCGGGCCCCTGGAGAATTTCATCCTGCCCGGTGGTTCAGCGCTGATTGCCCAGGCCCATGTGTGCCGCAGCCTGGCGCGCAGTGCCGAGCGGCGCTGTCAGCATTTGAATGCTGTCGAGCCGTTGGAAGGGGTGGGGTTGGCGTATATCAATCGGCTGTCGGATTTGCTGTTTGTTGCGGCAAGGGTGATCGCCAGGCGCCAGGGGGTGGCTGAGGTTTTGTGGCAGGCCGCCGCGAAGCCACATTGATATTTTTTGCTGATTGACAGGGCCTCATCGGGGGCAAGCCCCCTCCCACATTTTGATCACATTCCAAAGTTGGAACCCGGTCGAATGTGGGAGAGGGCTTGCTCCCGATAGGGCCCTTCAGAACAGCATCAAACCTCAGGCCAGAACGCCCGAATCCCTGCGACACCTTGAGCGCCGGCTTCCCAAGCCTGTTCCCGCTCAGCAGGCCCTACCCCACCCAACAGAAACACCGGTTTGCTGAACCCACGGATCAACTCTGCCGCCTGTTCCCAGCCCAACGGCTGCGCATCGGGATGGGTCTGGGTCGGCTGCACCGGCGACAGCGTGACAAAATCCACGTCCATCAACTCCGCCAACGCCAGTTCTTCCGCGTTATGGCATGACGCCGCCAACCAGCGGTCCTTCGGCAACGGCCGGCCCTTGCTCGCATATTTGCGCAGTTGGGCCGAAGTCATATGCCAGCCGGCCGCCGGGAAGTCCCCGAGCCATTCAAACGGCCCCTTGAGCATCAACTGCGCCTTACCGGCGCACAGGCCCACCGCATCTACCGCAAGATCGCGGTATTTAGGGTCATAACCGTTGGGCGCCCGCAGCTGGATCAGCTTGATTCCACCGGCGATAGCCTTCTGAATCCCGCGCAGGAGCGTGGGCGTTTCCAGCTCGCCCGGCGTGATCAGGTAATCGGCCGGCAAGCGCGCGGCCGCCACGATCGGCGCGTTGGCCGCCGGGAACTCATAGTGGGGCAGATCGCGCGGGGTCACCCATTCCAGCGGTTGTCCCTCGGCACCGTGGGGCTCGCCGGTAAAGGCCGAGACTTCCCAGACATCCAGCAACACCTGCTTGTCCGGGTAGTCATGCTGCACCTTGATCAGCGGTCGCGCCGTG
Source organism: Pseudomonas sp. GW821-FHT09D08 (assembly GCF_059416305.1). Taxonomy (NCBI): domain Bacteria; kingdom Pseudomonadati; phylum Pseudomonadota; class Gammaproteobacteria; order Pseudomonadales; family Pseudomonadaceae; genus Pseudomonas; species Pseudomonas sp. GW821-FHT09D08. The sequence goes on from NZ_JBWKOX010000003.1 coordinate 429,279, forward strand.
GTGACCTGGATACCCAGCTCTTCCTGCAACTCACGGGACAGGGCCGTGGCGACCGACTCATCGGCCTCCACCTTGCCACCGGGAAACTCCCAGAGGCCGCCCTGATGCTGGGTATCGGCACGGCGCGCCAGCAGGATCCTGCCGTCGACACCGCGGATCACCGCTGCTGCTACATGCACTCGTTTCACCGCGCTTATCCTCTTCTATCAGGTGCGGTATTCCGCATTGATCTTCACGTACTCGTGGGACAGGTCGGTGGTCCAGATGGTTTCGCTGCACTCACCGCGACCGAGTTCGATGCGGATAGTGATTTCTTCCTGCTGCATCACCGCCGAACCCTGGGCTTCGGTGTAGGTCTCGGCACGGGCGCCACGGCTGGCGATGCATACGTCGCCCAGGAACACGTCGATCTTGCTCACGTCCAGGTCCGGCACGCCGGCACGGCCGACGGCGGCCAGAATGCGGCCCCAGTTCGGGTCGGAGGCGAACAGCGCGGTCTTGATCAGCGGCGAGTGGGCCACGGTATAGCCGACATCCAGGCATTCCTGATGGTTGCCGCCGCCGTTGACTTCAACGGTCACGAACTTGGTCGCGCCTTCACCGTCACGCACGATGGCCTGGGCCACGTCCATGCACACCTCGAACACCGCCTGCTTCAGCGCCGCGAACAGCGGGCCGCTGGCTTCGGTGATTTCCGGCAGGTTGGCCTGGCCGGTGGCGATCAGCATGCAGCAGTCATTGGTGGACGTGTCGCCATCAATGGTGATGCGGTTGAACGACTTGTTGGCGCCGTCCAGGATCAGGCTGTGCAGCACATCGCGGGAAACCTTGGCGTCGGTGGCGATATAGCCAAGCATGGTGGCCATGTTCGGGCGAATCATGCCCGCGCCCTTGCTGATGCCAGTCACGGTAACCGTCACACCGTCGTGCACGAACTGGCGGCTCGCGCCTTTTGGCAGGGTGTCGGTGGTCATGATGCCGGTGGCGGCTGCCGCCCAGTTATCCACAGACAGGTCGTCCAGCGCGGCTTGCAGGGCGCCTTCGATTTTTTCGACCGGCAGCGGCTCACCGATGACGCCGGTGGAGTATGGCAGCACTTGGCTGGCGTCCACGCCGGCCACTTGGGCCAGCTTGGCGCAGGTACGTGCGGCGGCGACCAGCCCAGGCTCACCGGTACCGGCGTTGGCATTGCCGGTGTTGGTCAGCAGGTAACGAATCGAGCCGGCAACACGCTGCTTGGCCAGGATCACCGGCGCGGCGCAGAAGGCGTTGAGGGTGAACACACCCGCAACGGTCGAGCCTTCGGCACAGCGCATCACCACCACATCCTTGCGCCCTGGGCGCTTGATGCCGGCCGAAGCGATACCGAGCTCAAAACCGGCAACCGGGTGCAATGTGGGCAAAGGACCAAGACCAACAGCCATGAATGCGCTCCTTAAAAATAGGTGATGTCTGTGCCGTCGTGATCGACGGTGAAATTAATGGCAAAACGCCGCGACGGCAGGGGCCGGTCGCGGCGCGGGGTGTAGCAGCGTCAGGCAAAAATCTTAGTTGATTTCGCCGTGGCAGTGTTTGTACTTCTTGCCCGAACCGCACCAGCACAGTTCGTTGCGGCCCAGCTTCTGCTCGTTGCGAACCGGGGTCTGGGCCAGGACTACATCGACCTCTTCACCCAGTACTTCAGGCGCTTCCAGACCCGGTGCCTCGTCATGCTGGAACTGCATGCGCGCAGCCAGTGCCTCGGCCTCCTGGCGCAGGCGCGCTTCTTCCTCGATCGGGTCTTCGCGACGCACCTGAACGTGGGACAGCACGCGAATCGAATCGCGCTTGATCGAATCCAGCAACTCGGAGAACAGCGTGAACGACTCGCGCTTGTACTCCTGCTTCGGGTTCTTCTGGGCATAGCCACGCAGGTGGATGCCGTGACGCAGGTGGTCCATGGTCGACAGGTGGTCTTTCCACAGGTCGTCCAGCACGCGCAGTACGATTTGCTTCTCGAAGGTGCGCAGTGCTTCGGCACTCGCCTGCTCTTCTTTCTCGTTGTACGCGGCCAGCAGCTCGGTCATGAGCTTCTCGCGCAGGGTTTCTTCGTACAGGTGGTCGTCTTCGTCGAGCCATTGCTGGACCGGCAAGTCGACACCGAAGTCGCTCTTCAACGCAGCTTCCAGACCGGCGACATCCCACTGTTCAGGCAGCGATTGTGGCGGGATATGTGCGCTGACGGTGGCGTTGAGTACGTCCTGACGGAAATCGGCGATGGTTTCGCCAATGTTGTCGGCGGCCAGCAACGTGTTACGCATGTGATAGATCACTTTACGCTGTTCGTTGTTGACGTCATCGAACTCGAGCAGTTGCTTACGAATGTCGAAGTTACGGCCTTCTACCTTGCGCTGGGCCTTCTCGATGGCGTTGGTCACCATGCGGTGCTCGATCGCTTCACCGGACTGCATGCCCAGGGCCTTCATGAAGTTCTTCACCCGATCCGAGGCGAAGATACGCATCAGGCTGTCTTCCAGGGACAGGTAGAAACGGCTGGAACCGGCGTCACCCTGGCGGCCGGCACGACCGCGCAGCTGGTTGTCGATACGACGGGATTCGTGGCGCTCGGAGGCGATCACCTGCAAGCCACCGGATTCCAGCACGGCCTGGTGGCGTTTCTGCCAGTCTGCCTTGATCTGGGCGATCTGCTCAGGGGTCGGATCGTCCAGCGAAGCCACTTCCACTTCCCAGTTGCCGCCCAGCAGGATGTCGGTACCACGACCGGCCATGTTGGTGGCGATGGTCAGCGCGCCTGGGCGACCGGCCTGGGCGATGATCTCGGCTTCTTTTTCGTGGAACTTGGCGTTGAGGACCTTGTGCTCGATGCCTTCCTTGTTGAGCAGGTTGGACACGTGCTCGGAAGTCTCGATGGTGGCGGTACCCACCAGGATCGGACGGCCCTGGGCCATGCCGTCCTTGATGTCGTTGATGATCGCCGCGTATTTCTCTTCGGCGGTCAGGAACACCAGGTCGTTGAAATCTTTACGGGCCAGCGGCTTGTTCGGCGGGATGACCACCACCGACAGGCCGTAGATCTGGTGGAATTCGAACGCTTCGGTGTCGGCGGTACCGGTCATGCCGGACAGCTTGTTGTACAGGCGGAAGTAGTTCTGGAAGGTGGTGGACGCCAACGTCTGGCTTTCGGCCTGGATGTTGAGCATTTCCTTGGCTTCGATGGCCTGGTGCAGGCCTTCGGACAGACGACGGCCCGGCATGGTACGCCCGGTGTGCTCGTCGACCAGTACGACCTGGCCATCCTGCACGATGTATTCGACGTTGCGATGGAACAGCTTGTGGGCACGCAGGCCGGCATACACGTGGGTCAGCAGGCCCAGGTTGTGGGCCGAGTACAGGCTCTCGCCTTCGGCCAGCAGGCCGATCTGGGTCAGCATGTCTTCGACGAACTGGTGACCGGCTTCGTTGAGTTCGACCTGGCGGGTCTTCTCGTCGATGGTGAAGTGACCTTCTTTGGTCACCACGCCTTCCACTTCCTCGATGTGCTGCTCAAGGCGCGGGATCAACTTGTTGATCTCGGTGTACAGGCGCGAGCTGTCTTCGGCCTGGCCGGAGATGATCAGCGGGGTACGGGCTTCGTCGATGAGGATGGAGTCGACTTCGTCGATCACGGCAAAGTTGAGTTCGCGCTGGAATTTTTCTTCCATGCTGAACGCCATGTTGTCGCGCAGGTAGTCGAAACCGAATTCGTTGTTGGTACCGTAGGTGATGTCGGCGGCGTAGGCGGCGCGCTTCTCTTCCGGCGGCTGGAACGGCGTTACCACGCCGACGGTCAGGCCGAGGAATTCATACAGCGGGCGCATCCAGTTGGCGTCCCGGCGAGCCAGGTAGTCGTTCACCGTCACAACGTGCACGCCCTTGCCGGACAGTGCGTTGAGGTAAACACCCAGGGTTGCTACCAGGGTCTTGCCTTCACCGGTACGCATTTCGGCAATCATGCCTTCATGCAAGGTCATGCCGCCGATCAACTGGACGTCGAAGTGGCGCATGCCCATGACACGCTTACCGGCTTCACGGGCAACCGCAAAGGCTTCGGGAAGCAGCTTGTCGAGGGTTTCACCTTTGGCTATGCGGGCCTTGAACTCTTCGGTCTTGGCGCGCAATTGCTCGTCCGAAAGGGCAACCATCTGCTCTTCGAAGGCATTGACCAGCTGCACCGTCTTGAGCATGCGTTTGACTTCGCGCTCATTCTTGCTTCCAAAAAGTTTCTTTAACAAAGGCGCAAACATATCGGCAGGTTCTTCCACACATAGGGATGGAGGGCGCACCGTGAGTGGCCCGAGCAGCCCTCACGGCCGCATGCGAACGCGCATTCTACCCGGAATCGTGGGTGAGGAAAGTGGCGTTGTTTCCCGATGCTGGCATGGGGCTGTGAGAGGGCTTGTTTAAAATAAGGGCTTTTGCGCGAACTTCAACCCGTGGAGCTCATTGATTTTGTGGATAAAGCCCCGGCAATGCATTGCCCGGGGCCGCGTAGACGCTTTCTGCTAAGATGGCCGCTCTGTTACTTAAGGTGTCCAATCATGGCATTTCGCCCTCTTACAGCCCGCGCGCCCAGCGTGTTGCTTCGCGAAGCCAAGCCGTTGAAAGCCATCTTTGGCCATGCGCAACGCTTGGGCCATTTGCAACGCCTGCTCGAAAGCCAACTTCAACCGGCGGCCCGTGAGCACTGCCACGTGGCGTCCTGGCGTGAAGGCAACCTGCTGCTGATTGTCACAGATGGCCACTGGGCGACCCGCCTGCGCTATCAGCAAAAACGCCTGCAGCGTCAATTGATGGCGTTCGATGAGTTCGCCAACTTGACGCGCATCCAGTTCAAGGTGCAGCCGCCGACCGTGCAACAAGGCGCGGCGGGCCACACGATGGACTTGTCGGAGACGGCGGCCGAGACGATTCAGGCCACGGCCGACGGCATCAGCGATCCGGGCCTGCGCGCGGCGCTTGAGCGGCTGGCCGCCCATGGCAAGCCCAAGCCCTGAACCGCTACTTGCGCTTACTGCCGCCCAGCAAAGACCCCAGCAAACCACGCACCAGTTGGCGCCCCATCTGATTGGCGGCCTGCTGCATCGCGGATTTCAGCGCCTTGCCTGCGGTGGTTCCCAGAAACGCCCCGGCCTTGTCAGTGAAACTGGGCTCCTCGTCGGCCTGCCTGGTCTCTTCGGTCGGTCCAAGCGCCTTGCGCGCCATCAACACTTCATAGGCCGACTCGCGATCAATCGGCTTGTCATAGCGCCCCTGCAAGGGCGAACTGGCCACCAATGCAGCGCGTTCAGCCGAACTGAGCGGCCCGATTCGCGATTGCGGCGGCGCGACCAGTACGCGTTGGACGACTTCCGGCGTACCTTTTTCCTGCAAGGTGCCCACCAATGCCTCACCCGTGCCCAGCTCGGTCAACACCGATAACGCATCAAACGCCGGGTTCGGCCGGAACCCGTCTGCGACCGCCCGCAAGGATTTCTGTTCTTTCGTGGTGAACGCCCGCAGGCCATGCTGGATGCGCAAACCCAGTTGCGCCAGCACGGAGTCCGGCAGGTCGCCCGGCGATTGGGTGACGAAATACACCCCCACGCCCTTGGAACGGATCAGCCGCACCACTTGTTCCAAGCGCTCTTGCAAAGCCTTGGGCGTGTCGGCAAACAACAAATGCGCCTCGTCGAAAAACAGCGCGAGCAACGGTTTTTCGGCATCGCCGCGCTCGGGCAGTTGCTCGAACAATTCCGCCAACAGCCACAACAGGAAGGTCGCGTACACTTTCGGGGCTTCATGCACCAGGCGGCTGGCGTCCAGCAGATGGATACGCCCGCGCCCCTCGCGGGTGGGCTGCAAGATGTCTTCAAGCTGCAGGGCCGGCTCGCCAAACAACGCCTCGGCGCCCTGCTGCTCCAATACTGCCAGACGCCGCAACAGCGCCTGGCTGGAGCCGGTGGTCATCAGCGCCGCATCCTCGCCGAGCAACTCCGGGTGATAACGCAGGTGGTTGAGCAAGGCCTTGAGGTCCTTGAGATCCAGCAGCAACAGGCCTTCGCGATCCGCCACCTTGAACGCTGCGTAAAGGGCCGACTGCTGGCTGTCCGTGAGTTCCAGCAAACTGCCGAGCAACAACGGCCCCATTTCGCTGATGGTGGTGCGCAATGGATGACCGGACTGCCCGTGGATATCCCACAGCGTGACGGGATACGCCTTGGCCGTGTAATTAAGGAACGGCATGCCGGCGATGCGCTCTGCGACTTTGCCCTGAGGGTTGGCGGCGGCACCCAGGCCACAGAGGTCACCTTTGATATCCGCGGCAAATACCGCGACGCCCGCATCACTGAACGCTTCGGCCAGACGTTGCAACGTGACCGTCTTGCCTGTGCCCGTGGCGCCGGCGATCAAACCGTGACGGTTGGCCAGGCGCATGGCCTGGGCAATAGGCTGGCCGTCAAGACCGGCACCGATAAGGAGTTGCGTGGAATCAGGCATTTCGTCACCCATGGTTAATCTTTAGTGTCGCCAGGTCGATAAGACAGATGTGAGACCCACAAAGTCTAAAAAACGCTCAGATAGTTCCTACAGGGACCAACGGAAATATCAAACTTTTTTTGACGCTACCCTTCCGCGTGTTCCACAAGGACGCGCTTCGGATATTAAGACCTTAGCGGACCCTTCAAGCTATGAATAAAAATCTGCGCTTCAGCCATAAAATCCTGCTTGCAGCCTCCCTTATCGTCATCGCGGCCTTCGCACTGTTCACCCTCTACAACGACTACCTGCAACGCAATGCCATTCGCGACGACCTTAACAATTACCTGCATGAAATGGGCGATGTCACCGCCAGCAACATTCAGACCTGGCTCACCGGGCGCATTGCGCTGGTGGAAAACGCGGCGCAAAACATCGCCATCAACCCTGAGCCTTCGACCGTTGCCAGCTTGCTGGAACAGAAAGCCCTGACGTCGTCCTTCATGGCTACCTACGTGGGTGATAGCAAAGGGGCCTTCACCATCCGCCCCGACACGAAGATGCCAGATGGCTTCGACCCACGCGTTCGGCCTTGGTACACGGGCGCCCAAAGCAGCAACGGCTCGACGCTGACCGAACCGTATATCGATGCCGCTACGGGGCAGCTGATCATTTCCATCGCCACCCCCAGCGCTAAAGGCGGCCAGAGCATTGGCGTGGTGGGCGGCGACCTGAGCCTGCAAACCCTGGTGGATAACATCGGCGCACTGAACTTCGGTGGCATGGGCTATGCGTTCCTGGTCAGTGCAGACGGCAAGGTGCTGGTACACCCGGACAAAAGCCTGGTGATGAAGCCCCTCTCCGATGTCTACCCAAAACACACGCCCACCATCAGCGGCGACTTCAGCGAGGTCGAAGCCAACGGCAAGGACAACATCGTTACTTTCACACGGATCAAGGGGCTGCCCTCGGTGAACTGGTACCTCGGGGTATCGGTGGACAAGGACGAAGCCTACGCAATGCTCAGCAAATTCCGCACCTCCGCCGTAATCGCCACCGTAATTGCCGTGGTGATCATCATCGCCCTGCTCGGCATGCTGATACGCGTGCTGCTGCAGCCGCTGCACGTGATGACTCGCGCGATGCAGGACATCGCCGACGGCGAAGGTGACCTGACTCGCCGCCTGGCCATCCAGAATCACGATGAGTTCGGCACTCTGGGTAACGCGTTTAACCGCTTTGTGGAGCGCATTCATACATCGATCCGCGAAGTGTCCTCAGCCACCCAACAGGTGAACGAAGTCGCACTGCGGGTTGTCAGTGCGTCCAACTCGTCGATGGTCAACTCCGACGAACAGGCCAACCGCACCAACAGCGTTGCCGCCGCGATCAACGAACTGGGCGCCGCCGCACAGGAAATCGCGCGTAACGCCGCACAAGCCTCCAACCAGGCCAGTGACGCACGGCAATTGGCCGAAGACGGTCAACAGGTAGTTGAACGCAATATCAAGGCGATGACTCAGCTGTCTGCAATGATCAGTGCCTCAAGCAGCAATATCGAAGCACTTAACAGCAAGACGGTGAATATCGGCCAGATTCTTGAGGTAATCACCAGTATTTCCCAGCAAACCAACCTGCTGGCACTGAATGCCGCCATCGAAGCCGCACGCGCCGGGGAAGCCGGGCGCGGGTTTGCGGTGGTCGCCGATGAAGTGCGCAACCTGGCCCATCGCACCCAGGAGTCGGCACAGCAGGTACAAAAGATGATCGAGGAACTGCAAATCGGTGCCCGTGACTCGGTCAGCACCATGAGCGACAGCCAGCGCCACAGTCATGACAGCGTGGAAATCGCCAACCTGGCCGGCGAACGCTTGAACAGCGTGACCCAGCGCATTGGCGAGATCGACGGCATGAACCAGTCGGTGGCCACCGCCACTGAAGAGCAGACCTCGGTCGTGGAGTCGATCAACATGGACATCACCGAGATCAACACCCTCAATCAGGAAGGCGTGGAAAACCTGCAATCGACGCTGCGCGCCTGCGCCGACCTGGAACAGCAGGCGGCACGGTTGAAACAGCTGGTGGGCAGCTTCCGGATCTGAACTACCGCAGGAGCCGGTCAGGCTCCTGCACTGTTTTCACGATGAACGCCAACCGAACATCTATCCTTAGCTCAGGTCCACGTTAGGAGAGCAATGGATCGGAGGGATGTTCATCGTGCATATCGCTGACATAACCATGTTCTACGCCCCGACAAGCGGCGGCGTGCGCACTTACCTGGACGCCAAGCACCGACGCCTGAGGCTTAAGCCCGGCATTCGCCATAGCCTGCTGATTCCCGGCGCGCAATGGAGCAATCAGGATGGCATCTTCAAGGTACCGGCTCCCGCGCTGCCCTTCGGCAAAGGCTACCGCTTCCCCCTTCGCCTCTCCCCCTGGCGAAATGTCCTGCACGATTTACAGCCCGATCTGATCGAGGTAGGTGATCCCTATCTCACCGCCTGGGCCGCGCTGGATGCCCGGCGCCAGCTGGATGTACCGGTGATCGGCTTTTACCACTCCGACTTACCGTTACTGGTGAGCAACCGCATGGGGTCTTGGCTTGCCCCGAACGTTGAAGCCTATGTCAGCAAACTCTATGGAAGTTTCGACCGGGTACTGGCGCCCAGCCAGGTAATGGCCGACAAGCTCATGGGGCTCGGCGTGAAGAATGTGTTCGTCCAACCACTGGGCGTGGACCTACAAACCTTTACCCCTGACGCCCGCGACCCAGGCCTGCGCGCCGAGCTGGGGATAGGCGAAGACACCCGCCTGCTGATCTTTGCCGGGCGCGGTTCCAAGGAAAAAAACCTGCCGATCCTGCTTCGCTGCATGAAACGCCTGGGGGACGGCTATCACTTGGTGCTGGTGGGCTCCGGCATGCCGAGCAGCGTGCCGGCCAATGTCACCGTCATCGAGGGGTTTCGCCCGGCACAGCATGTCGCCCGGCTGATGGCCAGTGCCGATGCCTTGCTGCATGGCGGCGACCAGGAAACCTTTGGCCTGGTCGTCCTCGAAGCCATGGCTTGCGGCATACCGGTAATCGCGGTGGCGGCTGGCGCGTTCACGGAGATAGTCGACGAACGCTGCGGCCTGCTGTGCGCGCCAAACAATCCAAGGGCGATGGCCGATACGGTGCGCGAGCTGTTCAACCTCGGCAGCAGGCGCCTGGGCGCGCAGGCTCGGCGTCACGTAGAACAACATTACGCCTGGTATACGGTGGTCGACAGCCTGCTCGGCCACTACCACGCGGTACTGGGCAGTCACAAGCCGATGCCTTCCCATGCCTGAGCGCTCGGTATTACTGGTGCTGCACGATGTGGCGCCGCACAACTGGGCCGATTATCGGCCCTTTGTCGAAGCCGTCGATGCCCTGGGCGCCGTGCCAATCACATGGTTGGTGGTGCCGGACTTCCATCATCGCGACGCCTTGACTGCCCACGGCGATTTTCAACGCCTGCTGGATCGCCGCGTGACCAAGGGCGATGAACTTGCCTTGCACGGTTACTACCATTGCGATGATCAACCGGCGCCGCGCACACCCAAAGACTGGTTCATGCGCCGCCTCTACACCCATGAGGCTGAGTTCTATCAACTGTCTCAAGCCCAGGCTCTTGATCGTCTTCAGGATGGCATTGAAGTATTCCGGCGTCATGACTGGCCGTTGCACGGCTTCGTCGCACCCGCCTGGTTAATGAGCCAGGGCACTCGCGAGGCCCTGCGCCAACTACCGCTGAGCTACACCAGCAGCCCACAGCATCTGTATCGACTGCCCGATTTCACGCCGATCGAAGCCCCGGGCCTGACCTGGAGTGCGCGCAGCGCATGGCGCCGAGGGGCGTCCAAAGTCATCAGCGATCGTCGCGAACAGCGCTGGCAGGCCGCCCCAGTGATTCGCCTGGGCGTGCACCCGGTGGACATGCGCCACGCATTCTCTCGCTGCTATTGGCTTGAAACCGTACGACGCCTACTCGACGCAGAGCGAACACCGCTGACCAAGGCTGCCTGGCTGGCTGAACAGGTGGTCGCTCAAGCACCTCGGCCAAGGGCTCCGGGCAATTCATCGGCCTCCTGCAATTGCTCCCACAGCTCGGCGGCTCCCGGAAAGTCGGTACCGTCTTCCGGCTCCAACGCATCCGGGTCGTAACGACTCAGGCAGCCCTCACCCAACGTAGCAGGGGCCTTGGACGTGGCTTTATCAAGTGGGTCGGTCATGGCCTGATCCTGAAGTGTGGGGAATGAAAAAGGGCCTGCAGCGATTTAACGCCCAGGCCCTTCTTTGTTCAACCAAGACGCTTGAATCAGAATACGACCGTCTTGTTGCCGTGCACCAGCACGCGGTCTTCCAGGTGATAGCGCAGGCCACGGGCCAGCACCATCTTCTCGACATCACGGCCAAACCGCACCATGTCCTCAATGCTGTCACTGTGGCTGACACGCACCACGTCCTGCTCGATGATCGGACCGGCATCCAGCTCTTCGGTGACGTAATGGCAGGTTGCGCCAATCAACTTCACGCCACGCAGGGAAGCCTGGTGGTAAGGCTTGGCCCCCACGAACGACGGCAGGAAGCTGTGGTGAATGTTGATCACCTTGCCTGCGTATTCGCGGCACAGCTCAGGCGGCAGGATTTGCATGTAGCGCGCCAGCACAACCACGTCGGCCTCATGCTGCTTGACCAGGCGAGAGACCTCGGCGAACGCCGGCTCCTTGTCCTGCGGGTTGACCGGCACGTGGTAGTAAGGGATGCCATGCCACTCGACCATGCTGCGCAGGTCGTCATGGTTGGAGATCACGCACGCGATCTCGCAGTCCAGCTCGTCGCTGTGCCAGCGGTGCAGCAAGTCGGCCAGGCAGTGGGATTCGCGGCTGGCCATCAACACCACGCGCTTTTTCTGCTCGGTGTCGGTGATGTGCCAGGTCATCGAAAACTCTTCCGCGATGGGCGAAAATGCCTCGCGGAACGCTTCAAGACCAAAGGGCAGCGTGTCGGCACGGATTTCGTGACGCATGAAGAACCAACCGCTGAGGTTGTCCGAGTGATGGCTCGCCTCGGTGATCCAGCCGTTGTGGGAGGCCAGAAAGTTACTGACTTTGGCAACGATGCCGACCCGGTCCGGGCAAGCAATCACCAGCCGAAAAGTGCGCATTAGGGGGGAACTCCAGAACTTCGCAAAGGCCGCCATTCTAGCGATTGTGCAGAAAAACTGCAGTATTCGATGAGCCTTATTCTGATCCGCTGCCCTGGCCACATCCCTTAATAGCGCATGGTTTTACCATTGCTATATGAATGAACAGCGCACGCTGCAGCAATTATGCGAATTTCAAGGAGATTATTTTCGGGGTAGCCCCTACTAATTAACTCGATTGCATAGCGTCTTCACAAACATTCAAAGTAATTCACCTGAATACGCGCTTAAATGTTTACTTGGGGAAACCGCCTGACTATTATTGGGCCACTATCCCTGTCAATCAGCGTTCTACATAAGGTAGTCCACATGTCTCTGATCAACGAATACCGTGCCACCGAAGAAGCTATCAAAGAGCTGCAAGCTCGTTTGAAGAACCTGTCCCAAGATGACAAACTGAAAACCGAGCTGGAATTCGAAGGCAAACTGCGCACCCTCATGGGTGAATACTCCAAATCCCTGCGTGACATCATCGCGCTGCTGGATCCAGAGTCGAAAGTTAAAGCACCCCGTGGCGCCGTGAAAACTACCGGTACCAAGCGTGCGCGCAAGGTCAAGCAATACAAAAACCCGCACAACGGTGAAGTGATTGAAACCAAAGGCGGCAACCACAAAACCCTGAAAGAGTGGAAAGCCAAGTGGGGCGGTGACGTGGTTGAAGGCTGGGCTACCCTGCTGGGCTAAGCCTCACCCGGTCTGCGCTTGATACGCAACCCATTAAAAACGCCAGCTTGCTGGCGTTTTTTATTGACCGTCTTTTCTACAAACCGCTATTACCGATTCACACGAGCGGCTAAAGAGTCGGCATATCTCTGCCATTGCTCCAGCACCTGCTGCTGAAGCGGCGTCGCACTAACGGCCAACTCCTGCCGGGCTTGATTAAATGCCTCCAAGGTATTCGGCGCGCCGAATTCAGGATTTGCCAAACGTTGCTGACAGAAAAGTTTCCAACGTTGTAGCTCCTCGCCGTTCAGCGTATCGGGGAAGTTACGCGCCCGGTAACGAAACAATAATTCAGGCAAACGGTGATCATCAAAAGGCCACTGCTGGCTGGCTAACTGCGCAGGTTCCGCCGCCCGGACTTGCTCACATAACCGTCGATCACGATCCCCGATAAAACCTTCGTAAAGCTGCTGTTCCGGGTCTGCGCTCGGGGCAAAATCTTCCTCGGCGTAAATAACCGCCAACTTATCGCGCCAAAGTTCCTGTGCGTCAGTTAGCCGCAGGGCTCGCGCCTGGCAAATATCCATATCCAATTGCAGGCGTTCACGATCCTCGGCCCGCAGTACGTTCAAGGGCGCGACCACGGGGCAACGGTTGATATGCACCAACTTGAGCGGCACCGGCAGCTCGCCTTCGGCAAGGTCCTCGCGACGGGTATACAGACGTTGGCGCAAGGCCGCGGCATCCATGTCCAGCAGCCCTTGGGGGTCGAGCCCCAGGTCGCAGACAATCAGCGCATTACGGTTGCGCGGGTGCCAGGCCAGGGGCAGCACGACACCCAGGTAATGACGCTCGGCAGAAAAGCGTCCGGAGATATGCACCATGGGTTGCAGCAGGCGCACCTGGTCCATCACCCGTTGCTTGCTGCGCAGTTGAAACAGCCAGTCGTACAGCTTGGGCTGCTTCTCGCGCACCAGGCGCGCCAGGGCGATGGTGGCACGTACGTCGGATAACGCATCGTGGGCCTGGCCATGGTCAATGCCGTTGGCGGCAGTCAGGCGCTCAAGCTTGAGAGTCACGCGCCCATCCTGCTGGGGCCACTCGATGCCTTCCGGGCGCAGGGCGTAGGCAGTGCGAACCACATCGATCAGGTCCCAGCGGCTGTTACCGCCCTGCCACTCCCGCGCGTAGGGGTCGAAAAAATTGCGATACAGGCTGTAGCGCGTCATTTCGTCGTCAAACCGCAAGGTGTTGTAACCTGCGCCGCACGTCCCCGGGGCCGCCAGTTCGGCATGTACACGGGTCATGAAATCGGCCTCGGCCAGGCCTTTTTCCGCCAGTATTCCAGGGGTTATACCGGTAATGGCACAGGCGGCGGGATGGGGCAGGATGTCGTCGCTGGGCTGGCAGTAAAGATTTACCGGCGGGCCGACCTCGTTGAGATCGAGGTCCGTACGAATGCCGGCAACCTGCAGTGGGCGATCGCTGCGCGGGTTGATGCCGGTGGTTTCATAGTCGTACCAGAAAATGGAGGTCACGGGCTATTCCTGTGCTGAAGATCGACGAAGTCTAGGCGTTCAGCCGTGTTCGGAGCCAGCACCAATTCTACTGTACAAACATCCAGCAAAACCTTGAGTAGTTGCTTCCATCACGGACACTGTTAGCATCCGTGTCTCCAGCCGCTCTGCACTGCCAAGGATCGCGATGCCATCAGCCCCATTGGACACCCTCTACCAGATCGAGACCCCGGAGGGCATCGACCTGCCGCTGCGCCCAGCCGGCCTGGTGCCACGGGCGCTGGCATTTGCCTTCGACCTCGGCGCGCGCGCAGTGATCATGGGCGTGCTGCTGGTGCCATTGGCGTTGCTCGGCAATATCGGTATCGGCCTGGGATCGCTTCTGCTGTTCCTGGTCAGTTGGTGGTACATGGTGCTGTTCGAGGTGCTCAACCAAGGCTGCTCACCGGGCAAACAGGTCATGGGCTTACGGGTCGTGCAGGACGACGGGACCCCTATAGGCTGGTCGGCGTCGCTGATCCGCAACCTCCTGCGGTTTGTCGACATGCTGCCTTTCGGCTACTTTCTCGGCGCCATCAGTTGCCTGCAACATCCTCACTTCAAACGCCTTGGCGACCTGGCCGCCGGCGCCCTGGTGGTCTACCGCGAACAGCCGCTGGCACGTCCCCAGGTGCCCCAAGCTGCAGCCCTGCGCTTGCCGTTTGCCCTGGACCTGAGTGAACAGCGAGCGATTCTTGGCTTCGCCGAACGCCAGGGCGAACTGTCCCCTGAACGGGTACACGAACTCGCCTCGATCCTTGCGACGCCACTGCAGGTGTCCCCGGCCCGCGCCGTGGAGCAACTCAACGGTGTGGCCCGCGGCCTGCTGGGGCCGACATGAAGCAGAGTCTTTTCGAGAGCCGTTACCAACACCAATGGCAAGCGTTTGCCGAACAACTGAAGCAGTTGGAACACGGCAAGGCCAAGGCCAGTGATATGGCCGATTTCCCTCATCAATACCGGCGTCTATGCCAGCTCCTGGCCCTCGCCCAGGAGCGCGGCTACAGCAGTTACCTGGTGGACCCGCTGCAACAACTGGCATTGCGCGGCCATCAACAACTGTATCGCCACCGCAGCCAACTGGCGGCGAATGTGCTGAGTTTCGTCCTGGCCGACTTTCCGCGTCTGGTGCGAGAACAGTGGCGTTTCGTGTTGATTGCCAGCCTGCTGTTCTTTGGCAGCCTGCTGGGCATTGCCCTGCTGGTCTACCTGTTTCCCGACCTGATCTACAGCATTGTCAGCCCCCAGCAGGTGGCCGAGATGCAGGGCATGTATGACCCCGAGGCCAGCCGGCTGGGGCGCGCTGCCGAACGTGCTTCGAGCGAAGACTGGATGATGTTTGGCTACTACGTGATGCACAACATCGGTATCGCCTTTCAGACATTTGCCGCCGGTTTGCTGTTCGGCCTGGGCAGTGTGTTTTTCCTGATATTCAACGGGCTGATCATCGGCGCGATTTCCGGGCACCTGACAGAAATCGGCTATGGGCAGACCTTCTGGTCATTTGTCATCGGCCATGGGGCCTTTGAGTTGACGGCCATTGCACTCGCCGGTGCCGCGGGCCTGCAACTGGGCTGGGCGCTGATCGCCCCGGGGCAACTGACCCGTGGCGAATCCCTGCGGCTCGCCGCTCGCAAGAGTGTGCAACTGCTGTGCGGTGTCATGGTGCTCCTGCTGATCGCAGCTTTTATCGAGGCCTACTGGTCTTCCACCACCCAGATCGCCCCTTGGATCAAATACCTGGTGGGTGCTGCACTTTGGCTGCTGGTGGCGACTTACCTGACCCTTGCCGGACGGACTCGCCATGCGCCTGAGTAATGCCAGCGTGGCGATTCGCCCGCGTACCGCATGGGAGGCCATGGACCTTGGGGTATTAATGGCCCGGGAACATCGCCTGCTGTTGATGAGCAGCTGGGCGCTGGTGACCCTGCCGGTTTTTGCCCTGCTTACCGCGTTGCTATGGCAATACCCGTCCACAGCCATGTTCCTGTTCTGGTGGCTCAAACCGGCGTTCGACCGCTTGCCTTTATATATCCTCTCCAAAGCCCTGTTCGGCGAAACACCCAGCCTTAAGCAGGCCGTGCGCCAATGGCCAAGACTGCTTAACCACCAACTGCTGGCCAGCCTGACCTGGCGCCGACTTAGCCTCAGCCGCAGTTTTGTAATGCCGGTCAGCCAGCTCGAAGGCCTGGACGGCCAGGCGCGTCAGAAACGCCTGGGCGTACTGCAGCAGCGCAATGCAGGAGCCGCGCGCTGGTTGACCACCGTTGGGGTGCACCTGGAAATCGGCCTGTGGTTCGGCTGCATGGCGCTGTTCTATCTATTCATTCCGCAACAACTTGAACTGGATTGGGATTGGCAACGGCTGGCGCTGGCGACGGGCTCCGAGGGGGTCTGGCTGGAACACTTGAGCAATGCCTTCTACGCCTTGATCCTGGTGTTTTGGGAGCCCATCTATGTCGCCTGCGGTTTCAGCCTTTATCTCAATCGCCGCACCCTGCTGGAGGCGTGGGACCTGGAGCTGGTATTCCGCCGTCTGCGCCAGCGCCTGAGCAGTGTAGCGCCACTGTTAGTGTTGGTGATCGGGCTGACCTTGCTGCCATTCAACCCGCCCGCCATGGCGGATGACGCCAAGCCACTGCCCCCCCAGAGCGCAAGCCAGTCCATCAAGTCGCTGCTGGACAAGCCGCCCTTCAAAAATCCGGAAAACGTCACCCGCTATCGCTTCGGCGAAGAAAAGCCCGTCGTTAAAAACAAGGCACACAGTGACGGCAAACTTCCGGCGTGGCTGCAGGCACTGCTGGACAACCTCAACAGCAACACGTTCAAGCCCGTCGCCCAAGGCCTGGAAGTGCTGTTATGGAGCCTGCTGATCGGTGGCGTGGCCCTGGTGGCCTGGCGTTATCGGGACTGGTTGCGCACCTTTGTCAGCCTGCGCGGGGCACGTACGCCCAAAGCAGCCAAGCCACCACCCGCGCAATTGTTCGGCCTGGAACTGGGCGCCGAGACCCTGCCCGAGGATATCGCCAGCGCCGCCGAGCAACTCTGGTCTATCCAGCCACGGGAAGCGCTCGGCCTTTTGTATCGTGGCCTGCTGAGCAGGTTGCTGCATGACTTCAACCTGCCCCTTAAAAGCGCTGACACCGAAGGTCAGGTCCTGCAACGGGTTCACCAATTGCAGCAGCCGCAGTTGCTGGCCTTCAGTGATGAATTGACGCGGCACTGGCAAAACCTCGCCTATGGCCATCACCTGCCCCCGGTCTCAGTCCAGCAGAAACTGTGCAACGATTGGCGTGCCCTGTTCAGTGCGGGAGGCGCCCGATGAACCGGCCATTACTGTGGGTGGGGCTGCTGTTGGCGTGCCTGCTTGGAGCGGGCGGTTTTTACGCCTGGAGCAAAGCGATTCCCTATGAAGAAGTGGTGGACCGCGGCCCCTCCCCGGAAGCCCTGGCCAATCCTTACCTGGCAGCCGAACACTTTCTGCGCCAGCAAGACCTGGCCGTGGTGCACGCCAACGGCCTGGAACGCCTGGCGAGCCTGCCCGCCAAGGGCAACAGCCTGCTGTTGCTGGGCGAGCGCGGCAACATGTCGCCACGCCAGGCAGGGCAACTCCTGGACTGGGCCAGGTCCGGCGGCCATCTACTGGTAGTCGCCGAGGCCCTGTGGGACGAAGAAACCGGCAAGAGCGGCGACCTGCTGCTCGATCGCCTGCCTATCCACCAGGCCCTCAGCGACGAACCCGATGCCCCCTCCCCCGCCCGCAAGAAAAAAGCACCGGACCTGACCAAACTGTATGTCGACAACGACACAGCCCCGGCCTATTTCAGTTTCGACACTGACTTCAACCTTATCGACCCCAAGCACCTGGCACAATTTTCAGCCAATAGCGCCCGGTCGAGCCATTTGATGCAACTCGACCTCGGGCAAGGCCGCGTAACGGTGATCACCGACAGCGAGCTGTGGAAAACGCCGGATATCGGCAAACACGACAATGCCTGGCTGCTGTGGTATCTGACCCAGGGCACTGCCGTAACCTTGTTGCTCAACGGCGACGTAGATGACCTGTTCACCCTGCTGCTGCGTTATTTCCCCCAGGCGCTAGTGGCGCTCACTGCCCTGATTGCCCTGGCACTCTGGCAGGCAGGTATGCGCCAGGGCCCAATCCAGGCGCCCGCCCCCAAGGCACGCCGGCAATTGCAGGAGCACCTGAAAGCCAGCGCCGACTTCCTGCTGCGTCGCAGCGGCCAAGGCACACTGTTGCAGGCGTTGCAGCGTGACATCCTGCGCGCCGCACGGCGGCGTCACCCCGGCTTTGAACATCTCGACAACACGGAACAGGGGCGAGTACTTGCCCACCTGACGCGCCAACCCTCTCACGTCATCAGCCAGGCCCTCGGCCCACTCCCGACGAAACGGCTTTCCAGTGCCGATTTCAGCCGGCAGGTGGCGTGCCTGCAAACCCTCAGGAATGCCCTATGAGCGAATTTCCCAGCGCTACCACCCTGCCCGGCGACTCTCTGCAACGCGCCAGCCAGCAGGCCCAGGCCCTGCGCATTGAACTGCGCAAGGCGGTGATCGGCCAGGATCAGGTGATCGATGATGTACTCACCGCGCTGATCGCCGGCGGCCACGTATTGCTCGAGGGTGTCCCCGGGCTGGGCAAGACCTTGCTGGTACGTGCCCTGGCCCGTTGCTTTGACGGCGAATTCGCGCGGATCCAGTTCACCCCGGACCTGATGCCCAGCGATGTCACCGGCCACGCGGTGTACGACCTGCACACCGAACAGTTCAAGCTGCGCAAGGGGCCCGTATTCACCCACTTGTTGCTGGCCGACGAAATCAACCGCGCTCCGGCCAAGACCCAGGCAGCCCTGCTCGAAGCCATGCAGGAACGACAAGTCACCCTCGAAGGCGAGGCGCTGCCCATCGGTCAGCCGTTCATGGTACTTGCCACGCAAAACCCCATCGAACAGGAAGGCACCTACCCCCTGCCGGAAGCCGAACTGGACCGTTTCATGCTCAAGGTACGCATGGACTACCCCGATGCGCAGCAGGAACTGGATATGGTGCGCGAAGTGACGCGCTCATCGCGGGCCGACATGCTGGACGTGCAACCGTTGCGCACCGTGCTGAAGGCCGAGGACGTGCTGCAACTGCAGCTGGTCGCCAGTGAACTGGCCCTGGATGAACACGTGCTCGACTATGCCGTGCGCCTGGCGCGAGCAACCCGCAGCTGGCCGGGACTGGCCATAGGCGCCGGCCCGCGAGCCTCCATCGCCCTGGTACGCGGCGCCCGCGCACGGGCCTTGTTACGTGCAGGCGAGTTCGTTACACCGGATGACATCAAGGGCTGTGCCCTGGCGGTACTGCGTCATCGGGTACGTCTTGCGCCAGAACTGGACATAGACGGGCTGGAGGTCGACCAGGTGCTCAAGCAGCTGCTGGACCAGATTCCGGCCCCCCGGCAATGACCCGTCCATGAAACCGACCCGTCTGTTATTAGCCTGGCTCAGCGTACTGCTGGGCTTGAGTATCCTGCTGGGCGCTGCGGCCGCCTTGCAGTTCAAGGTACCCGAGACCTTGCACTCAATAACGTGGGGCTTGCTCCTGGCGCTGTTGCTGCTGGCCATGCTCGACGCGCTGCGACTGCGGCGCCGACCGTCACCGCGCGTGCACCGGCAGATGCCCGGCAGCCTGGCGCTGGGGCGCTGGGGCGAAGTCCGCCTGTCCCTGGAACATGACTACCCACAGGCGCTGACAGTGCAGGTGTTCGATCACGTCCCCGACGGACTGAGCGTGGAAAACCTGCCCCAGTCCATCGAATTGCGCCCTGGTGAACGCAGTGAGCTGGGTTATCGCCTGCGCCCCTTGCGGCGTGGGCATTTCGCGTTCAGTCGCTGCGAAATCCACCTGCCCAGTCCCTTGGGGCTCTGGTCTGCACGGCGCTTTATCGAAGCCGAGGACGCCACCCGCGTCTACCCGGACTTCGCCCGCCTGTACGGGGCACAACTGCAGGGTGTGGATAACTGGTTGAGCCAACTGGGGGTCCGTCAACGGCAACGACGAGGATTGGGACTGGAATTTCATCAACTGCGCGAGTTTCGTGAGGGCGACAGCCTGCGGCAAATCGATTGGAAAGCGACCGCGCGGCAACGTACTCCCATCGCCCGGGAGTATCAGGACGAGCGCGACCAGCAGATCGTGTTCATGCTCGATTGCGGCCGACGCATGCGCAGCCAGGATGACGAGCTGTCCCATTTCGACCACGCCCTCAATGCCTGCCTGCTGCTTAGCTACGTGGCCCTGCGCCAGGGCGATGCGGTGGGGTTGTGCACCTTTGCCACTGACCAGCCACGCTACCTGGCACCGGTCAAGGGCAGCAGCCAATTGAATCTGTTGCTCAATACGGTCTATGACCTGGACACCAGCCGCCGAACCGCCGACTACCAGGCAGCGGCCAGCCAACTGCTGGCCCGGCAAAAACGTCGGGCATTGGTCATTATTGTCAGCAACCTGCGGGATGAGGACGACGAAGCCCTACTCTCCGCCGTCAAGCGCATCAGTCGTCAACATCGGGTGCTGGTGGCGAGCATGCGTGAGGAAGTACTCGATCGACTGCGCCAATCCCCCGTACAAACCTTGCCCGAAGCCCTGGCCTACAGCGGCACTGTCGACTACCTCAATACTCGGGATGAATTGCATGACCGCATGAACGCCCACGGGCTGTCGGCGTTGGATACGTTGCCATCAGAAATGGGCGCGGCCCTGGTAACACGCTACCTGGGTTGGAAGAAAGCCGGAGTATTCTAAAAAAGCGCACGACTGCGGCAGGGACAGCAGCACCCCGGCCGCGTCGACAGCGCGCCGCTTCTAGGCCGAAGCCTGCAAGGGATCAAAACTGAAGTACTGCAACAGCACGTTGATCAGTTGCCCATATTCCTCGGGAGCCTCAAGCACGCTGAACCCGGAATCGTAGTGCTGCGGGTTGATATCTTCATGGCTCCACAGGCAGGTCGCCGTGATGTCAATGACATGGAACGTGTCGTCAGCCCCGGGTATCTTCAAGCGCAACTCGAAATCCACATCGACCATCATGGGTAACTGGCTGACCAACATCAGCCCGTCGTCAGAGACGTTACCCAGAAAACCTATGGGTTTGTCGGTGACACGGTTAAACACTTGCAGGAAATACGGTAGTTGATGCCGCTCGATCCGTCGGTCGGTAAACATGGTGAGATCGCCATCCAGTGGCCATGACTCTGGCCGTGCCAGTGATTCGGAACGAGCGCAATTGCTCGCTCTCCCTGGATCTCGGTGTGACAACGGACAACATTTTGTCACTCGACAGCTGCCGAATCCGGGCCCTGCATCCGTTCGAATAGAAACTTGTACAAACGAACGTTGAAAGAATAGCCCAAGACTGGCAACGGGCCAGTTATTAAATGACGAATGCCATTACAAAGAGGCAGGCCGCGGCTGTGCCACGCTCGCACCGGGGTAATGGCCCAGTTGCTGCAAGGTATCCAGCCTCGCGCGGGCACGGTAGGCATACTCGCTCGACGGGTACTGGTTAATGATGAATTGATAGGTTTGCACGGCGTCGACGAACAGTTTCTGGCGTTCCAGGCATTGCCCGCGCAACATCGAAACTTCCGGTTGTACATAACGCCGGGTACGGCTCTCGCGGTCGACCTGGGATAGTTCCAAAGTGACACGCTCGCAATCACCGACCTTGTACGCACGGTAGGCATTGTTCAAATGGTGGTCCATCGACCAACGGGTGCAGCCGACAACACTGACGGCCAGGGCAGCAATGAGCAAAATTCGCATGAAGGTTCTCCTGTCTTGTGCAGTGTATCGACCCCTCGTCAAAAATCTTCAAGGATGTTCATCTATTCAACCGGCGCGAAAACAAGCGAATCGTCGATAAGTAGTGCAAACGAACAATGACTACAACCAAAGAGCATAGTAGCCTTCCTCAGCGCTTGAACTCAGGAGTCTGTGCATGTCCGTCCGTCGTACCAAAATCGTCGCCACCCTTGGCCCGGCCAGCAACTCGCCGGAAGTCCTCGAACAGCTGATTCTGGCTGGTTTGGACGTTGCCCGTCTGAACTTCTCCCACGGCACCCCGGACGAGCACAAGGCTCGCGCCAAGCTGGTGCGTGACCTGGCCGCCAAGCATGGCCGCTTCGTCGCACTGCTGGGTGACCTGCAAGGCCCGAAAATCCGTATCGCCAAATTCGCCAACAAGCGTATCGAGCTGAAGATCGGTGACAAATTCACCTTCTCCACCAGCCACCCGCTGACCGAAGGCACCCAGGACGTCGTGGGTATCGACTACCCGGACCTGGTCAAGGATTGCGGCGTCGGTGACGAGCTGCTGCTGGACGACGGTCGCGTGGTGATGCGCGTCGACACCGCGACCCCGACTGAATTGAATTGCACTGTGATCATCGGCGGCCCGCTGTCCGATCACAAAGGCATCAACCGTCGCGGCGGTGGCTTGACCGCCCCAGCCCTGACTGAAAAAGACAAGGCCGACATCAAGCTCGCCGCTGAAATGGAAGTGGACTACCTCGCCGTGTCCTTCCCGCGCGACGCTGCCGACATGGAATACGCCCGTAAACTGCGCGACGAAGCCGGCGGTACCGCCTGGCTGGTGGCGAAGATCGAACGCGCCGAAGCCGTGGCCGATGACGAAACCCTCGACGGCCTGATCAAGGCGTCCGACGCGGTGATGGTTGCCCGTGGCGATCTGGGTGTGGAAATCGGCGACGCCGAGCTGATCGGCATCCAGAAAAAGATCATCCTGCACGCACGCCGCCATAACAAAGCGGTAATCGTCGCGACCCAGATGATGGAGTCGATGATCCAGAACCCGATGCCAACCCGCGCCGAAGTGTCCGACGTGGCCAACGCCGTGCTCGACTACACTGACGCCGTGATGCTCTCGGCCGAAAGTGCCGCCGGCCCTTACCCATTGGAAGCCGTGCAGGCCATGGCGCGTATCTGCGTCGGTGCCGAAAAGCACCCGACCAGCAAGACCTCCAGCCACCGCATCGGCAAAGTGTTCGAGAGCTGCGACCAGAGCATTGCCCTGGCAGCCATGTACACCGCCAACCACTTCCCGGGCGTGAAGGCGATCATCGCCTTGACCGAAAGCGGCTATACACCGTTGATCATGTCGCGTATCCGTTCTTCGGTGCCGATCTACGCATTCTCCCCGCACCGCGAAACCCAGGCCCGTGCGGCCCTGTTCCGTGGCGTATACACCGTGCCGTTCGACCCGGCTTCGTTGCCGCCCCATGAAGTCAGCCAGGCGGCCATCGACGAGCTGATCAAGCGCGGCGTAGTGGAGAAAGGCGACTGGGTCATCCTGACCAAAGGCGACAGCTACCACACCATCGGCGGCACCAACGGCATGAAGATCCTGCACGTTGGCGACCCAATGGTCTGAGTGACAGGCTGAAAACCAAAAGCCCCGCCATGTGAATGGCGGGGCTTTTTGCTTTCCGTGTGGCAGGGAGCATGTCGAATCGTCGCACCCACATCGGGTTAACGCTTTTCCATAAACCCCGACAGCGCCGCAATCGCTTCCGGCGACTTCAAGCGCTGCACAAACAACGCCCCCTCTTCCTCGATCACTTGCCGCAACTGCTCGCGGTCCACGCTCTTCATCAACTGCTTGCAGACCTGCACCGCTCCCGGCGCCAGGGTTTCAAAGCGCTCGGCCATCTCCCGCGCCTTGGCCAACGCCGCCTCGCCACTGCCCAACGCTTCGGTCGCAATCCCCCACGCGGCCGCTTGTTCGCCGCTGAAGCCCTCACCCAGCAACAACAGTTCAGCCGCCTTCGCGTGTCCCAGCAAACGGGGGAGGATCAGGCTCGACCCAAACTCCGGACATAGCCCCAAATTGACGAACGGCATGCGCAACCGTGCATCGCGGCTGATGTACACCAGGTCGCAATGCAGCAGCAGGGTGGTGCCGATCCCCACCGCCGCACCCGCTACGGCTGCAATCACCGGCTTGCGGCAGTTGAGCAGGCTTTTCATAAAGTGAAACGCCGGGCTGTCGAGGTCGCTGGGCGGTTGCTCGAGAAAATCGCCGATATCGTTGCCGGCAGTAAAACACTCGCTGCTGCCCTGGATCAGCACGGCATTGATATCCGGGTCCGCATCGGCCCGCTCCAACGCCTCGGCCAGTTGGCCGTACATGGCTCGGGTCAGGGCGTTCTTCTTATCCGGGCGATTGAGCTGCAGAGTCAGCAGCCCGCGCTCGCATTGCAGCAGGATGGCGTCGGTCATGGCGAATCTCACGGCAGTGGAATTCAGCACTCAACCACGGGGCAGGAACACATCGGCCAGCAGTTGATTGCGCGGCAGCCCCGCCAGGAACAGGCGCTTGGAGAAGGCCTCGACGCTGACAGGATGCCCGCAGAGTAAGGCCAGGGTTTGCCGGGAAACAAGCCGCAGTTGCGCCAATGCCTGGGCCGACTGCGCCGCAGTCCACAGCTCCACCGTCAGGTTCGGATGACGCGCAGCCAGTTCGGCCAGGGGCTCGGCCAGGTAATGACCGTCGGCATCATGGGCCAGGTGAATCATACGGATGGCGCCCTGGTGATCCTGGCGCAACGCCTCGCGCAGCACACCCCACAGCGGCCCCAGGCCGGTACCGGAAGCCAGCAGCCACAGCGGCCAGGATTGCCAGTCGGGATCGTATTGCAGTGCTCCGCCACGCAGTTCTCCCAGGCGCAGGCGATCACCCACCGACAACGCGCGCGCGGCATCGCTGAATGCGCCGGGCTGGCGGCAATCGATATGAAACTCCAGGAAGGCATCCTCCTGAGGCAGGCTGGCCAGGGAAAAAGGCCGTGCCACCTGCCCGGCCCACACCACCATGTGCTGCCCGGCGCGATAGCGCAGTCCACGCTCCGCTTGCAGCCGCAGGCGCAGCACCGAGGCATTCAACCAATCGGCCCCCACCACCAGGGCCGGCAGGCCGTCCCGCAGCGGGTCGAATGCCTCGACCTGCAGATCGCCGATCACCTGGCACTGGCACGCCAGGCGCCAGCCCTCCTGGCGTTGTGCCGGGCTCAAGGCAGCGGGCTGCCGGTCCTCGACCTCGCCCTGGCACCGCACCAGGCACGCATGGCAGCTGCCGGCACGGCAACTGTAAGGCACGGACACACCCGCCTGGTTCAAGGCATCCAGCAGGTTGCTGCCGGTGGCTACCGACCAATGGCGTTCGCCGACGTACAGTTCAGGCATAGCAGGACTCGATCACAAGGGGCGCGCACAGGGAATCATGCCTGCGACAGTTTGACCATAGTCGGGTGTATCGGCCACCGTGCCGGGTTATACTGCCGCGCCTTTTTAGCGTCGCGCCTGCACCACTTGGCGTGCCTTGGAAAGGTGGACTCAGCCGACCGATGCACCCCACTGAGCCCACCTTTATTGAATGTTCCCTTATAGAGGAGCGCGACTCATGACCGTGATCAAGCAAGACGACCTGATTCAGAGCGTTGCCGACGCCCTGCAATTCATTTCCTACTACCACCCCGTTGATTTCATCCAGGCGATGCACGAGGCCTACCTGCGCGAAGAATCGCCGGCAGCCCGTGACTCCATCGCGCAGATCCTGATCAACTCGCGCATGTGCGCCACCGGCCATCGCCCGATCTGCCAGGACACCGGTATCGTCACCGTGTTCGTGCGCGTGGGCATGGACGTACGTTGGGATGGCGCCACCATGGGCCTGGACGACATGATCAACGAAGGCGTGCGTCGCGCCTACAACCTGCCGGAAAACGTCCTGCGCGCCTCCATCCTGGCCGACCCGGCCGGTGCGCGTAAAAACACCAAGGACAACACCCCGGCCGTGATCCACTACTCCATCGTCCCGGGTAACACCGTGGAAGTGGATGTGGCGGCCAAGGGCGGCGGATCCGAGAACAAGTCGAAAATGGCCATGCTCAACCCGTCCGACTCGATCGTCGACTGGGTGCTCAAGACCGTTCCGACCATGGGCGCCGGATGGTGCCCGCCGGGCATGCTCGGCATCGGCATCGGCGGCACCGCCGAAAAAGCCGCGGTGATGGCCAAGGAAGTGTTGATGGAATCCATCGACATCCACGAGCTGAAAAAGCGCGGCCCGCAGAACCGTATCGAAGAGATGCGCCTGGAGTTGTTCGAGAAGGTCAACCAACTGGGCATCGGCGCCCAGGGCCTGGGTGGTCTGACCACCGTGCTCGACGTAAAGATCATGGACTACCCGACCCACGCCGCTTCGCTGCCGGTGTGCATGATCCCCAACTGCGCCGCCACCCGTCACGCGCACTTCGTGCTCGACGGTTCGGGCCCGGCGTCGCTGGAAGCGCCACCGCTGGACGCCTACCCGGAAATCGTCTGGGAAGCCGGCCCATCGGCCCGTCGCGTCAACCTCGACACCCTGACCCCGGAAGAAGTGCAGAGCTGGAAGCCGGGCGAAACCGTGCTGCTCAACGGCAAGATGCTCACCGGTCGCGACGCCGCGCACAAGCGCATGGTCGAGATGCTGAACAAGGGCGAAAGCCTGCCGGTGGACCTCAAGGGTCGCTTTATCTACTACGTCGGCCCGGTTGATCCGGTGCGCGAAGAAGTGGTTGGCCCGGCTGGCCCGACCACCGCGACGCGGATGGACAAGTTCACCCGTCAGATCCTCGAGCAAACCGGCCTGCTGGGCATGATCGGCAAATCCGAGCGCGGCCCTACCGCGATCGAAGCGATCAAGGACCACAAGGCCGTGTACCTGATGGCGGTGGGCGGCGCCGCTTACCTCGTGGCCCAAGCCATCAAGAAATCGCGTGTGGTTGCCTTCGCCGAACTGGGCATGGAAGCGATCTACGAGTTCGACGTGAAAGACATGCCGGTCACCGTTGCGGTGGACAGCAAGGGCGAATCCGTCCACATCACCGGTCCTGCCATCTGGCAGAAAAAGATCAGTGAAAGCCTGGCGGTAGAAGTGCAGTAAGCACCCTCCCCCAAGACTGAGGCGACCGCGGCCCATGGCCCGGTCGCTTTTTTATTGCGTGCTGATTCACCTATGGCAAGCCCGCTCACCACAAGAAGCCCACTCTCCCCTTCAGCCACGACAGCCCCTCACGACAAGACCCAAGCCGCTCATGTTATGGTGCACTCCCCTTACCGTGCCTGCCCATCACCGTATGATCGTGATCCCTCGCCCGCTGCGCCTGACCTTCTACTCCCTGCTGATCATCGCCGGTGCGCTGCTGGCCGCGGCCTTGGCCACGCGCCATGCCGAACGCCAGGCGTTGGTGGACGATGCGGCCCGCGCCAACCAGCAGCTCGCGCTGTATGCCAACTCGTTGCACACCCTGATCGAACGCTACCGCGCCCTGCCCGCTGTGCTGGCACTGGACTCAGAAATGATCAACGCGCTCAAAGGCCCGTTGGACCCAGGCACCCAGGACCTGCTCAACCGCAAGCTCGAACGCATCAACGGTGCGGCGCAGTCCTCCACCCTGGAGTTGATGGACCGCACCGGCCTGGCCGTGGCCGCCAGCAACTGGAACTTGCCGAGCAGTTATGTCGGGCACAACTACGCGTTTCGGCCGTATTTCAGCCAGACCAAGAGCCAGGGCACCGGGCGCTTTTACGCGGTCGGCGTAACCACCGGGATCCCGGGGTATTTCCTCTCCAGCGCCGTGCTGGATGAACACGAGCAGTTCCTTGGCGCCATGGTGGTGAAACTGGAATTCCCTGAGCTGGAGCGCGAATGGGCCCAGGGCGATGACCTGTTGCTGGTCAGCGACGCACGCGGCATCGTGTTTATCGCCAACCAACCGGGCTGGCGTTATCGCAACCTGCACCCGTTGTCGGCCAGCGATCTGGTCGAACTCAAGGCCACCCGCCAATACGACAAGAAACAACTGCAGCCGCTGGACACCCAGACGTTGCAACGCTTCGACGAAAACAGCCACCTGATGCGCGTCAACGGCCCCGAAGGCAACGCCAATTACATCTGGGAGTCACTGCCGCTGAAAGCCGAGGGCTGGACCCTGCACCTGTTGCGCAAACCCCAGTTCGCCTTTGAAGACCAGCGCAACGCCGGCCTTGCCGCCGCCGGTTCCTGGCTGGCGCTGGTGTTCCTGGTGCTGTTCCTCAGCCAACGCTGGCGCCTGGCCCGTTTGCGCCAGCGCAGCCGCGAAGAACTCGAACAGCTTGTGGAAGAGCGCACCCAGGCCCTGCGCACGGCCCAGGATGGCCTGGTGCAATCGGCGAAATTAGCGGCGCTGGGGCAGATGTCCGCCGCCCTCGCCCATGAGATCAACCAGCCCCTGACCGCCCAGCGCATGCAGTTGGCGACCCTGCGGTTGCTGTTGGACCACGGTCGGGTGGACGACGCCTACAAGGCCCTGACCCCACTGGACGATATGCTCACACGCATGGCCGCGCTGACCGGCCACCTCAAGACCTTTGCGCGCAAAAGCCCCAGCGGCCTGCGCGAACGCCTTGACCTGGCCACCGTGGTCGACCAGTCCCTGCACCTGCTCGACGCGCGCCTGCGTGATGAAGCCATCGGCACCGTGCTGGACCTGACCCGCCCCGCCTGGGTACGCGGCGACGCGATCCGCCTCGAACAGGTGCTGATCAACCTGCTGCGCAACGCCCTCGACGCCATGGCCGACAAACCCCGCAAGCGCCTGGAAATCCGCCTGCATGCCGACCAGCAACTGTGGCAACTCACGGTCAGCGACAGCGGCGGCGGGATTGCCGAAGAGCACCTCAACAGCGTGTTCGACCCGTTCTTTACCACCAAGCCGGTGGGCGACGGGCTCGGCTTGGGCCTGGCGGTTTCCTACGCTATCGTGCACGAATTGGGCGGGCGCCTGAGCGCCAGTAACCGTGGCGACGGCGCGGTATTCACCCTGACCTTGCCTATCGCGCTGGAGACACCCGACTTATGTTGAACGCGGTGATTGTGGTCGATGACGAAGCCAGCATTCGTACGGCCGTCGAGCAATGGCTGAGCTTGTCGGGGTTCGAGGTGCAGTTGTTCAGCCGCGCCGAAGCCTGCCTGGCGCAACTGCCCAAGGACTTTCCCGGGGTGATCCTGAGCGACGTGCGCATGCCTGGGCTCAGCGGCCTGGAGCTGCTGGCCGAAGTGCAGCGCCGTGACGCCGACCTGCCCGTCATCCTGCTGACCGGACATGGCGATGTACCGATGGCCGTCGAAGCCATGCGCGACGGCGCCTACGACTTCCTGGAAAAACCCTTCAGCCCCGATGCCTTGCTCAACAGCCTGCGCCGCGCATTGGACAAGCGCGGGCTGATCCTCGAAAACCGCCGCCTGCACCAACAGGCCGATCATCGGGCGCAGTTGGAGTCGAGCCTGCTCGGCGTGTCCCGTGGCTTGCAGAACCTGCGCCGACAGGTACTCGACCTGGCGACCTTGCCGGTCAACGTGCTGATCCGTGGCGAGACCGGCAGCGGCAAGGAGCTGGTCGCCCGTTGCCTGCATGACTTCGGCCCACGCGCGAAAAAACCGTTTGTGGCGCTCAATTGCGCGGCGATTCCCGAGCAGCTGTTCGAGGCTGAACTGTTCGGCCACGAAAGCGGCGCCTTCACCGGTGCCCAGGGCAAGCGCATCGGCAAACTGGAGTACGCCCATGGCGGCACGCTGTTCCTCGATGAAATCGAAAGCATGCCCCTGGCCCAGCAAGTAAAGCTGTTGCGGGTGTTGCAGGATCAGAAGCTGGAACGCCTGGGCTCCAATCAAAGCATTCATGTGGATTTACGCATCATTGCCGCCACCAAGCCGGACCTGCTGGAAGAAGCCCGCGCCGGGCGCTTTCGCGAAGACCTGGCCTATCGGCTGAACGTTGCACAACTGCGCCTGCCGCCCCTGCGCGAGCGCCGCGAAGACATCCCGTTGCTGTTCGATCACTTTGCCCAAAGCGCCGCCGAGCGCCTGGGCCGCAACGTGGAACCGCTGAGCGGCGCGCAGTTGGGCCGCCTGCTCAGCCATGACTGGCCGGGCAATGTGCGCGAGCTGGCCAACGTCGCCGAACGCCAGGTGCTGGGCCTTGGCGAACCGGAACCGGAAGGGATCGAAGCCGGGCAATCGCTGGCCGCGCAGCAGGAGGCGTTCGAGGCCCATTGCCTGAAGGCCGCATTGACCCGGCATAAAGGCGACATCAAGGCGGTGCTGGCGGAGTTGCAGCTGCCACGGCGCACCTTCAACGAAAAGATGCAGCGCCATGGGTTGGCCAGGGACATGTTCCTGAAAGACGAATGAGCGGATTTCCGCTCATCACCCTCAAAAACATCAGCGACTTTCCGCCCAAAATAAACCCCAGCCCCTTCTAGACCGGGCCTTCATCTACCTGGCACAGCTCCTGCTATAGCCCCAGCCAGGCTGCGCTCGCGCCGCTCCATAAAAACAACTAGATGAAGGATCCTTCAATGGATAACTCCAACACCTTGCCCCTGGGGTCGGCGGCCGCGCCGGCCAAGGAACGTACCACCACCAGCCGGATCAAATCGATCTTCAGCGGATCGGTCGGCAACATGGTCGAGTGGTACGACTGGTATGTCTACGCCGCGTTCTCGCTGTACTTCGCCAAAGCCTTTTTCCCGAAAGGCGACACCACCGCCCAATTGCTCAACACCGCCGCGATCTTCGCCGTGGGCTTCCTGATGCGCCCCATCGGTGGCTGGCTGATGGGCCTGTACGCCGACCGTGCGGGTCGCAAAGCAGCACTGATGGCGTCGGTCCTGCTGATGTGCTTCGGCTCGTTGATCATCGCCCTGAGCCCCGGTTACGAAACCATCGGGGTCGGCGCACCGATCCTGCTGGTGTTCGCCCGCCTGCTGCAAGGCTTGTCGGTCGGTGGCGAATACGGCACCTCGGCCACCTACCTGAGTGAAATGGCCACCAAGGAACGTCGCGGTTTCTTCTCCAGCTTCCAGTACGTGACCCTGATCTCCGGCCAGCTTATCGCCCTGGCAGTACTGATCGTGCTGCAACAAGTGCTCACCACCGAGCAACTGTACGACTGGGGCTGGCGTATCCCGTTCGCCATCGGCGCCCTGTGCGCAGTGGTCGCGCTGTACCTGCGTCGCGGCATGGAAGAAACCGAGTCGTTCACCAAGAAGGAAAAAGCCAAGGAAAGCGCCATGCGCACCTTGATGCGCCACCCCAAGGAACTGATGACCGTGGTCGGCCTGACCATGGGCGGCACCCTGGCCTTCTACACCTACACCACCTACATGCAGAAGTACCTGGTGAACACCGTCGGCATGAGCATTTCCGACTCCACCACGATCTCGGCGGCAACGCTGTTCCTGTTCATGTGCCTGCAACCGATCGTCGGTGGGCTGTCGGATAAAGTCGGGCGTCGGCCGATCCTGATCGCCTTCGGCATCCTCGGCACGCTGTTCACCGTACCGATCCTCACCACCCTGCACACTATCCAGACCTGGTGGGGCGCGTTCTTCCTGATCATGGCCGCGCTGATCATCGTCAGCGGCTACACCTCGATCAACGCCGTGGTCAAGGCTGAACTGTTCCCGACCGAAATCCGCGCCCTGGGCGTGGGCCTGCCCTATGCACTGACCGTGTCGATCTTCGGCGGTACCGCTGAATACATCGCGCTGTGGTTCAAGAGCATCGGGATGGAAACCGGTTACTACTGGTATGTAACCGCGTGTATTGCCGTGTCGCTGGCGGTCTATGTGACCATGAAGGACACACGCAAGCATTCGCGCATCACCACGGACTGACGGTTGGATGCAGTAACAAATGTGGGAGCGGGCTTGCCCCCTCCCACATGTTGAATCAGGACACCTCTGCTACCGGGCTCCGGCCATACCGTCGCTGTGCATACGACGCCCCGACAATCATCACCACCAGCACCGCCGCCAATACCGCCGACGATCCAATGGTGCCGAAATCCAACCCGCCCTTTTCATGGGGCTTGGTCAGGAAGTCGCCCAGGGTTGCACCAAACGGCCGGGTCAGTACAAACGCCACCCAGAACAACAGCACCGACGAGATTTGGGTGAAGTACTTGAGCGCCACTACCGCGGCAATGGTCGAGCCAATCAACAAGGCGCCACCGGCAAAGCCGAGCCCCGAATCGTCCGCCAGGAAGTCGCCCAACGCAGTGCCCAGGGTGTTGGAGAACAGGATCGCCATCCAGTAGAACAGCTCGCCTCGGAAAGTCTGCACCTTGTTCACGTTCAGCGAGTCACCACTGAGGTGCCACAAGGCAAAGATGATCATCAGGATCACGATCAGGATCATCGACCCGGTGGCGTAGCCCAGGCCCAGGGTGCGGTCCATGAAGTCCGACATGGTGGTGCCGGCGGTGCTGGTGGAAAGGATCACGATCCAGTACAGCACCGGGTTGTAGGTTTTCGACCAGAGTTGTGTCACCAGAGTGACCAGGAACACGCTGATAAGGATCATCGAGCTGATGGCGTAACCGACGTTCAGGGTCATCGACAACAAGTCCCCGGCGGTTTCGCCCAGGGTGGTTGCGCAGATTTTCATGACCCAGAACGCCAGGGTGATCTGAGGAAGTTTATTCATGCGGTAGAAGGCTCCGAGGCTCAGTCTTATAGGGGGTATCGACCTTGGGCGCAGACTGAACGGGCCGCTGTGAAAAATAGGTGGCCGCTGAATGAAAATTCCATAGGGCCGATGGAAATTCGTCGCCATGGATTGCACTATGACGGCCTCCCAGAACCCCGCAGCAGGAACCCGGCCATGCCTGACGATATCCACTTCTACGAACCGGCCAACGGCCACGGCCTGCCACACGACCCGTTCAATGCCATTGTCGGGCCACGGCCGATTGGCTGGATTTCATCCCACGACAATAACGGGCGCCTGAACCTGGCGCCCTACAGTTTTTTCAATGCGTTCAACTACATTCCACCGATCATTGGGTTTTCCAGCGTCGGGCGCAAAGACAGCCTGAACAACATCGAACAGACCGGCGAGTTTGTGTGGAACCTGGCCACCCGCCCGCTGGCCGAGCAGATGAACCAGAGCTGCGCGGCCGTCTCGCCGGAGGTGAATGAGTTCGAGTTGTCCGGCCTGACACCGGTGGCGTCGAAAATCATCGGCGTGCCGCGAGTGGGCGAGAGCCCGGTGTCGTTCGAGTGCAAGGTGACGCAGATCATCCAGCTGCAGCGCGCCGACCAGCAGTTGGTGCCCAGCTGGCTGGTGCTGGGCGAGGTGGTCGCGGTGCACATTGCCAAGTGGCTACTCAAGGATGGGGTGTACGACACCGCAGCCGCGGAGCCGATCTTGCGCGGCGGTGGCCCGGCGGATTACTTCCAGTTGGGCCCGGAGGCGTTGTTCAAGATGTATCGCCCAGGCGCCAGCAAACCCTGACTGAAATACACCAAAAAAGTGGGAGGGGGCTTGCCCCCGATGGCAATGGCACATCCAACATCGTTGTTGACTGACACACTGCTATCGGGAGCAAGCCCTCTCCCACATTAGAGGGTCGACGTTGTTCAGCTCGCGGCGCTCGCCCAGGTCAATTGACCCTCTTCATCCACATCGATCAGCCGCTCAAGCTGCACGGTGGCGGCATCATCGGCGTCGGAGGCGGTCTTGAACGTCTGTCCATCCAGGATCTTGTGAAACTGCGGTGCGCCCATGCCATCCAGCGCCTTGACGGCGACGGCGGCGCTGTAGCCACCCTCTCCTGGTACTACGGCGGAAACGGCTTCGTGATGGGCAAATTGTTTACGTGCCATGTTGCAGGTCCTGGCCAATGGAAAAGTTGGCCATTCTAACCCTCAACCGGCGAGTTGCAGGTACTCGCCGTAGGCATTGGCGGCGGTTGCATCGGTGAAGGTCTGGAAGTCCATGCTGCGCACGACCATGTCGTTCAACAGCTCGGTGAAGATCATCAGGGCCGGCGAGTTGAAGTAGGCGCTCATCGCCTGCTCGCTGCTCCAGAAACCCGAGATCAACCAGACATCGGGATCGACCTGGGAATGCTGCAACGAAAATTGCAGGCAACCCTGAGCCTGGCGGCCCGGTTCGATCAAACTGCTCAAGCGTGCACCCAGTTCGGTGCTGCACCCGGTGCGGGCGCGGATAAAGGCCATATGGCTCGCGGGAATGGGGGTGGACATGTTCGACTCTCCCGTTGAGAAGTGATGCTCGGCAAGCACTGTGGGGGCGTGTTGCCACAGGATCAAAGATAACGGCGCGGGTGCGGGCGCGGTTAGTCAATTCCTGCAGGCTTATTGCACAATCCTGCGAGAAGCGTAGGAAGGACGGAGGGACCGCCGATTCGATTCCACAGGCAAACGCCTTGTTTCAGGGCCATGACAGCCCGAGAACTTGCCTGATTCACGACGCGTCGCAGGATCAGGCAAGGATTGTGCAGAATCGACCTAACACTGTTTGAAAAGCCGCCGCTAAGCTGAGCCCATCAAAAAAGCATGCAGAGGACGCCTTATGCCGTCGCCCGAACATCAGTCCATGCCCCTCGACGCCGAGACGGAAAAACAGCGCGCCGAGCTGGCGAGCATCGTGCATCGTCATACCTGGGAAGACGGCTCCTATGGCACGGCGATTACGTCACTGTTCCTGAACCGCCACAACACACCGCGTGACTTCATGCCGGTGCTGGTGGAGCCGGCGTTGTGCATCCTTGCCAACGGCAGCAAGGAAGTGCGCCTGGCCGACGAAATCTTTGCCTACGACCCGCTCAATTACCTGGTGTTCTCGGTGGCGATGCCCGTGGCCGGGCGGATCATCGATGCCACGCCGGAAGATCCAAACCTGTCAGTACGCATCAATATCGACCCGGCGCAGCTGACTGCCTTGATCGCCGAGGCCGGGCCCATGGGCGTGCCCACGCGCCCGACATCGCGCGGGATGTATGTGGACCGCATCGACCCCCAGTTGCTCGACGCCGTGCTGCGCCTGGCGCGCCTGCTGGATACACCCAAAGACATCGCCATGCTGGCGCCGCTGATCAACCGTGAAATTCTCTACCGCTTGCTGCGCGGGCCGCAGGGTTATCGCCTGTATGAAATTGCCGTAGCCAACAGTCAGAGCCATCGCGTCAGCCAGGCGATCAAGTGGCTCAATGGCAACTACGAACAACCGCTGCGCATCGATGACCTGGCCAAGGAAGTGAACCTCAGCGTCTCGACCCTGCATCACCGTTTCAAGGCAATTACCGCCATGAGCCCGTTGCAGTACCAAAAGCAGCTGCGCTTGCAGGAGGCACGTCGGCTGATGATTGCCGAAGGGCTGGAAGCGTCGGCGGCGGGGTATCGGGTGGGGTATGAAAGCCCGTCGCAGTTCAGCCGGGAGTACAGCCGGTTGTTTGGGGCACCGCCGCTGAGGGATTTGGCACGACTGCGCCAAAGCGTCTGACACACAGACGATCAAAATGTGGGAAGAGGCTTGCCCCCTCCCCTATTTGTCCAATGGTGTTTTTCAGTCCAGGGTCCGGGGCAGTTGCAGGGTGACCCGCAAGCCGCCCTCACGCAAATTCTGCAAACTCACTTCACCGCCATGGCTATGGGCAATATTGCGCGCAATCCCCAAGCCCAAACCGTAACCCTGCTGCTGGCCGGCCAAGCGAAAATGCGGTTCGAAGACCTGTTCCAAACGCTGTTCCGGCACGCCTGGACCTTCGTCGTCGACGTGCAGGATGAACTCCGCGCCATCGTCCTCAATACGCAAATGGGCGTTCTGCCCGTACTTCAAGGCATTGTCGATCAGGTTGCCGATGCAGCGCTTGAGCGCCAGCGGCTTGCCCGGGTACGCCGCCACTGCTGCGCCGTCCAGGGTGACCCGGCCGTTGCCGTTGGGCGCCACATAAGGCTCCACCAGGCATTCGAGCACATGGTTGAGGTCGACCGGCTGGATGTTCTCGTGGATATCGGTGTCTTTCACACATTGCAGCGCGCCCTTGACCAGCAACTCCAACTCATCCAGGTCACGGCCGAACTTGGTTTGCAGGTTCTCGTCTTCGAGCAATTCCACGCGCAGGCGCAGGCGGGTAATCGGTGTGCGCAGGTCGTGGGAAATCGCGCTGAACAACTGGCTGCGCTCCGTGAGGTAACGGCTGATGCGTTCGCGCATGGCATTGAACGCGCGGCCCACTTCCACCACTTCACTGCCGCCGCCTTCGGCCACCGGTTCCACATCGGCGCCCAGGGACATGTCACGCGCCGCCCGCGCCAGGCGCTTGAGCGGCCGGCTTTGCCAGTGCACCAGCAGGCCGATGAACAGCAGCAAAAAGCCGCTGGTCAGCACGATAAACCACACTTGCTGGGACGGCAGGCCCTGTTCTTCAAGGCTGGTGTAGGGCTCGGGCAACAGCGAAGCGATGTACAACCATTCGCCGGGGGCGAGTTCGATCTGGGTCACCAATACCGGCGGGTTGACCGGCTCCAGGGTCAGCGCGTAATGCGCCCAGGAACGCGGCAACTCATCCAGTTTCAAGCCGGCGTTGAAGATGCGCAGGTCTTCGGCGCTGACGAACTCCACCGAGATAGGCACGTCGGCGCCCAGGGTCTGGCGCAGGACTTCATCCACGGCCACCAGCACCGCCTGCTTGCGCGGGGTTTGCGGCAACACTTGCATGTCGAGGGGCCGATCATTCAGGGTCACGACAAAACGGGTGCCACCCATGCTGCGCAGCTGGTCAAGGACCAACGGTCGATAGGCCACCGGCAACGAACGGAAATAACTCACGCTGGCAGTCATCGAGTGCGCCAGGCTACGGGCGCTGGTGACCAGGCCTTCGAGCTGGGTGGCGCGCAACTGCGAGACCCAGATCACGCTGGACAGCGTCTGCGCGAACAGCACCGCGAGCAAGGTCAGCAGCAACATGCGCCCCAGCAGCGAGCGCGGTACCGGGAAGCGGCGGCGGCGTTCGCTCAGCGGTTCAGTGGGCATTGCCGGCAACCACGCTGGCTGCCAGTTGATAGCCGCTGCCGCGCACGGTGCGGATCAGCCTCGGGGGTTTTTCGGTGTCGCGCAGGCGTTGACGCAGGCGGCTCACGGCCATGTCGACGATCCGGTCCAGCGGCATCAGGTCGCGGCCACGGGTGGCGTTGCCGATAGTGTCGCGGTCGAGAATCTGCTGCGGGTGATCGAGAAACAACTTGAGCAGGGCAAAGTCGGCACCGGAGAGGATCACCTCTTCGCCATCCACGTGAAACAGCCGATGACTGATCATGTCCAGGCGCCATTCATCGAACACCAGCACATCGCCATTGCCGCTGCGCTCCTGGCCGAACTGGCAGCGGCGCAGCAAGGCCTTGATCCGCGCCTGCAACTCGCGGGGGCTGAAGGGCTTGCCGATATAGTCGTCGGCCCCCAGTTCCAGGCCGATCACGCGGTCGGCTTCGTCGGAACTGGCGGTGAGCATGATGATCGGCACCTGCGCCTGGCGCGGGTGCTGGCGAATCCAGCGGCAGAGGCTGAAACCGTCTTCGTCCGGCAGCATCACATCGAGGATGACCAGGTCGCACGGCGCCTCGTTCATCGCCTGGCGGAACCCCGCGCCATCCGGCACGCCACGCACCTGGAAACCGGCGCGACTGAGGTAGGTCTGCAGCAATTCGCGGATTTCCTGGTCGTCGTCGACGAGGAGAATCGATTTACTGATTACGCTCACGGGGTCCTCCTTGTTGTTATAGGGGGTGCGGGTCAGGCAAACGCCTGCTCCAATGCGACGCCCGCCCCGGTCAAGCCGGAATACGGCGCGGTCACCAGCCACACCGGGATGCCCTTGAAGTAGTCGCTCATGCAGCCTTTGTCACTGAAGCTCCTGGCAAAACCGCTGTGGATGAAGAAATCGGCAAACCGCGGAATCACCCCACCTACGATATACACACCACCGCGCCCACCGGTGGTCAGCACATTGTTGCCGGCTACCCGGCCCAGCCAGATGCTGAATTGATCCAACACTTCCATGGCCACCGGGTCGCCCGCCAGGCCCGCTGCCGTGATGGCTTCGGGGGTGTCGAGCACCGGGGTGTGGCCATCGACCGCGCAAATCGCCCGGTACAGACGCGGCAGACCGCCACCGCTCAAGGCGGTTTCGGCGCTGACGTGACCGATCTCGGTGTAGATATGCTGCCACAGCTGGGTTTCCCGTGGGCTGCTCAGGGGCAGGTCGACGTGGCCGCCCTCCCCCGGTAACGCCGCGTAACGACCAGCACCGAGGTCCAGCAGGGTACCGACGCCCAGGCCGGTGCCCGGACCGATCACCACCGCCGGGCGCAACGGTTCCGGCGTGCCTTCGCAGACCACGCGGAATTCGTCGGGTTTAAGGCGAGTCATGCCCAGGGCCATGGCCGAGAAGTCATTGACCAGCAGCAGCTCATCCACCTGCAAGGCCTGGCAAAACGCAGTCTTGCTCAAGCGCCAGTGATTGTTGGTGAATTTGAATTCATCCCCGCTCACCGGCCCGGCGACCGACAGGCACACCGCACCGATGTCGCCGATTTGCAGGCCTTCTTCCTTGAGGTAGACCTTGATCGCGTCCTCAGGGCTTTGGTGATCAGCCGTGGCATGCACCCGGATCGAATGCAGTGCCTGATCTCGCCACAACGCAAAACGGGCGTTGGTACCCCCGATGTCACCGACCAGCGCTAGCTTCACTTAAGCGTCTCCAAGGCACAGGTAAAGGCGCTGGCGCCCTGCTCTGCGGAGCTTGCGGCCAAGCGCATAAATGCAAACAGCTCGCGACCGGCCCCCACGTTATTGCCCAACAGGCCCGTGGCAGGCGTGCGCGCTGCAAATTCTTCGGCGTCCACCTTAAGCTCCAAGGTGCCCTTCACGCCATCCACGCGAATGATATCGCCATCTTTGACCCGTGCCAGTGGCCCGCCGCTCTGGGCTTCGGGGTTGACGTGAATCGCGGCGGGGATCTTACCCGACGCGCCGGACATACGCCCGTCTGTCACCAGCGCCACCTTGAAACCACGGTCCTGCAGCACGCCGAGGAACGGCGTCATCTTGTGCAGTTCCGGCATGCCGTTGGAGCGCGGGCCCTGGAAGCGCATCACGGCGACAAAATCCTTTTCCAGCTGGCCGGCCTTGAACGCATCGGCCAGGTCCTGCTGGTCCTGGAACACCACCGCCGGCGCTTCGACGACCTGGTGCTCAGGGGCTACGGCAGAGACTTTCATGACACCGCGGCCGAGGTTGCCTTCCATCACACGCAGGCCGCCTTCCGGCGAGAACGCGCGCGCCACCGGGCGCAGGATGGTTTCGTCGAGGCTTTCGATCGGGCCGTCGCGCCACACCAGCTCGCCGTCGACCAGGAATGGTTCCTGGATATAACGGCTGAGGCCCTTGCCGGCCACGGTGTTGACGTCGTCGTGAAGCAGGCCGGCTTCAAGCAGCTCGCGGATCAGGAACGACATGCCGCCCGCTGCCTGGAAGTGGTTGATGTCGGCCTTGCCGTTTGGATACACGTGGGACAGGGTCGGCACCACCTCGGAGAGGTCGGCCATGTCGTCCCAGGTGAGGATGATGCCCGCCGACATGGCGATGGCCGGCATGTGCAGGGTGTGGTTGGTAGAACCGCCCGTCGCGTTGAGCGCAACGATGGCGTTGACGATGGATTTCTCATCGACGATCTCGCCGATCGGCGTGAAGTTGCCGTTGGCCTTGGTCAGGCGCGTGACCTGGTGCGCGGCTTCGCGGGTCAGGGCGTCACGCAGCGGCGTGTACGGGTTGACGAACGAGGCACCCGGCAAATGCAGGCCCATCACTTCCATCAGCAGTTGATTGGTGTTGGCGGTGCCGTAGAAGGTGCAGGTGCCGGGGCTGTGGTAGGACTTCATCTCCGATTCCAACAGCTCTTCGCGAGTGGCCTTGCCTTCGGCGTAGCGCTGGCGCACATCGGCCTTCTGCTTGTTGGAGATGCCCGACGGCATCGGCCCGCCCGGTACGAAGATCATCGGCAGGTGGCCGTAGCGCAGCGCGCCCATCATCAGGCCGGGCACGATCTTGTCGCAGATGCCCAGCATCAGCGCGGCGTCGAACATGTTGTGGGACAGCGCTACCGCCGTGGACATGGCGATGACTTCACGGCTGAGCAGGCTCAGTTCCATGCCGGGCTCGCCCTGGGTCACGCCGTCGCACATGGCCGGGGTGCCGCCGGCGAACTGGCCGACCGAGCCGACTTCGCGTAGGGCTTTCTTTATTTGTTCCGGGAAATGTTCGTACGGCTGGTGCGCCGAGAGCATGTCGTTATATGACGAAACAATTGCCACGTTGGCGGCGTTCATCATGCGCAGGCTATTTTTATCTTCGGTGCCGCAACCGGCCACGCCATGGGCGAAGTTGGCGCATTGCAGCTTGCCGCGCATCGGACCGTCGCTGGCTGCGCCGCGAATGAGCGCAAGGTAAGCCTCACGAGTGGCGCGGCTGCGGGCGATAAGCCGTTCGGTGACCTCAAGGACGCGGGGATGCATGTGTAGAACTCCAGGCTAACGGATGTGGCGACCTGAGTGTCTATGCTGATCAAACGCCCGCAGCTCATGGGATGGCATAGAGTCGTTTGGATCATCGGACCAGTTGATTCAGGTCACTCGTTGTAGATTGAACAAAATATTGCCACTAAAAAGGCTTGTTTTCTATTTTTATGCGAATAATCTTGTAATTCTTACAACAAATCGACGACAGGCACTTTCCAATGACTCTTCGTATCGCAATCAATGGTTTTGGCCGTATCGGCCGTAATGTCCTGCGCGCACTGTATACCCAAGGCTATCGCCAGGATTTGCAGATCGTCGCCATCAATGATTTGGGCGACAGCTCGATCAACGCCCACCTGCTCAAATACGACACCGTGCACGGCACTTTCGATGCAGAGGTCGCCCACGATCAGGAAAGCCTGACCGTCAATGGTGACCGGATTGCCGTCAGTGCCATTCGCAACCCGGCCGACCTGCCGTGGGCGGCGCACAAGGTCGACGTGGTGTTCGAATGCACCGGCCTGTTCACCGACCGTGACAAGGCTGCCGCCCATATTACCGCCGGCGCACGCAAGGTGATCATCTCCGCCCCGGCCAAAGGCGCGGACGCGACCGTGGTCTACGGCGTGAACCACGACATCCTGCGTCAATCCCACCAGATCATCTCCAACGCGTCGTGCACCACCAACTGCCTGGCGCCGGTCGCCCAGGTGCTGCACCGCGAATTGGGTATCGAAAGCGGCTTGATGACCACGATTCATGCCTATACCAACGACCAGAACCTGACCGACGTTTACCACACCGACCCGTACCGCGCGCGTTCGGCCACCCAGAACATGATCCCAAGCAAGACCGGCGCTGCCGAAGCGGTGGGCCTGGTGCTGCCGGAACTGGCAGGCAAGCTGACCGGCATGGCCGTGCGTGTACCGGTGATCAACGTGTCGCTGGTGGACCTCACCGTGCAGTTGAAGAAAGAAGCCACAGCCGACGAAGTCAACGCACTGCTCAAGGAAGCCAGCCAACACTCGAAGATCCTCGGCTATAACACCCTGCCGCTGGTCTCCAGTGACTTCAACCATAACCCGCTGTCGTCGATCTTCGACGCCAACCACACCAAGGTCAGCGGCAAGTTGCTGAAAGTGCTGGCCTGGTATGACAACGAGTGGGGCTTCTCGAACCGCATGCTGGATAACTGCCTGGCGTTGTGCAACGCCGAGTAATGCGGTCCTGTGGGAGGGGCAGTACAAGCCCCCTCCCACATTTGTTCTATGTAGACACAGAGAAATAGCCACTTGCCATTTCAGTTGATGATAAGCATTATCATTAACTGCAAATCGGTCTGGTATCACTGTGAGCCAATCTCGCTTCAACCAAGTCTTTCTCACCCAACGGGTGATTCTGCTACGCACCTTGCAGCGGATGGTGAATAACCACAGCACCGCCGAGGACCTGTTGCAGGAAACCTACCTGCGCGTCACCCGGGCCCTCAGCGAGCGGCCGATCGATCACCTCGAACCCTTCGTCTACCAGACCGCGCGTAACCTGGCGCTGGATCACTTGCGTTCACGCAGGATTCAAGCGCGCACCCTGCAGGAAGATGTACCGCTGGAGATCCTGCAAAGCGTCGCCGCCCCCATCAGCACCCCCGAAGACGCAACCCAGGCCGAGCAATTGCTTGAACACCTGAGCATCAGCCTCGGCCAGTTGAGCGCGCGCCAGCAGCAGATTTTCATCCTCAGCCGCTTGCACGGCTGCAGCTACCAGGAGATCGCCGATCAGTTGGACGTGTCCTTGAGCACCGTGCAAAAGGAACTGAAATTGATCATGGCCATTTGTGTAGGTGTGGCCGAAAGACTGGATCGGCCTTAAGCTTCAGCCGACAGAATTGTCGACCCAAGCTGTAGGAAAGATGAATAGAACGTGGCGAAGACCCGAGGAACACCGTGACGGACCCGAATAAACTGCGCCCCCATGAGCTGGCTCATGAGGTGTTGCAAGACACGGCTATGGACCAGGCCCTCGACTGGCTGATCGCCTTGCAGTGCCCTGCGCCCGGGCAGCAGGCCGAGTTTGAAGCCTGGCTGGCCCAAGACCCGGCCCACGTCCACGCCTTCGGCAAGGCCCAGGCCGCCTGGGGTGGCGCGCCGGTGCACAGCGCCGCCGTCGCCCTGGCCGCGCCGCGCAAGCCCAGGGGCTGGCGCCGGATCAAGCCGCACTGGAAACCGCTGGCCACCGCCGCCGTGCTGTTGATCGGCCTGTTCAGCTTCAGCAACCTGCCGGTACGCCTGCAAGCCGACCATCTCACGGTGGTGGGCGAACGCCAGCGCCTGCAATTGGACGATGGCTCGAAAGTGTTGCTGAACACCAATTCGGCGTTTTCCAGCAGCATCAAGGACCACCAGCGGATCGTTCGCCTGTACCAGGGCGAAGCCTTTTTCGAAATCATGCCCGGCCATGGCCTGCCCCTGGAAATCGACGCCGGCCCCGTGCGCGCCAGCGTGCGTGATACCGCCTTCGCCGTGCGCTACCTCAACGGCGAAGCCCAGGTGCAGGTGCAGCGCGGCGATGTCGACCTGAGCAACACCTTCGACGATGCCCGCGTGCGCCTGAGTGCCGGCGAAAGCATCCGCATCGGGCCCAAGGGCTTTGGCCAACCGGCCCGGCTGGATGCCAGCAAGGACCTGGCCTGGGTGCAAGGCCGGCTGATTTTCGAAAACTGCCCGATGAGCGAAGTGCTCGCCGAGCTGCGTCGTTACTACCCCGGCTGGATCGTCAACACCAACGACAAGCTCGCCAGCGTCGCCGTCACCGGCAACTACCGCCTCGACCAACCCCTGGATGTGGTGCGCTCCCTGGCCCACATCACCTCAGCGAAGTTGTCGGAATACCCCGCGCTGGTGATTTTGAACTAAATGAGAATTATTTTTACTCGATAGCCTTCGGCGGTACGTCTCGTCTTAGCCAATGCAACTGATTCCTATTTGGTTCGGTTCGCAACTATAAGATTCGTACCTTCCGGAGCGCTCTCGATGTCCTCTCGTTTCAACCGCCGGTCCTCCTCCCCCGTGCTGTCCTTGCTGACCGCCGCCATCCTGCTGGCCGGTTCGCCAGTGATGGCCGCCACTGCCGCCGAACCCGCCGCCCGCAGCCACGGCAACTACAGCTTCAGCATCGAGCAACAGCCACTGGTTTCGGCGCTGAACGCTTTTACCAGCGTGACCGGCTGGCAAGTCGGCCTGCCCGCCGAGCTGGGCCAGGGTGTGTCGTCCCCTGGGGTGCGCGGCGCCCTGTCGCCGGAGAAAGCCCTGGACCGGCTGTTGGTGGGGACCAACCTGAGCTACCGCAAGCTGGGCAACAACAACATCGTCCTGGAAAAGCGCACGGCGGGCAGCACCCTCAACCTGCAACAGGTGACCATCAGCGCCACCCGTAACGCGCAGGATGTGAACAGCGTACCGAGCACCGTCAGCGTGCATGATCGCGAAGAACTGGACCGCCAGAACGTCAACAACATCCGTGAGCTGGTGCGCTACGAGCCCGGCGTCTCGGTCGGCGGCGCAGGCACCCGCGCCGGCAATGCCGGGTTCAACATCCGCGGGATCGACGGCGACCGCATCCTTACCCAGGTGGACGGTGTGGAAGTGCCCGACAACTTCTTCAACGGCCCCTACGCCAAGACCCGCCGCAACTACGTCGACCCGGAAATCGTCAAGCGCGTCGAGATCCTGCGCGGCCCGGCCTCGGCCCTCTACGGCAGCAG
Source organism: Pseudomonas sp. GW821-FHT09D08 (assembly GCF_059416305.1). Taxonomy (NCBI): domain Bacteria; kingdom Pseudomonadati; phylum Pseudomonadota; class Gammaproteobacteria; order Pseudomonadales; family Pseudomonadaceae; genus Pseudomonas; species Pseudomonas sp. GW821-FHT09D08. Next base: position 473,471 of record NZ_JBWKOX010000003.1, read on the forward strand.
CGCCATCGGCGGCGCCGTGAGTTACTTCACCCTCGACCCGGACGACATCATCAAGCCCGGCCAGGATGTCGGCGCACGCCTGAAGACCGGCTACAGCTCCGCCGACGAAAGCTGGCTGACCTCCGGCACCGTCGCCGGCCGCGCGCAGGACTTCGATGGCTTGCTGCACCTGAGCCAGCGCAATGGCCATGAGACCGAATCCTACGACGGCAACAACGCCACCGGCCTGGCCCGTACCGGCGCCAACCCCGAGGACGCGCGCACCACCAACATCCTGGCCAAGCTCGGCTGGAACTATGGCGATGACAACCGCCTGGGCCTGACCTATGAGAAGTACAAGGATGATCGCGACGTCAACCTGAAGAACGCGGTGGGCGGCCCGTTCATCGGCGGCCGAGGCTTCAACCTCTACCGTGATCGCCGTGGTAACGACACCATTACCCGCGAACGTTTCGGCCTGGAAAACAGCTTCGCCCTTGAGTCGCCGATTGCCGACCGGATCAAGACCAGCCTCAACTACCAGATCGCCAAGACCGACCAGACCACTGCCGAGATCTATCAGTCAGGCCGGCGTGTCTTGCGCACCCGCGACACGCTGTACCAGGAAAAACAGTGGATTTTCGATGCGCAGTTGGACAAAGCGTTCAGCCTCGGTGAAACCGATCACCAAGTGACCTACGGCACTACCCTCAAGCAGCAGAAAGTCACCGGCTCGCGCGAGGGCGGCGCGACCTGTGTGGCCGTCGGCAGTGGCTGCACCGCCATCGGCGCCCCCAGCCCGATGGCCTCCGACAGTGTGAAAAAGTCCAGCGACTTCCCCGACCCGACCATCAACACGTATTCGCTGTTCGCACAGGATCAGATCAGCTGGGACAAATGGACCTTTTTGCCCGCCGTGCGCTACGACTACACCCAGCTCAAACCCAAGCTGACCCAGGAGTTCCTCAACACCGTCAACCCGACGGGTACGGACCCGGTGAGCGACAAGGAAAAAACCTGGCACCGTGTGACGCCCAAGTTCGGCCTGACTTACGCCCTGACGGATCAATACACCTGGTTCGGCCAATATGCCGAAGGTTTCCGTACGCCCTCCGCCAAGGCGTTGTACGGCCGCTTTGAAAACCTCAACCTGGGCTACACCGTCGAGCCGAACCCCGACCTCAAGCCAGAAACCAGCAAGGGCATCGAAACCGGGATTCGCGGCAAGTTTGACGAGGGATCCTTTGAAATCGCCGTGTTTTACAACAAGTACCGCGACTTTATCGATGAGGACAACGCCGTCGTCGGCGGCACGGTCGAACAGTTCCAGGCCATCAATATCAAGCGCGCCACCATCAAGGGGGCCGAAGCCAAAGGGCGCCTGAACCTGGATGCATTCGGCGCCCCGCAAGGCCTCTACACCCAGGGTTCGGTTTCCTATGCCTACGGTCGTAACGACGATAACGGCGAGCCGCTGAACAGCGTCAACCCGCTCAAGGGCGTGTTTGGCCTGGGCTACGATCAGGACAACTACGGTGGTCTGTTGAGCTGGACCCTGGTGAAAAAACAGGATCGCGTCGACAGCAGTACCTTCCACGCGCCGGACGGCGACACCAGCGGGCCCTTCAAGACTCCGGGCTTCGGTGTTGTCGACCTGACTGCCTTCTACAAAGTCACCCAGGACGTGACCATCAACGGCGGCCTCTACAACCTCACCGACAAGAAATACTGGAACTGGGATGACGTACGCAGCTACGACAGTGTCGGCGAAGCCGCGGTGACCGGACCGGCCAACCTTGACCGCCTGACCCAGCCGGGCCGCAACGTTGCGATCAACCTGATCTGGGACATCTGACGACACCCGACTCACCTCGTCGAAATTTCAGCGGCGAGGTGAGGATTTTTTACTGTGCCGCGTCTTCTTGTTCGTCTAGTTGATAACAGCTCTCTTTAAGGGCCATAAGGCGCTCCCCCTTCTCAAGGACTTTTTCATGACCGCTTCTTCTACCGCAGAACGCCCAAGCCTGCGCTCCCAGCGCCTGAACCAGATTACCCACGAGCCACACACCAAGCTGGACGCGTTGGTGAAGGCCCACGCGCCGTTTGAAACCCAGGCCAACTTCGCGCGTTTCGTAGTGGCGCAGTACCTGTTCCAGTCGGAACTGGTGGCCCTGTACAACGATGCCGAACTGATCAAGATCGTGCCTGACCTGGCCGAACGCTGCCGCGCCGAAGCCGCCAGGCTGGACCTGGCTGACCTGGATACCGAAGTGCCAGCACCGTTCCCCGGCGCGCTGAAAAACCCGAGCAAGGCCGAGGCCCTGGGCTGGTTGTTCGTGTCCGAAGGTTCCAAGCTGGGCGCTGCATTCCTGATCAAGCGCGCCGTAGGCCTGGGCCTGAGCGAAACCTTCGGTGCCCGCCACCTGGGTGAGCCGGCCGGTGGTCGCGCCGAAGGCTGGAAAAGCTTCACTCGCACTCTCGACGCCTTGGAGTTGAGCGCCGAAGAAGAAGCCGCAGCGGAAAAAGGCGCGGTGGATGCATTTGTGCGCTTCACCGTGTTGCTGGAACAGGCGTACGCTAGCGCCCCTGAACTGGCCTGATCCCCCCACATTGAAATGCAATCAACTGTGGGGGGCTTGCCCCCGATGGCGGAGGGTCAGGTACCTATTTGTTGGCTGATGCACCGCTATCGGGAGCAAGCCCCCTCCCACATTTAAACCGCATTTCAATGCCGACTCTTTTGTTATCCCCTACTTTGCACACACCATGACCGGCAAACCCCAATCCACCTCGAAAATCGCACAGCTCCTCTTCGGCCTGCTGGCCTACGTCAGCCTGGGCATCGGGCTGGTGGCGATTGTGGTGCCGGGTTTGCCCACCACCGAGTTCATCCTCCTGGCCGCCTGGGCCGCGACCAAAAGCTCACCGCGCCTCAGTGCCTGGCTGGAAAACCACCGCCTGTTCGGACCGATCCTGTTCAACTGGCGCAACGGCAGGATCATCGCGCGCCGGGCCAAAGTCAGTGCCACCGTGAGCATGCTGCTGTGCGCCATCCTGATGCTGGTGATGCTCGACCACGGCTGGCCGATCTACCTGGCGATTGCCGGGATGAGCCTGGGCAACCTGTGGATCTGGTCACGCCCGGAACGGCTCGCACAGCCCGTGTGACGCCGGCTGTAGCCGTTCTCCTACCGCTCATCGCCTGCCTCTCATGAATTAATTTGTTACGCCGATGTTTCAGACATAGCGCTGAATGGACTTGGCCTGCACTGCGAGCCCTCCAACATGCCCATTCGTGAGTGAACCTATGTTCGACACCCTCTCTATCCGCTTGAAAATCGTGCTGCTGTCCGGGCTCTGCCTGTTGGGGGTGATTGCGCTGGTGGTCGGCATCAACATCTACAACACCAACCAGAACGATCAGTTGGTCAGCGACTCAAGCTCGCGCATGCTTACCGACGGCGTGGAACAACTGCTGCAAGCCAGGGCCGCCGAACAGGCAGTGCAACTGCAGAAAACCTTCGGCGACAGCCTGCTGGCGCTGACCGCACTGGCCGACCAGGTCAAGGACCTGCGCACCATGGCCAACAAGCGTGGCCTGGACGCCGGCGCGCTGCGCGAAGAAATCAACCAGAGCCTGAAAACCACGTTCGATCGCAACAGCAAGGTGCTGGGTTTCTGGCTGTCGTTCGAACCCAACAGCCTGGATGGCAAGGACAGCGAATTCGTCGATGACAAAGCGCGCGCCTCCAACGAAAAAGGGCGCTTCTCCAGTTATTGGAGCCGTGCCGGCGGCGAAGGCTTGAACACCGTCATGGTCGAAGAGGACCTGAACAAGACCACCCTCACCCTCAACGGTACGCCCTACAACATCTGGTACACCTGCCCACGGGACACCCGCGCTACCTGCCTGCTGGACCCGTATGAAGATACGGTGGGCGGCAAAAAGGTGCTGATGACCACCATTGCTTCGCCGCTGATCGTCGACGGCAAACTCATCGGCGTCATCGGTGTGGACATTGCCCTCACCGCCCTGCAAGCCACCACCGACGCCGCACAGAAAGACCTGTTCAACGGCGCGGCGCACCTGGAGATTCTTTCCAGTACCGGCCTGATTGCCGCCTACAGCGGCGAACCGGACAAGGTCGGCAAGAACCTGATCGACACCCTTGGCGCCGAAGGCAAGGAAATCGTGCAATTGCTGGCCAGTGACAACCGCATGATCCGCGAACAGGGCGACACTATTCGCGCCGTGTACCCGGTCAAGCCACTCGCCGATGCCAAGCCATGGGGCGTGGTGATCAAACTGTCCAAAAGCGTGATGCTGGCCGATAACGTCAAGCTGCAGGCGGTACTCGACGACGCCCAGGCCAGCGGCACGCTCAAGGCCTTGCTGGTCGGCGCCGCCGCCGGCCTGCTCGGCTTGCTGCTGATCTGGCTCACCGCCACCGGCGTGACCCGCCCGATCAACAGCGTCGCCGCCATGCTCAAGGACATCGCCAGCGGCGACGGCGATCTCACCCAGCGCCTGGCCTATGCCAAGAAAGATGAACTGGGCGAGTTGGTGAACTGGTTCAACCGCTTCCTCGACAAGCTGCAACCGACCATCGCGCAGATCAAGCAAAGCATCACCGAAGCCCGTGGCACGGCTGACCAGTCCTCGGCCATCGCACGCCAGACCAGCGAAGGCATGCAGGTGCAGTTCCGCGAAATCGACCAGGTGGCCACGGCGTCCAACGAAATGAGCGCCACCGCCCATGACGTCGCCAACAGCGCCTCCAATGCCGCCAGCGCGGCACGCGGCGCCGACCACTCGGCCCGTGAAGGCATGTCGATCATCGAGCAGAGCACCCGCGACATCACCACCCTCGCCGAAGAAGTCAGCAAGGCGGTGGGCGAAGTCGAAGCCCTGGCGGTCAACAGCGAACAGATCGGTTCAGTCCTGGAGGTGATCCGCAGCATTGCCGAGCAAACCAACCTGCTGGCGCTCAACGCGGCGATCGAAGCCGCACGCGCCGGGGAAAGCGGCCGAGGGTTTGCGGTAGTGGCCGACGAAGTGCGCAACCTGGCCAAGCGCACCCAGGATTCGGTGGAGGAAATCCGCCAGGTGATCGAACGCATCCAGAGCGGCACCCGTGGCGTGGTGGCAACCATGCACTCGAGCCAGAGCCAGGCCCAGAGTAACGCCGGGCAGATCCATCAAGCCGCGCAGGCCTTGGGCAAGATCAGTGATGCCGTAACGGTGATCAGCGACATGAACCTGCAAATCGCCAGCGCCGCCGAGCAGCAAAGCGCCGTGGCCGAAGAGGTCAACCGCAACGTCTCGGCGATCCGCACCGTGACCGAAACCCTCACTGGCCAGGCCACCGAGTCGGCGGCCATCAGCAGCCAGCTCAATGCGTTGGCCAGCCAGCAGATGAAACTCATGGATCAGTTCAAGGTTTAAGAAACACCAACGGTCAAATGTGGGAGGGGGCTTGCCCCCGATAGCGGTGTGTCAGCTACAGATAAGTAGACTGACACTCAGTCATCGGGGCAAGCCCCCTCCCACATTTTGACCGCCTACTGCTTAGAGACCCGTCCAAGCCTGCACAAACGCCGCCACATCTTCCTTCGGTGCCGTACGCGGCGGGTTCTGCGGTGTACCCAAATAAAGGAAGCCAATCACCTCCTCATCCGCCGTCAGCCCCAGGCCTTTGGCCACGTGGGCCGAATAGGACAACTCACCCGTGCGCCACACCGCACCAATCCCCTGGGCATAGGCCGCCAGCAGAATACCGTGGGCCGCGCAGGCGGCTGCCAACAGTTGTTCAGACTTGGGCACCTTGAAGTGCTCCTGCAGGCGGGCAATCACCACCACCACCAGCGGTGCACGCAGCGGGCCGTTCTGGGCCTTGTCGATGACAGCCTGGGGAGCATCGGCGTCCTGCAAACGGGCGGCTTCGGCCAACAGCGTGCCCATCTGCTCACGGGCGGCACCTTCCACGGTGAGGAAACGCCAAGGGCGCAGTTGGCCGTGGTCGGGCGCACGCATGGCTGCGGCGAACAGCACATCGCGCTGCTCCTGGGTCGGTGCCGGTTCCAGCAAACGCGGCACGGAAACACGGTTGAGCAAAGCGTCGAGAGCCTGCATTGGCCACCTCCAGAAAAAAATGTGCGGTCATTCTAGCGGGAATGAATCGGGATGCCACCAAACGATAATTGCTCTTATTCAATCCGCCCCGCCCTGTTAGACTTTGCGACCTTATTTTCAGCCTTGGTCCGGGAAACTCGATGTTTCGTTCGCTTTTTCGCCTGTGCGCAGCGTTGATGGCCTTGAGCCTGGCCGCCTGCGACGACGCCCCACGCTTCACCAAGGCCGAGCCGGGTGAAGCGCGAGCGGGCGGCGCGGCGACGGTGAACAAGCGCGACCAGAATGCGTTTTCCCTGCCCTCGGCCAACCTGTCGCCCACGCGCCGCCTGGATTTCAGCGTGGGCAACAGCTTCTTCCGCAGCCCCTGGGTGATCGCGCCGTCCACCACCACCGCCCGCGATGGCCTGGGCCCGCTGTTCAATACCAACGCCTGCCAGAACTGCCATATCAAGGACGGCCGTGGCCACCCGCCGCTGCCCGACGCGGCCAATGCGGTGTCGATGCTGGTGCGCCTGTCGATTCCCCTGTCTATCCAGGACCAGCCGCCCTACGCCAAGCTCATCGAGCAAGTCGGGGTGGTACCCGAGCCCGTCTACGGCGGGCAACTGCAAGACATGGCGGTGCCCGGCGTGCCGCCGGAAGGCAAGGTGCGCGTCGACTACACGCCGGTCAACGTCACCTTCAAGGACGGCACCGTCGTCGAGCTGCGCAAGCCCGACCTGCAAATCACCCAGCTCGGCTATGGCCCGATGCATCCAGATACACGCTTCTCCGCACGCATCGCCCCGCCGATGATCGGCCTGGGCCTGCTCGAAGCCATCAGCGACGCGGACATCCTGCGCAATACCGACCCGAAGACCGCCGACAAGGACGCCCTCGTCGGCCGCGCGAATCGGGTCTGGGATGACGCCGAGCAAAAAACCGTACTCGGGCGTTTTGGCTGGAAAGCCGGGCAACCCAACCTCAATCAACAAAATGTTCACGCGTTCTCTGGTGATATGGGCCTCACCACCTCCCTGAGACCCTTCGATGACTGCACCGACGCCCAAGTCGCCTGCAAACAGGCACCCAACGGCAATGGCCCCGATGGCGAGCCGGAAGTCAGCGATAACATCCTGCGCCTGGTGCTGTTCTACACCCGCAACCTGGCCGTGCCCGTGCGCCGCGACGTCGACACGCCGCAGGTGCTGGCCGGGAAAAACCTGTTCTACCAGGCCGGTTGCCAGGGTTGCCATAAACCGACGTTCACCACCGTTGCGAATGCCGCCGAACCCGAGTTGGCCAACCAGGTGATTCGCCCCTACAGCGACCTGCTGTTGCACGACATGGGCCCAGGCCTGGCCGACAACCGCACGGAATTCAAGGCCGGTGGCCGCGACTGGCGCACGCCGCCGTTGTGGGGCATCGGCCTGACGCAGACCGTCAGTGGCCATACCCAGTTCCTGCATGACGGCCGCGCCCGCAACCTGCTCGAGGCCGTGCTGTGGCACGGCGGCGAAGCACAAGCGGCGCAGCAGCATGTGTTGTCCTTCAATGCCGAGCAGCGCGCTGCGTTGCTGGCGTTCCTGAATTCTTTATAAGCTTCGCCCCAATTACAGAAGGGAGCTCGACATGTTCCGTCCCAAGTTGTTGTTCACCAGCCTGGCCGCCCTCGCCCTGGGTGCCTGCTCGCCACAAGACCCGCAAGCCGTGACCTCGGCGGCGATCGCCAAGCAGGTGATCCTGCCGACCTACAGCCGCTGGGTCGAAGCCGACCGCCAGTTGGCCGTCAGCGCCCTGGCCTACTGCCAGGGCAAGGAAAGCCTGGACACTGCCCGCGCCGACTTCCTCCACGCGCAAAAAGCCTGGGCCGAGTTGCAACCGCTGCTGATCGGCCCGCTGGCCGAGGGCAACCGCTCGTGGCAGGTGCAGTTCTGGCCGGACAAGAAGAACCTGGTGGGCCGCCAGGTCGAGCAACTGGTCGCCGCCCAGCCGCAGATCGACGGCACCGCACTGGCCAAGTCCAGCGTGGTGGTGCAGGGCCTGTCGGCCTACGAATACATCCTCTACGACGCCAAGACCGACATCGCCGACGAGGCGCAGAAAGCCCGTTACTGCCCGCTGCTGGTGGCCATCGGTGAGCGCCAGAAAGCCCTGGCCGAAGAGATCCTGGCCAGCTGGAACAGCACCGACGGCATGCTCGCGCAGATGAGCAAGTTTCCGAACCAGCGCTACGCTGATTCCCACGAAGCCATCGCCGATCTGCTGCGCGTACAAGTGACCGCGCTGGACACCCTGAAGAAAAAACTCGGCACGCCCATGGGCCGCCAGACCAAGGGCATCCCGCAGCCGTTCCAGGCCGATGCATGGCGCAGCCAGTCGTCCCTGCAAAGCCTGGAAGCCAGCCTCGCCGCCGCCCAGACCGTGTGGGTCGGCGTGGACAACAAGGGCCTGCGTGGTTTGCTGCCGGCGGATCAGAAGCCGCTGGCCGACAAGATCGACGCAGCCTATGCCGCCGCGCTGAAACTGTTCGCCAGCAACCAGCGCACCCTCAACGAACTGTTGAACGATGACGCCGGGCGCCAGCAGCTCAACGACATCTACGACAGCCTCAACGTCGTCCACCGCCTGCACGAAGGCGAGCTGGCCAAGGCGCTGGGGATCCAATTGGGCTTCAATGCCAACGACGGTGACTGATGATGCTCAGGCGACAGGCTTTGGCGATCGGCAGCGTGCTGCTCAGCGCACTCACGTTGGGTGGCTGGACGCTGTTCAAAGGGAAAGACAAGCACCCGCTGCTGCTGTCGGCCCGCGATGATGCAGACGGCAAGCACTATGCCGTGGGCTTTCAGCTGGACGGCAAGCAGGTGTTCGCCACCCAGGTCGGCCAGCGCTGCCACGACATCATCAACCACCCGACGCTGCCGATTGCACTGTTTGTTGCCCGCCGCCCGGGCACCGAGAGTTACCTGATCGACCTGCGTAATGGCGCACTGTTGCAAACCATCACCTCGAACGCCAACCGGCACTTCTATGGCCATGCGGTCATCCACAAGAGCGGCGATTGGCTGTACGCCACCGAGAACGACACGTCCGACCCCGGCCGTGGCCTGCTCGGTGTGTACAAGTTCGAAGGCGAGCGCCTGGTGCACAGCGGCGAGATTTCCACCCATGGCATCGGTCCACACCAGGTGTCGTGGATGCCCGACGGCGAAACCCTGGCGGTGGCCAACGGCGGCATTCGCACCGAAGCCGAAAGCCGCGTGGAGATGAACCTCAACGCCATGGAACCGAGCCTGGTGCTGATGCACCGTGACGGCACGCTGATCAGCAAGGAAACCCTCGGCCAGCAGATGAACAGCGTGCGCCATATGGGCATCGCCAGCGATGGCACCCTTCTCACCGGCCAGCAGTTCATGGGGCCGTCCCAGGAGCGCTCCGAGTTGCTGGCGATCAAGCGCCCGGGCCAGCCGTTCGTGGCGTTCCCTGTGGCCGATGAGCAGTTGCAGGCCATGGGGCATTACACCGCCAGCGTCGCCGTACACAGCGAATTGCGCCTGGTGGCGTTGACCGCACCCCGTGGCAACCGCTTCTTTATCTGGGACATGGACACTGCCGAGCTGCGCCTGGATGGACCGCTGCCCGACTGCGCAGGCGTCGGTGCAGTGGCAGACGGGTTTGTCGTCACCTCGGGCCAAGGCCGTTGCCGCTACTACGATTGCCGCCAGAAACAGTTGGTCGCCAAACCGTTGGAATTGCCGGCAGGGCTCTGGGATAACCACCTGCATCTGATCTGAGCTGCGTAGATACCGTCTAGCCAACATCGCGCCCCCGTAGCAGACGCCTTGCGGATAAGGTTTGAAAGGCAAAAAAAAAGGGCCTCGCATCGCAAGGCCCTTCTTCGGGGGTTTGAATCGTTTCAACTTTGCGGCCTCATCCCTTGAGACATCCCAAACATGAACAACAGCAACTCATGATCAGGCTTGACCGCCGCACTCGCCTTGGCGACGCGGGGCAACAGGCATTGCCCGCCACCTTGCACCGCACTGAGTACCTGTGTGCGAGGTTGCTCCCATGCGGCCAGGGCCAGGGCGGCAATGCCCATCGCCCCGACCAGGAACAGACCTCGTGCTATTTCTAGCTTCATCTGGTTAAACCCTTGATAGCGCTGCCAAACGCCGCTTCATAAAAGTAGCTGAGTTTTTCCCAGTCGGTGCTGTTCCACGACGAATGGCGACGCAGCTGCAACATGTCATGGGAGGCTGCCCGATAAGCGGTCAAGCGCTGGCGGCATTTCTCGAAGTCCAGCAGTGCCACTTCCACCTGCACCGAGTCGCCTTCGCCCGTCACCCGCACGAAAATATGCTTGATGTACAGGCAACCGTGCTGCCAGCGTCCCTTGTGCATGCGGGCCAGGGTAGCGGCCAACGCCTTGAGCAAGCGCTCGTGCACCTGCTCGCCATACTGTTCGCGACCACCGGCGGCGTACCAGTTTTCAATTTCGTCGAAGCCATCGAGGGCAGCGGTCACCAGCAGTGCCTTCCAGCGGTGCTCGGGGTCACGACGCGCCTCACAAAAGACCATTTCGGGCACGCGAACATCCAGCAGTCGCAGGCCCTTGAGGGCATCGCGCTCGCGCAATACGGTTGGGCGTCCAAACGGATGCAGCCAACTGCGGTAGATATGGCCCGTCTGACGCTTGCTGTAGAGCAAACGGCCATTGGCGCTGAGTACACGCTGTACACCACTTTCACCGCCACGCCGGCGATTGGGCTCTTCGACCCACTCGCCTTGCTGACGCCAGAAATAATCGAAGCGTTCTTCGGGAGCTACGTGACTGCCTGCTACGCACTCAACTGCCATCCTGTTACCTCTTGCGCAATACATACACCCGCCACATGGCGTAGAGCGGTATGAAGTCCAGGGATTCCTGAACACGGAATCCGGCTTGCTCGAACTCTGATTCAACAGTAGCAGCCGGTAACACAAATCTGTTCTGGTAACCTTCCTGCTCACCTGTCTTGCGACGCTTTCCTTCCAGACGCTTGCGTTTCCAGGCTTTGAAATTGCCATCGACCCACAGCGAAATGATCACGCTGTCACGGGTAACCCGCTGAAACTCCCGCAGAATTGCCTGACGGTGCGCCGGATCACCGATGTGGTGGAGCAGGCGCATACAGAAAATGCTGTCGACCGAGTTATCCGGCAAATCGATGTCGAAGGCAGACGTCTGCAAGGGCCGTACCCGTTTCACCACTTCTGCGGGCTGGGCGGCCATCGCGACCTTCAACATGGAGGCCGAATTGTCGGCGCCGATGATCACACGGTTGGGTTTTTCCGCCAGCAGCGGCCAGAAACGCCCGGCGCCACACGGCAGGTCCAGCACCAGGCCTGGCTCGCCGGCCATCGCCAACGCGCCACGGGCCAGTTGCTCGTCGCGTTTGTGTGACAACCGGCGCGCCAGATTGTCCTGATGCTTGAGCAAATATTCGTGGGCGTGCTGGTCGTCGTACTTTTCGGAAAATTCGAGCTTGATCGGGGTAGGCATCAACGGATCTCCAGTTGCTGATGCCTACAACCTTAAGCAGCGTCCTGTGATCAACAGGTCAACCCCTTGTGAAAAACTTGTCCTGTCCAATCCCATACATTTCAAGACTTTACAGACACAAGCAATATCATGGGGCCATCTTCGCCGATTTACGGGGATCTCTGGCAGGATAACGGCAGGGGGAACGCTCAGGCGTTGACCTGACTCAACTGGACGTGAAAGCGACAGCCATTGGGCTCCATGGTGCTGAGGGTAACGCTCCAGCCCTGGTTCTCGCAGATGCGCTGCACCAGTGACAAACCCAACCCCAGGCCCTCGCCGCGCTTCTCACTGCCGCGGACGAACGGCTCGAACATCGCTTCGCGCTTGTCTTCGGGAATGCCGACGCCGCTGTCCTCCACCACAAACCCGGTCGGCTCCAGGGTCAGCCGGATGAAGCCGCTTTCGGTGTAATGCAGGGCATTGCGCAACAGGTTGCCCATCACGGCATGCAGGAAGGTCGCGTTGTAGCGCGTATCCAGCGGGTCGCCCGGCTGGTAGATCAACTCCAGACCCTTGTGCTCGATGGGCTCGCGCCAGATGCCGAGCAGATCATCCGCCACCTGGGACAGATTGACCTTGGGTGACATGCTCCCGTCATCATGTTGAGCCCGGGCCAGCATCAGGAAGGTTTGCACCAGTTCGCGCATTTCTTCGCAGGCGCGGGCGATTCGCTCGACCTGGTTACGCCCACGCTGATCGATAGCCGGGTTTTCCAGCAACAATTCGCAGGAGCTGGCCAGCACCATCAAAGGCGTGCGCAGCTCGTGGCTGACATCGCTGGTGAACAACTGCTCGCGGGACAACGCCTGGCGCAGGCGCCCCAGGGTGGCGTCGAAGGCCACCGCCAACTCACCCACTTCGTCGGCCGCATAGTCCGGGGCCAGGGGCGGCGCCAGGCCCAGCAACTGGTCGCGATGCCGCACCTGACGAGCCAGGCGTACCACCGGCGCCATCACTTTACGGGCCAGCACCCAGCCGAGGAATACCGCCAGCGCCAGGCTGAGCACGAAGCCCACCAGCACCACGGCAAACAGCACGCGCTCGCGCTCTTCGAAATCGCTTTGATCCTGCAGCAGCACATAGCGCCGACCGTCGACCACTTCGACCATGGCGTGATACGACAGGGCCTCGCGGAACACCTCATGAAACCCTGGTTCCAGATGCCGCAGATCCTTGGGCAATTCAAAATCCCCGGGGCCACCGCTGAAGTAAAACAGCTGGTCGGGCTCGGGGCGGTGCCGCCAGTCCTCGACGGTGTCCATCAGCAGCAGGCGCTGCAGGTCACCGCCCAAGCCTGCCGAGATCAGCTTCTCTTCCACCAGGTGCACGGTGGCGACGATGCCCATGGCGAAGGCCCCCGCCACCAACGCACTCATCAAGGCAAAGGCGATGATGATCCGTTGGGCAAGGCTTTGCTTAAACTCCATCACGGCCCTCGGCCAAGCGGTAACCCACACCATGCACGGTTTGCAGCAACGGCTTGGCGAACGGCTTATCGATCACCTGGCGCAATTGGTGCACGTGGCTGCGCAGGCTGTCGCTGTCCGGGCAGTCATCGCCCCACAGGGCCTCTTCCAGCACTTCCCGACGCAGTACGTGGGGACTTTTCTGCATCAAGACCGCGAGCAGCTTGAGGCCGACCGGGTTGAGCTTGAGCAGGCGCCCTTCGCGGGTCACTTCCAGGGTATCGAGGTCGTAATTCAGATCGGCCACTTGCAGGGCGCGGCGACCGCCGCCTTGGGCACGGCGCAGCACCGCTTCGATGCGCGCGGCCAGTTCCGACAGGGCAAACGGTTTGAGCAAGTAATCGTCGGCACCGGACTTGAAGCCCTGCAGCCGGTCATCCAACTGGTCGCGGGCGGTGAGCATGATCACTGGCGTGTCGCGGCGGGCGTCTTCACGCAGGCGCTTGCACAAGGTGTAGCCATCGATGCCAGGCAGCATGATGTCGAGCACGATCAAGTCGTAATGCTCGGTGGCGGCCAGGTGCAGGCCCGACAAACCGTCCTGCGCACAGTCCACGGTGTAGCCTTTTAGCCCCAGGTAGTCGGCCAGGTTGGCCAGAATATCGCGGTTGTCTTCAACCAATAGAATTCGCATGGGCAGTGTCTCCGTACGCGGTAACGGCCGTGTTGGCTCGCGCAGCTTAAGGCCAAGTGTGGCTCAGGGATAGAGCTGAGAGGTACGACGATAAAGGTTTTCAACCTTGCACAGAGTTGAACAAGTTTTTCACTATAGCTTCACAAACTGACTACAGTGTCAGGCAGAAGATCGCCACCCATTGATATAAGGAACATGGACATGGGGTTTCTCAAGACGGCGCCAATGCGCTATCTGCTGTTGGTAACCGGTGCCTGGCTGGTTATTTTCCTGCTCACTCGCAGCGTGCTGCTCATCACCCATTTGGATGAAGTCGGCGGCAACCTGCTGCCGGTGTTTGGCGTGGGCCTGCTTTACGACCTGGGCTTCCTGGCCTATGCGGCACTGCCGCTGGGCCTGTATTTGCTGGTGTGCCCGCCCGCGCTGTGGCGCCGGCGCGGTCACCGCTGGTTCCTGCAGGCCGTGCTCACCGTCAGCCTGTTCGCCATGCTGTTTACCTCGGTGGCCGAGTGGCTGTTCTGGGATGAGTTCGGCGTGCGCTTCAACTTCATTGCCGTCGATTACCTGGTGTACTCCGACGAGGTGTTGAACAACCTGCTCGAGTCCTACCCGATCGGCAAACTGCTGAGCCTGCTCGCCATGCTGGCGATTGTCTTGAGCCTGGCCTTGCGCAAACCGTTCAATGCAGCGATGAGCGCCCCACTGCCGCCGATGCGCGGTCGCCTGGTGAATGCCCTGGCCCTGTTGGTGATTGCCGGCCTCAGCCTGCAGCTGATCAGCCAGGACAGCCCGCGAGCCCAGGGCGGCAACGCCTACAAGAACGAACTGGCCAGCAATGGTCCGTATCAGTTTTTCGCCGCATTCCGTAACAACGAACTGGATTACCCACAGTTCTACAAAACCCTGCCGACTGAGGTTATCGCCACGCAACTGCGTGCAGAGCTGAGCGAACCCAACGCCCGCTTTATCGGCCAGGACCCGCTGGATATCCGCCGCGCCATCACCAATCCGGGCACGCCGCGCAAACCCAATGTCGTGCTGGTGACCATCGAAAGTTTCAGCGCCAAGTACATGGGCAGCAACGGCGACGAGCGCAACCTCACGCCTAACCTGGATGCGCTGCGTAAACAGAGCCTGTATTTCAATAATTTCTATGCCACCGGCACCCGCACCGACCGTGGCCTGGAGGCGATCACCCTGGCGATTCCACCCACGCCCGGGCGCTCGATCGTCAAGCGCATCGGTCGTGAAAGCGGCTTCGCCAGCCTGGGGCAACAGCTCACGGCCGTCGGTTACGACAGCGTGTTTGTGTACGGCGGGCGCGGGTACTTCGATAACATGAACGCGTTTTTCAGCGGCAACGGTTATCGCGTCGTGGACCAGAGCAGCGTGCCCGAGTCAGAAATCTCGTTCAAGAACGCCTGGGGCATGGCTGACGAGGACCTGTATAACCAAACCCTGAAACTGGCCGACACCGACTACGCCAAGCAGCAACCCTTTTTGCTGCAACTGATGACCACCTCCAACCACCGCCCCTACACCTACCCGGATGGGCGTATCGACATCAAATCCGGGAATGGCCGCGACGGTGCGGTGAAATACACCGACCACGCCATCGGCCAATTCCTGGAAGCCGCCCGCCAAAAACCCTGGTTCGATAACACGATCTTCATCTTCGTCGCCGACCACACCGCCGGCAGCGCAGGCAAGGAAGACCTGCCCATCACCAACTACCAGATTCCGCTGTTCATCTATGCACCCAAGCTGATCGACGCACGGGAAAGCGCACAACTGGCCAGCCAGATCGACCTGGCGCCCACGCTGCTGGGCCTGCTCAACCTGAGCTACGAATCCACCTTCTTTGGTCGCAACCTGCTGCAGGACAACCCACTGCCACCTCGGGTGGTGGTCGGCAATTACCAGCACCTGGGCCTGTTCGACGGCAAGGACCTGGCCATTCTCAGCCCACGCCTGGGCCTGCGCCGCCACGACCAGGCCCTGGGTGAGAGCCAGGAGTTGCGGGTCGGCAGCGATGACCCGTTGATCCAGCGGGCGATCACCTACTACCAGGCCGCCAGCTATGGCTTCAAACAACAGTTGCTGAGCTGGAGAGCGCCCAAGGAAGAGGCCCCGGCACTGAGCACGCGCTAATCAAAACGTCCCGTACAGGTCAGTACGGGACGTTTTTCACCAGGGTCCACCATGGGCACCACCCCCGCCGTCCCCGTCTCCAAACCTCTCAACCTATGGCTCTGCCTGGGCATCCCCGGCGGCGCAGCACTCCTGTTGCTGTTGCTGGAGCTGACTTCGCTGGACATGGACCTCGCCAAGCTGTTCTACAACGGTGCGGAGGGCGGTTTCATCGGGCGTTACAGTTTCTTCCTCGAAGACATCCTGCATGATCGTGCCAAACAGTTGGTCATCCTGTTCTCGGTCCTGGCGATCCTGGGATTTGCCGGCACGTTTATTCTCCGACGGCTCAAACCCTATCGTCGTGAACTGGGCTGCCTGGTGCTGTCACTCGGGCTGGCGACCGCGTTTGTCGCTCCGCTGAAAACCATCACCGGCGTCCAGTGCCCGTGGAGCGTCCAGGAATTCGGCGGTCAGGAAACCTACAGCAAATTGCTGAGCCCTCGCCCGCCCACCGATAAACCCGGGCGCTGCTGGCCAGGCGGTCATGCCGCCACCGGGTTCGCCTTGTTTGCCCTGTTTTTTGCACTGCGTGACCGGCAGCCACGGATGGCGCGCAGCGCATTCATCTTCGCCGTCGGCTTGGGCAGCTTGTTTTCCGTCAGCCGCATGATGCAAGGCGCACACTTCTTTTCCCATAACGTGTGGACGGCAATTTTCTGCTGGCTGATCTGCCTGGGGCTGTATTGCCTGTTGCTGCAACGGCCCTCCACGCGCGCAACGCCCACCTGAAGCCAAAGACAGCGCCCACAAAAAAGCCCCGCCTGCATCACTGCAGGCGGGGCTTTTTCAGTACAGGGGTAAGGCTGGCTTACATCATGCCGCCCATGCCACCCATGCCGCCCATGTCTGGCATACCGCCGCCAGCCGAGCCTTCAGCCTTCGGCTTGTCAGCGATTGCAGCTTCGGTGGTCAGGATCAGACCACCGATGGAGGCTGCGGCCTGCAGCGCGGAACGAGTCACCTTGGTAGGGTCCAGGATGCCCATTTCGATCATGTCGCCGTAGACGCCAGTCGCAGCGTTGTAACCGTAGTTACCTTTGCCGTTCTTGACTTCGTTGACCACAACGCTTGGCTCGTCGCCGGAGTTGGCAGCGATCTGGCGCAGCGGTGCTTCAACCGCACGACGCAGCACAGCGATACCGACGTTCTGGTCAGCGTTGTCGCCGGTCAGGTTGGTCAGGGCTTCCAGGGCACGGATCAGCGCAACGCCACCGCCAGGTACCACGCCTTCTTCGACGGCTGCGCGGGTTGCGTGCAGGGCGTCTTCAACGCGGGCTTTCTTCTCTTTCATTTCAACTTCGGAACCCGCGCCAACCTTGATCACTGCAACGCCGCCGGACAGCTTGGCCAGGCGCTCTTGCAGTTTTTCACGGTCGTAGTCCGAGGACGTCTCGGCAACCTGGGCACGGATCTGAGTGATGCGCGATTGGATGTCGCCGTCAACGCCAGCACCGTCAACGATGATGGTGTTTTCCTTGGAGATGGTCACGCGCTTGGCGCTACCCAGGTTTTCCAGGGTGGCGCTTTCCAGGCTCAGGCCGATCTCTTCGGAGATAACGGTACCGCCGGTCAGGACGGCGATGTCCTGCAGCATGGCCTTGCGACGGTCGCCGAAGCCTGGAGCCTTGACGGCTGCGACTTTAACGATGCCACGCATGTTGTTCACAACCAGGGTCGCCAGGGCTTCGCCTTCAACGTCTTCGGAAACGATCAGCAGTGGGCGGCCGGCTTTGGCAACGGCTTCCAGCACTGGCAGCATTTCGCGGATGTTGGAGATCTTCTTGTCGACCAGCAGGATCAGCGGGCTGTCCAGCTCGGCAACCATGGTTTCCGGCTTGTTGACGAAGTACGGGGACAGGTAGCCACGGTCGAACTGCATGCCTTCAACAACCGACAGTTCGTTTTCCAGGCCAGTGCCTTCTTCAACGGTGATCACGCCTTCTTTACCGACTTTTTCCATGGCTTCGGCAATGATGTCGCCGATGGAGCTGTCGGAGTTGGCGGAGATGGTGCCTACCTGGGCGATAGCCTTGGTGTCGGCGCAAGGCTTGGACAGGTTCTTCAGCTCAGCGACGATGGCGATGGTCGCCTTGTCGATGCCGCGCTTGAGGTCCATCGGGTTCATGCCGGCAGCAACGGCCTTGTAGCCTTCGTTGACGATGGCCTGAGCCAGAACGGTAGCGGTGGTGGTGCCGTCGCCTGCGTCATCGTTGGCACGGGAGGCAACGTCTTTGACCAGCTGCGCGCCCATGTTTTCGAAACGGTCTTCCAGTTCGATTTCTTTGGCGACGGAAACGCCGTCCTTGGTGATGGTCGGAGCGCCGAAGCTCTTCTCGATGATCACATTGCGGCCTTTCGGGCCCAGGGTCGCTTTTACTGCGTCAGCCAGGATGTTGACACCGGTGAGCATTTTCTTACGGGCGGAATCGCCGAATTTAACTTCTTTAGCAGCCATGATCGATATTCCTTAAATACTTTGTAGTAACGGGAAAATGAGCGGGGAAATCAGTCTTCCAGAACGGCGAGAATCTCGTTCTCAGCCATAACCAGCAGGTCTTCGCCGTCGACTTTCACAGTGTTGCTGCCGGAGTAAGGGCCAAATACAACCTTGTCACCGACTTTAACGGCCAGCGCACGTACGTCACCGTTTTCCAGAGTCTTGCCTGGGCCTGCAGCGACGATCACACCGTGGTTGGCTTTTTCAGCAGCCGAACCTGGCAGAACGATACCGCCAGCGGTTTTCTTTTCTTCTTCGCTGCGACGGATTACGACGCGGTCGTGCAGAGGACGAAGCTTGCTCATTGTCGATCTCTCCTAATTGTGTTTTTTCATCGGCCGGTATCGATACCGGCGGGTTGTATTCCGGCAGTGCCGGTCGCGGTTCGCTGGGCGAAACACGGAAGTCTGTCCGGTGTCGCCACCAGAAACCTTGCGGTGACCGTTACATAAGGGCGCATAAGCTTATTACAAGGGGCCGGCGATGATTTTTTTTGCGTCTGCCCGCCTATAAAAGCAACACGGCACCCGAAGGTGCCGTGCCAGTGAAGCGGTTATTTGCTGTCGCGGTGTTCGAACTCGCCTTCGATCACGTCGCCTTCTCGCCCCAACGGTTGGCGCGGGGCCGGGCCGCCACGGGGTTGCAGGTCGTCGGCGAACGCGCGTTGGCGAATCGCGGCCTCTTCGGCGCGCTGGCGCATCTTGCCCGCGAGCAATTTGCGGGTGAACGGCAGCAGCATCACCAGGCCCACTACGTCGCTGATAAAGCCGGGCAGGATCAACAGGCCACCCGCCAACGCCATCATCAGGCCTTCGAGCATGGTCTGGGCCGGCAGTTCGCCGCGGTTCAGGCTCTCACGAGCACGCAGCGCCGTGGCCAGGCCGGCGACGCGCAGCACCAGGACGCCGAGCATCGAGCCGAGAATGATCAGCAACAGGGCCGGGAAAAACCCGATCGCACCGCTGACTTGAACGAATACGAACAGCTCCAACACCGGGAACAGCAGAAAGAGCAATAAAAAAGGGCGCATCAAAAGGTTCCTCAACGCAAGAATGCCTTGCCAGTCCACCTTAGATGACGTCGCCGTTTCGTGAATTCAAGCTTCAGCGGCGGCTTTTTTCGGCCAGACCTCAGCGTGGGCCAATGAAACCAGGGCTTCGCGTACTTGTGTCGGCGTGTTGCAAGACGCCGCAAACGGCAGCCAGTGCAGGGCCTGGCCGATACGCAGGTGCAGGCCTTCGCTGTCGATGCCGGCCAATTGCGCAGGCTCGAACGTCGGCAAGCCGGCCAACTCGACGTAGTGGGCAATGGCCTTGGTGTGGTCGCTGTTCATGTGCTCGATCATGCTGCGCTCGGCCTTGCCCGCGAAGGGATTGGCCAGGGTCAATTGGTCGATCCAGTGAATCGCGCCAAACCCGCCGATATAACGGTGGCGCACCGGCTTGAGCACCCAGAAATCGAAATCGTGGGCCTGGTGGTAGTTGGCCGAATCGGGGAAGTAACGGTAATAGCGCTCGGCCGCCGCTTCGATGGCGGCAGGGTCGTCGAGTTTCTCGGCTTCGGCCAGGTAGGTCAGGCGCCCCACGGCCTGCACGTCATCCGCTTCGCGCTCGCCGACCAGCAGCGAGCACTTGGGATCTTTTTGCAGGTTATGGGTGTGCTGGGCGATACGGCTGATCAGGATCAGCGGGCGGCCCTGCTCGTCGAGGCAATACGGCACGACCGAGCCGAACGGAAAGCCGGGCATGGCCTTGGACAGTGTGGAGAGAGCCCCACGGTATTCCTTGAGCAACAGCTCTCGGGCGTTCTTGGCAACCTGCGCGCTCAACGTATGACTCCTCGGGTATTCAGCCGCCCATAGCGTATGGGAATGGATCTCAACACAAGGTAATCAATCTACGCGCCGGTTGCCAGGGCTCGATTACCAGGCGACGCCGAAGCCTGCGGTATAGCGGGTTTTGCTCAGGCTGCTTTCCGAATCGCCGCTGATCACGTCGCGCTCGGCCTTGAGGTTGAGCGACGCCCACTCGGTCACCTTGTAGCGCAGGCCCATTTCCGCATCCAGGGAGTACTCGGCCGGGCCGTCGATAGGCTTGCCCACCTCGCCATTGGTGAAGAACTCAACGGTCTTGCCCACCAGGTAGCGGTTGTAGTTCCACTTCATGGCCAGGGAATAGAAGTTGTCCTTGCCGCCATCGGCGTATTCGTAATCGGTGCGGTTGACCAGCGAGCCGAGGGAGAACGCACCCAGCTCGTCGTCCCAGAACTGGTAGCCCGGGCCGGTACCGACGGTACGTTGGCGCGCCAGGTCTTCAACCTTGTCGCGCTTGTAGGTCAGGCGCCCCTGCCAGAACCAGTGCTCGGTGATGAAGCGGTCCAGGTCATACTCCAGCGCCCAGTTGTCGGTGGTGGTGACGTCGTCCTGGAACTCGCGGTTGTATTCGCCCTGCCCGGTATGGCGCCATTGGCCATGGCGCGCGGAGGTCTTGAAGTCGATGTCGTAGTCGTTGGTGTCTTTTTCGGCGCGCTTGTAGTCCAGCGCCATGTCGACATTGCCCTTCCACACCAGGTCTTCGATCACCGGCTTGGGCTTGATGATCTGCTGGATACTTGCCAGCTCGACAGTCTTGGGCGCCTCGCCATTGGCCAGCACCACCTTGCCATCGTCCGCCGCCTGCAGGGACTTGGCCTTTTCGCCGGTGTAGGCGTCCTGCTTGACCAGCAACTCCTGGTCGCTCTCCAGGGTTTTCACCTGCTTCCAGTCCACCGGAATGGCGCCGGCGTAGTCGGTCTGGATCAGCAGCTTGCCACCGTCGAAGACCTTGATCTTACCGGTCAGGCGGTCACCGTTTTTCAACCAGACGGTATCGGCCAGCAGGGGCGTGGAAGCACTGAAGACAGCGAGGCACAGCAGGGTTCTGGACAACATAAGCGGATAGGGAGCTCAAGGTTGGCGAAAAGGGGCGATTATCGTGTTAGATAGCTAGGACTGACTCAAGGATTTGTGTTGAGTTCAATTCTCAACAGCATACTTACAGACGTTTCTTACAAAAGACCGACGATCCCAACGGATATGCCCACAGTGAATCAGCCTGCCGATACCCCACAAACCCCCGCCGAAATACGCCGCACCGCGCTGTATCTGACCCTGGCGCAAGTCCCCGCCGGTTGCGTGGTGAGTTACGGCGAGCTGGCGCAACTGGCCGGGCTGGGGCGCGCCGCGCGCTGGGTGGGTCGTACCTTGAGCCAACTTCCCGAGGGCACCACATTGCCCTGGCATCGTGTGCTGGGTGCCGGTGGTCGGATAAGTCTGCCGGTGGGCAGCGCCTCGGGCGACGAGCAACGGGCACGCTTGCGCGATGAGGGCGTCACGGTGCGCAACAATCGCGTGGATATTCAGCGCCATGGCTGGCGCCCGGTAGAGCACAGCGGTTAGAGTGCGCGCTTTGTTTCCGTGAATCTGAGGCAGACTCCAGCCCATGCCCCGTAAAACCTGGCGCGCCGCGCTCGCCGCCTATGCCAGCCCCTCGACGTTAGTGCTGTTGTTGCTCGGCTTTGCCGCCGGCTTGCCTTACATGTTGGTGTTCTCGACGCTTTCGGTGTGGCTGCGTGAGGCCGGTGTGGCCCGCGAGACCATCGGCTATGCGAGCTTGATCGGTTTGGCGTATGCCTTCAAATGGGTCTGGTCGCCGCTGCTCGACCAATGGCGCCTGCCACTGCTCGGTAAACTCGGACGTCGTCGCTCCTGGCTGGTGCTTGCACAGTCGCTGGTGATCCTCGGATTGATCGGCATGGGGTTCTGCGACCCGCAGAAACACCTGTCCTGGCTGATCGCCATTGCCGTCGTGGTGGCCTTTGCTTCCGCCACCCAGGACATCGCGGTCGACGCCTATCGCCTGGAAATCGCCGACGACAGCCGCCAGGCCGCCCTGGCCGCCAGCTATATGTCCGGCTACCGCATCGCCGCCCTGCTGGCCACGGCCGGTGCGCTGTTCTTTGCCGAAGGCTTCGGCTCCACCGGCTTCAACTATAAGCACTCGGCCTGGACCGGTACCTATGTGCTGTTCGGCGTGCTGATGATCCCGGCGCTGCTGACCACGCTGTTCATGCGCGAACCGAATGTACCGCTGCGCACCCAGTTGCAGGCCGGGCGCTATAGCTTCGTGCATCAACTGGTGTCGGTGTTTGTGCTGATCGTGTTGCTGGTATCCGTACCGGCGATGTTCACCCAGTTGTTCAACACCGACTTCGCCAGCGTGCTGTTTCACGGCGTCAGCCTGTGGGACTTGCTGATGGACGACCGCGCGTTCCTGCGCGCCATTCTCTATATCATTCTCACCACGCTGTGCCTGTCGGCAATGGGCCGGCGGGGCCTGGCGCCGGTGCTCACGCCGGTCAACGACTTTATCCTGCGCTACCGCTGGCAGGCATTGCTGCTGCTGGGGCTGATCGCCACCTATCGTATGTCCGACACGGTGATGGGCGTGATGGCCAACGTGTTCTACATCGACCAGGGTTTTACCAAGGACCAGATCGCCGGGGTCAGCAAGATCTTCGGCCTGATCATGACCCTGCTCGGCGCCGGCATGGGCGGCCTGCTGATCGTGCGCTTCGGCATCCTGCCGATCCTGTTTATAGGCGGTGTAGCGTCGGCGGGGACCAACCTGCTGTTCGTGATGCTCGCCGACATGGGCCCCGACCTGCAGATGCTGATCTTTACCATCTCCCTGGATAACTTCAGCTCGGGCCTGGCCACGTCGGCATTCGTGGCCTACCTGTCGAGCCTGACCAACCTCAAGTTTTCCGCCACCCAATATGCGCTGCTCAGTTCGATCATGCTGTTGCTGCCGCGCCTGATCGGCGGGTACTCGGGGGTGATGGTGGAGAAGTTCGGGTACCACAACTTCTTCCTGATCACCTGCATGCTGGGCGTACCGACACTGCTGCTGATTGCGTTGCACTGGTATCAGGAAAATCGGCGGATGCGGTTGAATCCGCCGGTAGAGGACTGATTCTGGGGGCCCTTTAAAAGCCAGACCGCGGCGCCCCCATCGCAAGCAAGCTCTGCGCCTACAGACAGCCCTGCATTCTGATGCCTGTACGGCGGCAGTTTGCGCCCGTACAATCCCAAGTCATTTCAAGTTCAAGCAACCGACAACGGCCTACCATGCGTACCAGTCAATATTTGCTCGCCACACAGAAAGAAACGCCTTCCGATGCGGTCGTGATCAGCCACCAGCTGATGCTGCGCGCCGGCATGATTCGCAAACTGGCCTCGGGCCTGTACACCTGGCTGCCCATGGGCTTGAAGGTGATGCGCAAGGTCGAAGCCATCGTTCGCGAAGAAATGAATGCTGCCGGCTCTCTCGAAGTGTTGATGCCGAGCACGCAACCGGCCGAGCTGTGGCAGGAATCCGGACGCTGGGAAGAGTACGGCCCTGAGTTGCTGCGCTTCAAGGACCGTCATGGCCGCGACTTCTGCGCCGGCCCGACCCATGAAGAAGTGATCACCGACCTGATGCGCAACGAGTTGAGCAGCTACAAGCAGCTGCCTCTGAACCTGTATCAGATCCAGACCAAATTCCGCGATGAAATCCGCCCACGCTTCGGCTTGATGCGTGGCCGTGAATTCATCATGAAGGACGCCTATTCGTTTCACGCCGACCAGGCATCACTGCAGGTCACCTATGACCGCATGCACCAGGCCTACTGCAACGTGTTCACACGCCTGGGCCTGAAGTTCCGGGCGGTTGAAGCGGACAATGGCTCCATCGGCGGTGCCGGCTCCCACGAATTCCACGTGCTGGCCGAGTCCGGCGAAGACGATATCGCGTTCAGCAACGGTTCCGACTACGCGGCGAACATCGAGAAAGCCGAAGCCGTGCCACGGGAAACCTCCCGTCCAGCCCCGGCTGAAGAACTGCGCCTGGTGGATACGCCAGAGACCAAGACCATCGCGGCCCTGGTGGAGAAATTCAATCTGCCGATTGAAAAGACCATCAAGACCCTGATCGTGCATGCCGAAGAAGAAGGCAAGCTGATCGCCCTGGTGATCCGTGGCGACCACGAACTCAACGAAATCAAGGCCGCCCAGCAACCTGGCGTGGCCAGCCCGCTGGTCATGGCCAGCGATGCCGAACTGCGCGACGCCATCGGCGCCGGTGCCGGCTCCCTCGGCCCGCTGAACCTGCCGTTGCCGATCATCATCGACCGCTCGGTCGAGCTGATGAGCGACTTCGGTATCGGCGCGAACATCGACGACAAGCACTACTTCGGTGTGAACTGGGAGCGTGACCTGCCGGTGCCGACCGTGGCCGACCTGCGCAACGTCGTTGCTGGCGACCCAAGCCCGGACGGCAAGGGCACCCTGGAAATCAAGCGCGGCATCGAAGTCGGGCACATCTTCCAGCTGGGCAACAAGTACAGCAAGGCGATGAAGTGCGAAGTGCTGGGCGAGAACGGCAAGCCGATCACCCTCGACATGGGCTGCTACGGCATTGGCGTTTCCCGCGTGGTTGCCGCTGCCATCGAGCAGAACAACGACGAGAAAGGCATTATCTGGAGTGACGCCCTGGCGCCTTTCCAGGTGGCCCTGGTACCACTGCGTTACGAAACCGAGCAAGTACGCGAAGCCACCGACAAACTGTATGCCGAACTCACGGCCGCTGGTTTTGAAGTGCTGCTGGATGACCGCGACAAGAAAACCAGCCCGGGCATCAAGTTCGCCGACATGGAGCTGATTGGCATCCCGCACCGGATCGTGGTCAGTGACCGCGGCCTGGCCGATGGCAATCTGGAATACAAGAGCCGGACCGAAGCCGAAGCCCAACCGTTGCCGGTGGCTGACGTGCTGTCTTTCCTCCAGGCGCGTATTCGTCGCTGAAAACCAGATCAAGAGACGTCATGTTCAAGCGAAACACCAGAGCCCTGGGGGGCGCCGCCTTATGCGGCGCCCTGCTGGTCAGCGGCTGCGCCAATCAGATGTCGCAACGCAGTGAGCACGAGGAGCGGGTCGAGCGTAAGTTGCTCGACCACAGCCTGCAGATCGATGTAGGCGAACCCAAAGTGCTGGAACTGCCGCAACGCCGGGTTCGTATTCACGAGCAAAAGACCTTTGAGGTCACCGAATTCGAAGTCACCCGTCGTTACGACCGCTACACGCCTTACCAACCCTGGCGCAAACTCTATGAGATGCCCCTGGGTGCAGTGGCTTTGGTCGCGGGTGCGGGCGCCAACGTGGCGAACATCTTCGCCCTCGGCAACCTGCCGACCAGCATGACCCACGACTGGCTGACCTACGGCGTGGACGGTCTCAACCCGTTCATGAACGTGCAATCCCATGGGCGCGCGCAACAGAACCTGGCGGGTATCGATGAAGTCCAGCGCGACAAACGCGTGGAGTATTCGAGCCTGCCCTGGAGCGAACGCCCGGTCCAGGTCACCGCCGGCAAACAGACCCATGAGCTGACCACCGACCGCAACGGCGTGCTGCGCCTGAACCTGTTGGACAGCCCGTTTGCCGAGCAGGACCTGAACCGCGTCACGACCTTGAAGATCAGCGTGGAAGATGGCCAGGACGACGTGCACTCGGACTCGACCCTGGCGATCAGCAGCACCCTGCGCGGCAAGTTGCTGGAAGCCCACGGCCTGATCTACGACGACCTGGAAGACGATGAAGTCAGCCAGTGGGTGCACCGGGTCAAGCGCCTGTCGGAGCTGGGCCTGGAGGAAGAAGCCAGCGAACTGGAACAAAGCCTGATCGAACTGACCCGCAATGATCCCGAGTTGCAGCAGGAATTCCTGCAGGCGTTGACCAAGGATGCGGGGCGGTTGGTGGCGGATCCCGGAGCACGCTGAGGCTGCGGAAACGCTATCGATCCAAATGTGGGAAGGGGCTTGCCTCCTCCCACATTTTGTTTCCGGGTTCTACCAAGAGAACTCTAACTGCTCGTTACCGCCACTCAGGTCCAGCAACCGCACCCCAATCCCCAACAACCGCACCGGTTTCCCACCGCGATTGAACGCCTGGGTCATCAACTGTTGATAACTCTCCAGATCCCGCGCCGCGCCCGCCTGCTCCAGCGTCGTCTGGGTAAAATCATGAAACTTCACCTTAACGAACGGCTTGCCCGCCTTGTAGCTGCTGTCGATACGCGCCATGCGCCCTGCCAGGGTCTCCATCAACTCTGGAAGTTTCGCCAGGCAGCTTGAGAGATCCGGCAGGTCCACATCGTAGGTATTTTCCACACTGATGGACTGCCGCCGGCTGTCGTTCTGCACCACACGCTCATCTATGCCACGGGCCAGGCTCCACAAACGCTCGCCAAAGCTGCCGAACTCACGTACCAGCGCCAGCTTGTTCCATTCGCGCAATTGCAGGCAGTCTTCGATGCCCAGGCGCGCCAGCTTGTCTGCCGTCACCTTGCCCACGCCGTGCAACTTGCTTACCCGCAGTTGGGAAACAAAGTCCTCGACCTGATCCGGGGTGATGACAAACAGGCCGTTGGGCTTTTTCCAATCGCTGGCGATCTTGGCCAAGAACTTATTCGGAGCCACGCCGGCGGACACGGTGATGTGCAATTGGTTGGAGACCCGGCGCCGAATGTCCTGGGCGATGCGCGTGGCGCTGCCGCCAAAGTGCGGGCTGTCGGAGACATCCAAGTAGGCCTCGTCCAGCGACAGGGGCTCGATCAGGTCGGTGTAGTCGCGAAAGATCGTCTGGATTTCCTTCGACGCTTCCTTATAGGCATCCATGCGCGGCTTGACGATGGTCAGGTCCGGGCAGAGCTTCAGGGCATGCCGCGACGACATGGCGGAACGCACCCCGTACGCCCGCGCTTCGTAGTTGCATGTAGCGATCACGCCCCTTCGATCTGCCGACCCACCTACCGCCAGGGGCTTTTGCGCCAGGCTCGGGTCATCGCGCATCTCAATGGCGGCGTAGAAGCAATCACAGTCAACGTGGATGATTTTGCGCTGCGTCATAAGTAGAAAGGCGGGTGTAATCCAACGGGTGGCCAGTATCGCATCCACCCCTGTATATAGCACCAGTAGTTTGAATCTTCCGTCTGAGCGGTAGGAAACTTCCCAGATGAATTTATTTTCTCAATCGAAATTAGCGCCCCAATAGAGCTGAAACCCTTGGCCCTTCTGGCCCGAAGCCCTCAAACGGCTCTGTATGGAGAGCTAACCGATTGAACCACAAGCGCTTTTCTTCGATTCACCGGTTGACACACTCGTGATCCTCTGTAGAATGCCGACACACAGACGCGGGATGGAGCAGTCTGGTAGCTCGTCGGGCTCATAACCCGAAGGTCGTCGGTTCAAATCCGGCTCCCGCAACCAAACATCAAAAAAGGCTACTCGAAAGAGTGGCCTTTTTTGTTTTAGCGAGCGGGCTTGCCCCGCGCGGGACTGGCAAGCAGCCCCACACAAGATAGTGTGCACTTCACCACGGACTGCTCCGCAGCTTGGCGCGGGGCAAGCCCGCTCACTACAAAAAGCGTTTTCAATCGCGAACTTAGGTTGCATGTCAGCTATTTCACACTTATTTGACCCATCGCCTCATTAACGGTTGACACCTCGCCATCTGGCTGTAGAATGCCGCCCACAGACGCGGGATGGAGCAGTCTGGTAGCTCGTCGGGCTCATAACCCGAAGGTCGTCGGTTCAAATCCGGCTCCCG